>NZ_OY762614.1:1660000-1960000 GCF_963666145.1 uncultured Desulfobacter sp. | reverse complement strand
TGTGGATAACCTGGGCGGCAGCATCACTGTTGTAACTGTAGGTGATGATGAGGCTGAAGAGGTTCTCAGGCGTGAAATGGCCATGGGTGCCAATAACGGCGTACTTCTCTGTGATGATGCCTTTGAGGGTTCTGACGGTAAAGGTATTGCCGCCATTCTCAAAGCTGAAGTTGAAAAGGGCAAATATGACCTGATTCTCACCGGCGCCCAGGCCGATGAAGGCGCGGGCCAGGTCGGCGGTATGCTGGCTGCCATGCTGGATTATCCCTATGCGTCCCTGGTGAACAAGATTGAACCCGCCGACGGTAAAATCAAAGTGGGCCGGGAAATTGAAGGCGGCAACCAGGAGATGAACGAAATTGAGCTGCCTTGCGTGCTTTCCATCCAGACCGGTATCAATGAACCCCGTTATGTGGGTATCCGCGGCATCCGTAAAGTGGCCAGTGTTGAGATCCCCGTAAAGGGTGCCGGTGACCTTGGTGTGGATGCCGGCAGTGTAGGCGAGGCCGGTGCAAAGACCAAACGCGTGGATTATTTTGTTCCTGATCTGGGCGATGGCGCTGAAATGCTTGAAGGCTCCACCGATGAGATTATTGAAAAATTGATTGAGAAGCTGAAAGCCAAAGGAGGTCTTTGATCATGACACAGATTTTTGCATATGTTCCTTTTAAAAACGGGGTGGCCGAAGATGTGGCCCTGGAGTTCCCGGATGCTGCAAAAAAGATTGATGCCGGTGCCTCCCTTACTGCTGTGGTTACAGGTTCCGGGGCAGATCTGGACACCGTGGCCAATGCGCTTACTAAAACTTATTCAGAAGTCATTAAAATTAATGATGCGGCTCTGGCCTATCCCAACGCTGAAGTTGTGAGAAAGGCCCTGGTCAATATTATTCCGGCCGATGCAATTGTACTGGTCGCCCATGATACATTCGGCATGGATCTGGCCCCCGGCCTGTCCATTAAACTGGATTCCGCCTATGCGGCTGACGTAGTAGATTTTGAAGGCATGGACGGCGGAACCCTGAAAATTATCCGCCAGGAACTGGGCGGTGCGGTTTCCACCCACGTGACCTGCGATGCCTCTGCCGGTGCCGTCATCACCATTCGTCCGGGCGCATTTGCACCGACGGACGCCGGTGCATCCGGATCAGTGGTTGACAAATCAGGTGATGCGGGTGACCTTTCGGCCAAAAGAACCTTTCTGGAAGTGGTTGAAGCCGAAGTGGGGGATGTTGATATCACCAAAGCCGACGTTCTGGTTTCCATTGGACGCGGTATTGAAGATGAAGATAATATTGAAGTTGCCCAGAACCTGGCTGACGCCATGGGTGCCGTACTTTCCTGCTCACGGCCCATCGTTGACGCCAAATGGCTTGAAAAATCCCGCCAGGTCGGCACCTCCGGCCAGACCGTGAAGCCTAAAGTCTACATGGCCATGGGGATCTCCGGCTCCTTCCAGCACATGGGCGGTATCAAGGGTAATCCTTTCATTGTTGCCGTGAACAAAAATCCTAAGGCGCCTATTTTCCAGGTGGCTGATGTGGGAATCGTGGAAAATATCCTGGAATTTATGCCTGAACTTCAGGAGGCCATCGAAAATCTCTAAACAGCCTTAAGCAATACGCACAACAAAGCCCTGCAGATTTATTCTTTGCAGGGCTTTTTGTTTTTCAAACAGCAATTTCAAACCGGATGCCCGGATGGTGTTGATAATTCGTTAAAACCGTATCCGTATACTGCCAGTCAAAGATAGAGGTAAACGTGGTGGTTTCGATGCCGGGCAGGGCAAAAGGCTCCCTTTGCAGCTGTTCTTTGAGTCCCTGAACATGGTTTTCATAAATGTGTGTGTCACCCAAAAAGCCCACAAGGGTTCCCGGTTTCAATCCTGATTCCTGGGCCAATAGCGTAAGAAGAAGCCCATAGCTTGCAATGTTGAAGGGCAGTCCAAGTGCTGTGTCCACGGATCTCTGGTTCCACAGCAGATTAAGCCGACCGTTGATTACCGTGACCTGGAATCCGTAGTGACAGGGGGGCAGGGCCATCTGCCCAAGATCCATTGGATTCCATGCCGACACGATCATACGCCGGTCATCGGGATTGGTCTTCAGGGTGGTCACCAGATTTTTGAGCTGATCCACCCCGGAGGGAACCGGGGCCTTGTCCCAGGCCTGATATCCACCACCAAAATGCCGCCACTGGAATCCGTAAATGGGGCCAAGTTCCCGCTCTTCCATCATTTTTTTTCGGATCTCATCATCATGCCCGTAGGCCACCTTGGCCGGTGAGCACCATTCATCCCATATATGATTATTCTTTTCCCGCAGCCAGTTTTTATCCGTGATGCCTTTAATGAAAAATTCCAGCTCGCCGGCCACAAGGGAGAAGGGTACAAATTTTGTGGTGAGCAATGGAAAGCCCTGGGCCATATCATGTTCAAACATGGCTCCGGCAATGGCAATGGTGTTTACTCCGGTGCGGTTTTCCTTGACCTGTCCCTGGTCGAGTACTTTTTTGACAATATTTGAATAGGCGTCCATGTGCGTGTCCGTTATTTGGGTTTAAATGATGAAAAAAATTGGCAACAATTGTACCAAACGATTTTGAAAAATTCACCCATTAATCACAAACCTTATCCCGGAAAGCGTCAAGGTGTTGATTCCAAAGGGTTCGGATGGTATACCTAATCTTTGTATGGCTGAGGCCGACGCTTTTTGAAAACAATCTATCGATCAAATTATTTCACTGATAAACCTGCCTATTCCCGTCCGTATCAATACGAATTGTAATTGGTTATCTGCATATGATTACACGGGTTCTGGTGTAAAATAGGAGCTGCTATGAAAAAATGGCTGGTTGAGGAGCTGATCTGTCCGCAATGTTTGGACAATGAATTTGTACTTAATCCTGATATTCAAACGCAAACAGACGATGAAATAATTGAGGGGAAGTTGGTCTGCCCCCAATGCAAACAGGTGTATGAGATTCACGAGGGCATTGCCGTGGTCGTACCCGAACAGACCCTTCTCATTGTTCAGGATGCTGCAGGGTACAACTCTTTTTCCATGCTCTCTTCCTATTTGTGGAGCCATTATTCAGAGTTTTTTAACGGGCCGGATGCCACGGATGCCTACCGGAAATGGGCCCGGGCTTTTTACGATCAACGGCCGGGATGGGCCCTTGATATCGGATGTTCCGTGGGACGTTTGACTTTTGAGATGACCAAAACCCATGACCGGGCTGTGGGGCTTGATACCTCCATCTCCTTTGTCCGGGCTGCCCGGGAACTTGCGGCCCAAAAGTGGTTGGCATTTGATCTTATCGTGGAGGGCCGGATTACCGAAAAACGCGCCTGTGATCTGGATCCCGACTTTGGTTTTGACCGGGCGGAATTTATTGTTGCCGATGCCATGGCCCTTCCGTTTCGTTCCCGGCGCTTTGCCACGGTAAGTTCGGTCAATATTCTTGAAAAGGTCCCGGACCCGTTGGCGCATCTGAGTGAAGCCAACCGGGTCATGGATGAAAAGGAAGTCCATTTTCTTTTCTCTGATCCATTTTCCTGGGATGAAAATGTCAACAGCTCTGATCTCTGGCTTGGGGGAACTGATGAAGGTCCTTTCAAAGGGTTTGGCATGGACAATATTTGCAGACTGCTCCAGGATCCGGAATCGGTTTTTTCTCCAGGGTTTACAATTCGGGATGTGGGACAGGTGTTATGGAAAATTCGGAAAACCCGAAATTTGTGGGAGTATATTACTTCTCAGTTTGTAGTGGCCCAAAGAACAAAAAAAGAGGGAGGTGTTTGATTTGGCAGAAATGAAACCGGGAATTTGCGGCTTATGTTTTCACAGCCCCGGATGCGGGGTGATAGTTCATTTTGATGATGACGGTAAAATAGACCGGCTCACCCCGGACCCTGAAGCGCCCATGGGTGAAGTGCTTTGCCCCATGGCGGCCAGTGCAAAACAGATCGTTTACTCCGATGCACGTATCAAACAGCCGTTGAAACGTAAAGGCCCCAAGGGGAAATTGGATTTTGAGCCCATATCCTGGGAAGAGGCCTTTGATATTATTGCTGAAAGAATGGATGCCGTTAAAAGGGAGCATGGTCCCCAAGCACTGGGGTTTTATGCCGGTACAGGGTCCTACGAACGGGCCTTTAAAGATGCGTTCCAGCTTGGCGGTTCCCATATCTACCTTGCCTCAAGTATTTTGTTTCCCTATGGTTCGCCCAACACCTTCGGGGTGGGGGCTCCATGTTACACATCCCTGGGCGTACTGGCACCCCAGTTGACATGCGGTTGTCTGCACACGGATATGTTTTCCGATGTGGACAATTCAGATCTGATTTTTGTCTGGGGGACGGATCCGTCCACGTCCACACCTCCGGCCATGTTCGGACGCCTGGTCCGGGCCGCCCATGAAGGGGCAAGGATTATTGTCATTGATCCCAGACAGACTGCCGCTGCCAAATTGCCGGATAGTCTGTGGGTGCCCATCCGGCCCGGTTCGGATGGTGCCCTTGCCCTGGGCCTGTGCCATATCCTGATCCGGGAAAATTTAATTGACCAGGCCTTTGTGCAGGGGTGGACTGTCGGCTACGATGAGTTTGCCGACTATGTCAAAGCATTTACCCCTGAAACCGTTGCGGAGGTTACCGGTGTGCCCCTGGACCTGATTCTGGAACTGGCCGAAGAGATTGCCGATGCCGAAGGGGCAAGCTATGTGATGTATACGGGGTTGGAATACACGAAATCCGGAGTCCAGAATATCCGGGCCGTCATGGTGCTCTGGGCCCTGGCCGGGCAGATGGATGTTGAAGGGGGGCGCTGTTTTGTTCCCCCCGAGAACCAGATTCATCTGAGTAAAGATCACCAGATCACAACGCCCGGGTTTGACAAATCCATTGGTGCCGGCCATTTCCCGGCGTACGCCCATTTTTGCGGCGGAGAGCCCCATGCCAACCGTCTGCCGAAATCCATTCTGGATGGTGATCCGTATAAGATCCACGGCCTGTTTATCCTCGGTGCATCCATTCTCACCTCCTGGCCCAATCCCATTTTGTGGCAAAAGGCGTTTGATGCTCTGGATTTTATGGTTTCTATCGATCTGCAGCTTACCCGGGATGCGGCCTGGGCGGACATTGTGCTGCCGGCCACCACCGCCTTTGAGCAGTCTTCCTATTGTTTCTACGGCAATGCGGTGCGGCTGCGGGAACAAATAATTGAGCCGGTGGGTGACAGCAAGCCCTGTTTTACCATTTTAACGGAACTTGCCCGAAAACTTGGGTATGCCGAAAAATTTCCTGCCGATGAGGCTGAACTGCTGGATCTAGTTTTAAAAGGTACCGGTATGACCCGGATGGATATGGAACAGGATCATCGGCTGACGGTTCGCAAGCCCGCAGAACCCATGACCTACCGGAAATGGGAAACCGGCGGCCTGCGAAAAGATGGAAAGCCGGGCTTTGAAACCCCGTCCGGTAAGTTTGAGATTAAATCCACCCTGCTTGAACAGATGGGCTATGACGGATTGCCAAAATATGAAGAGTCCTATGAAACCCCTGTCAGCCGTCCTTCGCAGGTCAACCGGTTTCCTTTGATCCTTGGCACCGGGCCTTTTAAGCCGGATATGAAATCCTGTTTGCGGGCCATTCCTGATTTTATGGAAAAATATCCGGACCCCATGGTCCAGATGAATCCTGTGGATGCCGCAAAGCGAAAAATTGAAGCCGGAGATACGGTGGTAGTAAAAACGGCCCGGGCATTTGTGGAGATGCGTGCGGATGTTACGGAAAAGGTGATGCAGGGATTTGTGTATGCACCCGTAGGCGGCGGTGGACCTTTGGGTACTGAATCCTGGCGAAAAGCCAATGTCAATGTGCTTACCGACCTTGAACAGTTTGATCCCATTTCAGGGTTTCCAGTCTATAAGACCTTGATGTGCCAGGTTAAAAAGAAGCGCAGAAAGCGCACTATCGTCATCCAGGATCCCAGTCTGGGGTGTGTTGGATAATTTTTGCCAAGGCATGCTATCCGTGGCAAAAATTAAAAGGGGGAAAACCATCTGGTTTTCCCCCTTTTATATATATTTTCAAAGAAACTGTTAACGAATTAACATTTCCCGGGAAAATTTACATTGCTTTATGGCAGTCGCCGCATTTGGTGCCGACTTTTAAGCCTTTTTCCTTGTGGCAGCCAATGCAGTTTTCATGGAAAGCTGCTTCAAGTTGCATGATGTCAACAGGTTTCTTTTTAGCCTTGCCCTGGAAGGTTGCGTCCGCCTTGTTGGCTTTTACGTGGGTATGGCACTCTTCACATTTTTGAACATCATCACCCATTTTGAGATCGGCAAGGGGTTTACCGTCTTTGTCATGATGGCAGTCTCCGCAGGTGAGTTTGTAGTCTTCAATGTGTTTTTTATGTTCGAATTCAACATATTTACACGGTTTTTTTGCATCCGGCCCTTTTTTGCGTGTTGCATCCAAAATTTTACTTTTGATTGTAATGACATCGTCTGCCTTGGTGCCTGCCTGAAGTCCTGATGCAGTGAAAATCACAGCGATTCCTGCAGCCAACAGGAGGGTAAAAATTTTTTTACTCATAACCTCTTTTCTCCTTTTAAAAATTAAAACTATAGTGATTTTAACGGCTGAACAGCCGATTCGATATTTTAATTCATTTCTGTATTTTTACACCCAATTTTCGGGTAAAGTCAATATTTCTCTTCTTCACCTTCAGGGTCCGGTGCATTCGGGGTTTCGATATCGTCTTTGGATTCTTGCGATAATGATGCTTCTTGTTCATCATCATCATCATCATTGTCATTGTCATTGTCATTGTCGTCGTCGTCCTGAATTGACGGCTTTCGGGCAAAGATGCTGGCACCGATAATCCCGACTTCATACAGAACAATCAGCGGCATGGCCATCATAATCTGGGTAACCACATCCGGGGGGGTGATGATTGCCGCAACCACAAAAAATATAAGCAGGGCATATTTCCTGTTTTTCTTTAAAAGGGCAGGGGTAATCAGGCCCATGCGAGATAAAAAGGTCAGCACAAGGGGAAGCTCAAAAACAAATCCGAAGGCCAGAAGCATTTTGGATGCAAAGGTGAGATACTCCTTCATGGACGGCATGGCCTGGATGGTTTCTGTGGTAAAGCCTAGAAAAAATTGGAATCCGTACGGAAAAACAATGAAATATCCAAATGACGCACCGGAAATAAAGAAAATAAGGGATAGGATGATGATGGGCAAAAGATATTTTTTTTCGTTGCGGTAAAGCCCTGGAGAGACAAACATCCAGAATTCATAGAACAGTACCGGGGTGGCAAGGACGACGCCGCCCAGCAGTGCCACTTTCAGGTAGGTGAAAAAGGCTTCGGGCAGTCCGGTGAAAATTAATTTTGCATGGCCGCTTTTTGCCATGGCTGTTACCAGGGGGGCCGTTAGCCATTCAAACAGTTTTTCTTTAAAAAAATAGGCAACGCCAAAGCCTACCCCCACTGCAATAAAAGCGTGAATCAAACGGTCACGCAACTCGCCCAAGTGCTCAGTAAAAGGACTTTTTTCTTCCTGATCGCTCATGTCGGATACCTGATGGATTTATCCTTTTGATGTGGTTGTTTCTGCTTCGGAGGAAACCGGAGACGGGGTGTCTGCATCCGGACTGTCCTTTGCCGGTTCCGGGACTATATCCGCTTTTTCATCCTTGGCTTCGTCAGAGGTCTCTGGTTTATCAGGTGGCTGCTGTGTTTCAGGGTCTTGCGTACCTATATCCTTGATAACATCCTTAAGTTTTGTTTTGGAAGGCTTTGGCGTGGTATCCTTCACCGTAGTTTCTATATCAATGGAATTTTTTAAATCCTGGGCAGATCGTTTGAATTCACCCATGGCTTTGCCAAGGGTTTTTGCCACTTCCGGCAGTTTCTGCGGGCCTATGACGATAAGGGCTATGGCCAGAATTAATAAAATTTCCGGCATTCCTAAACCAAACATGTGTTGGTGTTACTCCTTGTTGTTGCTAATTGGATTTCTCTGTATGTTTGTTTTTACATTGAACCTTGTTGGGTGTCAACCGGGACAGGCCAGGTTATGAGTTTTTGGCTATCGTTGGTTTTGAAGGGGTTCTCCTTCTTTTGTAGGGCCTTTTAGCCCTGCCGGCATGGTTTGTTTGAATTTGTTTAGATGTTTTTTTGGACGGTCTTGGGGCCGGTGTCGGCAGGTCCGCCTCCAGCGCCGGTGTCGGATATTCACAGCTGATCTTGTGGCCCAGCACCTCTTCAATTTGGGGGATTTGAAATGAACTCATTTCATCGGCAAAACTGACTGACGTGCCCGTGGCGCCGGCCCTGCCGGTGCGGCCGATTCGGTGGATGTAATGTTCGGGCTCTATGGGCAGGTCATAGTTAATGACATGACTGATGTTTTCGATGTGAAGGCCCCTGGCGGCCACATCCGTTGCCACCAGGACTTTGAGTTGCCCGGTTTTAAATCGGTTGAGGACCTTGAATCGTTTGTCCTGGGCAACGTCCCCGGACAGTATCCCTGCGTTCAGACCGTACCTGGATAATTTGTCGGACAGATATCTGGCCGTGTCCTTGCGGTTGACAAAGATGATAACCCGCTCAAGGTTTTCGCTGATCAGGAGGTTGCAGACATTTTTAAATTTGTCCGATTCCGTGGTCAGATACACAATCTGGGTGATGGAATTTGCCGCCGCCTGTTCCGGATCAATTTCAATGCGCACGGCATCCCGGGTCCAGGATTCGGCCAGGCGCAGCACATCGTCGGTGAGGGTGGCCGAAAAAAACAGGGTCTGGCGTTTGTCCTTGTGGGGGGTCATGTAAATCAGACGGCGTACATCCGGAATAAATCCCATGTCCAGCATCCGGTCCGCCTCGTCAATGACAACAATCTCGACCCGGGACAGATCAATCAGCTTTTTTGAGATAAAATCCAGAAGGCGTCCCGGGGTTGCGGCAATGACATCCGCAGGGCTCTCTGTGAGAAGCGCTTGCTGTTTTTGATAGTCTGTGCCGCCAAATACCGGGACAATCCGCAGATGGGAATATTTGGCAAGTCCCTTGAAGTCCTTTTCAATCTGGTACACCAACTCCCGTGTGGGGGCAAGGATCAGGGCCCGGGGGTACCTTTTTTCCCGTTTGACGGATTTGCGGGCGAACTGATAAATCAAGGTAATGATGAATGTGGCGCTTTTGCCTGTTCCGGTCTGGGCTTTGGCCGTGGCATCCCGGCCCTCAAGGGTGTGGGGGAGCAGCCGGGCCTGGATCTCTGTGCAGTATTTGAAATCAAGGTCACAGACGGCATGCATCAGCCCTGTGGTGAGTTTAAGGTCATGAAACCGGGTTTTCCCTTCCTGGGGATCGACCTGGAATTGCTCTATGCTCCAGCGCGGTTTTTTGGGTTTTTGACGTGGTTTTTCAGTCGCCCTGGTTTCACCGTCGTTAGACTGGGTTTCAGGTTCAGTCGTTCGGGTTTTTTGAACTGTGACGCCGGGATCTTGTTTTTTTGATTTTCCGGCAAAAAGTGTTTTTATGAAATTGATTAATTGCTTCAAAATGATTTAAACGTACTCTTTTTAAGGGTAAATATCTATCCAGTCTGTGTTTTTTAGCAGACGTGCCGTTTTTTGGGAAGGAAAATTTCGTTTTGTGGAACGATGCGTGCTTCGTTTTTTTATATATAACACAGCTTGAACCCTTCTGAATCAAGGTGTAAACTGCGATAAGATAGAGAAAAAGTCAAAAAAACTTGACTTTTCAGTTGTTTCACGGTAACAAGGGGCCATAAAATAACCTGAACCAGGGTGATGTGGAATGCTGATAGTATCTAATTTCTTCATGGCTGTTGCCATTGTCCTTGACTACGCTTTAAATATTTATATGTGGATCGTTATTGCTTCGGCGGTGCTGTCCTGGGTGAACCCTGATCCGTACAACCCCATCGTCCGTTTCCTTCGCAAGGCTACGGAACCGGTGTTTTATCAGATCCGTAAACATCTCCCCGTTACCTTCGGTGGTATGGACATGTCGCCGATAGTTGTCTTTTTAGTTATTATTTTCCTTCAGAATTTTGTTGTAAAAAGCCTCATTGGCTTGTCTCGCTCGATGTGAAAATCAAAAAAGGGAGTTTATTAATGGGCGTCACACCATTGGTGATCAAACAAAAAGAATTTTCTACGCGTTTTAGAGGTTTTGATGTACGGGAGGTCGATGCCTTCCTGGAAGAAGTGGCCCGGGAACTTGAATCCCAGGACGCTGCCATGGAAAAGCTCAGGCAGGAGCATCACCGACTGAATCTGGAAAATCAGGGCTATAGAAAACGCGAAGAATCGATGAAAAATGCCATGATCCAGTCCCAGAAAGTACTGGACCAGATGAAGGATAACGCTGAAAAATCTGCCCAGGTAACCATTGCCAACGCTGAAGTTGAGGCTGAGAAAATTTTGAACCGGGCCCATAAACGTCTTTCCCAGTTACACAGCGATATTACGGAACTTAAGCGCCAGCGTATCCAGCTTGAAATGCAGATCAGCTCGGTTCTTGAATCGCATTCAAAAATGCTTGAGATGACCATAGAAGAGAACAAAGCGGCCGATGAAGCAGATACAGCCCTGAAGTTTATCCGGCGGGCTTGATCTTTTTTGAAAAACAGCCATGGGCTGACTTGACCTCTTTATATACCAAGACGAACCTGTAGCGAAATATAGTATTCATTCATCGATACAGGGATTGCATTCACTGAAAAGCTGATCGTCCGTTCCTAAAGGACATTAAATTAAGTAGGCTATTTTTGTTTCACATGACGCGTTTGGCGACACGCCCTTGTTGTAAAGGGCTGTGTTGCGTTATGGCCAGGCGTTTCTGATATTCTCTGTTAGGGGGCAAACAAATAACGTAAAAGGGGAAGAAATGGCTGAAATAGATGCGTTTTTCAAGCTCATGCATGACCAGGGGGCGTCTGACCTGCACCTGACTGCAGGGCAGCAGCCGGCGTTGAGACTTCATGGCGACATTGAGCGAATTAAATACGATAAATTGACCAATGATAAGCTGCGCGGCATGCTTTATGAAATTACCTCCCAGGAAAAAATTAAGGAATTTGAAGAAACCGGGGATGTTGATTTCGGGTATGAAATTCCCGGCCTCGCCCGTTACAGGGCCAATTATTTCATGCAGAAAAACGGCATAGCCGCCGTATTCCGCGAAATTCCTTCAAATATCCTGACCGCCGAAGCCCTGGGATTGCCGACGGTAATTTCAAAACTGGCGGACCTGCCCAGAGGTCTTGTATTGGTGACAGGCCCCACCGGGTCCGGTAAATCAACCACCCTTGCCGCCATCATTGATCAGGCCAACAGAAACAGAAAAGACCATATCATTACCGTTGAAGACCCCATAGAATTCGTTCACAAAAGCCAGGGCTGTATTGTGAACCACCGGGAAGTGGGCACCCATACCAAGACCTTTTCCGCGGCACTTCGCGGAGCCTTGCGCGAGGACCCGGATATTATCCTGGTGGGCGAGCTTCGGGATCTTGAAACCATTTCTCTGGCCGTTGAAGCGGCGTCCACAGGCCACCTGGTCTTTGGCACCCTGCATACATCCAGTGCCCATAAAACCGTGGACAGACTTGTTGAGGTGTTTCCCAGCAGTGAACAGGCCCAGATTCGATCCACACTGTCGGACGGCCTTCGGGCCATCGTGGCCCAGGTGCTGTTTAAACGGATTGACAAAAAGGGCCGGTGCGCCGCCCTGGAGATCCTTGTGGCAACCCCTGCGGTCCGAAATCTTATCCGGGAATCCAAAACCCACCAGATCCCGTCCATGATCCAGACCGGCAAGCAATACGGAATGCAGCTTCTAGACGATGCGATCATGGGGCTTTACAAAGCAGGGAAGATCAGTCCCGATGATGCCTATTCAAAGGCAAATAATAAACAATTGTTCCGGCCGTTTCTTAAAAAACCGCCTGCGGATTTTACCGAAGCGTAACGGCTGGTCAATCCTAGGAGTAAGGCATGAAAAAACAGCAGCTTGATTATATTCTTACTAAGATGTTGGATTCCCATGATAATGTGTCGGACTTGAATATTACCCCGGGCAAACCCCTTCAGGTGGAGAGCTCCGGCCAGCTCTTGCCTGTTGATCTGGGACCGGGATTCAAGGTGTTGACAGCGTTTCAAACCGAGGTCTTGGCGCTTAATCTTATCAATAATGACAGAAAACAGCTTGAAACATTGCTCAGGGAGGGCAGCTGTGATTTATCCTACCAGCTGAGTACCAAGGCAAGATTCAGGGTAAATATTTTTTCCAGGTCAGGCAAATATGCCATCGTATTACGAAAGCTTGAAACCGTTATTCCCACCATTGAAAAGCTCAATCTGCCGGCAAGTTTTCATAAAATGGCTGAGGAGAAGAACGGTATCATTTTTGTGACAGGGGCCACAGGGTCCGGTAAATCCACCTCATTGGCCGCGCTTTTAGATAAGATCAACGAAACCAAATCCGTACATGTAATTACCCTGGAAGACCCAATCGAGTACCAGCATACCCAGAAACAATCCACCTTTAATCAGCGGGAATTGGGTATGGATTTTGATACCTTTGCCTCGGGCCTGCGGGCGGCTTTGCGCCAGGCCCCTAAAGTCATCCTGGTGGGCGAAATGCGGGACCGGGAAACCGTTGAAATTGGTTTGGCGGCTGCCGAGACCGGCCACCTGGTGGTTTCGACCCTGCACACCGTGGACGCCGGACAGACCATCAACCGTGTACTGGGCATGTTTTCCACCGAAGAAGAGACCCAGATCCGAATCCGCCTGGCCGACACGGTCCGGTGGGTGGTGGCCCAGCGGCTTTTGCCCAAGATGGGCGGTGGGCGGGTGGCTGCCTTTGAAATCATGGCCACCAATCTGCGGGTCAAGGACAGCATCTTAAACGGGGAGTCCGAAGGCAAAACCTTTAACGACATCATTGTGGCGGGTAAACCCCAGGGTATGATTTCCTTTGACGAGTTTATTGTAAGTTTGTATGAAGAAGGGAAAATTGACGAAAACACGGCCATGGCCTATGCATCACGCAAGGATATTGTGGGCCGGGGGCTTGACCGGATTAAAAGCGCCAGGGGGGAATCCACAAGCGGCATTCAATCCCTTGAGATTGACCGCAGTTACGGGGGAGAGGAGGACTTATTATGAAGATTGCCTGCCCGGCATGCGGCAGTAGTGCGAACCTGCCCGATGATAAAATACCCAAAGACAAGGATTTTTCATTTAAATGCCCCAAATGTGCTGCCTCTGTTCCTGTTAAAGCATCGGCCGGGAATCCCGGGTCGGCCGGCATGGGACCGGATATATCAATGTTTCAGGCCGGCGGATCAAAACAGGCCCTGGTCTGCATGCCCCCATCCCTTGGCCGCAAGCGGGTTCTGGCTGGATTGGAACATGTGGGGTTAAAGACCCATGTGGCTGAATCTCCGGCCCAGGCGTTGAAAAGTCTTGAATATTATGTCTATCCCCTGGTGGTGATGGATGACTCCTTTGATACGGACAAAAGTATCGTCGGGTATATGAATAATATGGATATGTTTCTTCGCCGAAAAATCTGTCTTGTCCGGCTCGGTTCAGGCCTTGAGACCGGCAATGCCATGACCGCCCTGGATCTGAGTGCAAACTATGTGATTAAATCCCAGGATCTTGAGCAGGAAGATGATTCTTTGGTGAATACGCTTCTGGCCGCCGCATTGTCTGAGCATGAACAGATGTATGCGGTATTCAACGATTCAATGAAAGCTGTGGGCAAAGCCTGAGCCCTTTTTTGTTCCGCCTATGAATCTGCGCACCCAAAACTGGTATGGGCCGAGCACGCCGGAAGAGTGGTTCAAACGAAGTTGCTCGGTTTTGAATCTGGTAATTCTATCGGTCATCTGTATCCTTGTGGTATCTGAGTTTCGTTTTGACTGGTGCGAACGGCTGGTGGGCAATTATCTTGCGTCTACCAATGACGCCCGCCCTGAAAACGGTGCCATCTGGGATGCGGGGCGGCACATGGTCAATGCCATGCAGTCCCTGGATCAGATGGCCTTTGAACGGGAAAGCGCGGGACGAACGGTGCGGTCCGCAGAGTCCTTTGCTGATCTTGCGGCCAAGTTGGGTCCCGGGGAATGGGCTAACCTGGACAAGGACCGGTTTCGGGAACTGTATTTGGCATTACCTGCCTACCGCCGCAGACATGTGGTTGATCCGGTGCGTCTGGTGTGGCTGCTCAACGGCGGCGTCACCGACCGGATTTTCTGCGAAGGCCGCATGGGCGGCATGAAAATTTTTTTCATTGATACCCAGAACCGGGTTGTCCAGCAGGTGGACCTGGATGTACAGACCCTTGGCAACAACGGCAGCCCATCCGTAATTCCGGGAACCCTGGAAAATGTCCCCGATTTTTTTGACAGAATTTATCCTGCCGCTTTTTTCTTTAACGCTGTCTCACGGCTGCCCGGGGAGATGCGATCCGATCTGATTCTGGATACACAAGATCTTTTATCTGAAAAGGGTTCCCTTGAGCGTGTGGGGGTGGGCAATGCCGTCCAGGACGGATTGATCTGTCTGGGATTTGAGTTTCATCTCCTGGGCGACTCCCGGGTGGTGGAGGTTAAAGCCCGGGAGTGGGCGGTTTGGCAGTTGACCCTGGTTCTGAAGGATGAAAGCTGATGCGGCTGTTTTCCTGGCTGGTTTCCCTGGTGCGGCTGTTGATTTATACGGGGCTTTTTACCGTGGCTCTTGCGGCTGTCGCAGCCTGCCTGATGGTCATTCATATTTCCCGGGACCTGCCTAAACTCCCCTCGCCTTTGAGCCGTATTATTGAAACCCCCCAGAGTCTGATCTATTCCGCGGACGGCCAGGTGCTCATTGCCCTTGGCGAAAAGACAGCCGTTTCCCTGGACATGGTCTCTGCTGATTTTCTCAATGCCATTGTGGCCACCGAGGACCACAGGTTTTTTGAACACCATGGTGTAAATAAACTGCGTACCTTAAAGGCCCTGTATATCACCCTGTTTGAATCCGGCCAAATCCAGGGCGCTTCGACCATTACCCAGCAGTTGGCCAAGAATCTGTTTTTCAGTTTTGAACAGACCTGGCAGCGCAAATTTAAAGAGATGCTGGTGGCGTTTCAGATTGAGCAGGCCAATACCAAAGAGCAGATTCTCGGGGCCTATATCAACCAGATCCATTTCGGGGCCGGGGCCCAGGGCATTGAGCGTGCGGCCCGCATGTATTTTGATAAATCCGCCCAGGATTTGACCCTGGCTGAAGCGGCATTGCTTGCAGGGCTGCCCAAATCTCCCTCCCAATACAATCCTTTCCGGCATTACGATAGAGCGCTTGCCCGGCGGCGGGTGGTGCTGAACCGCATGGTGGCGGCAGGTTTTATTACGGCCGATGAGGCGGCTAAAACAGATGCCATTCGTCCGGAGCTGCACGATGGACGTAAAGATTCCCGGACCGGCAGTTATTTTCTGGATGCGTTGATTCAACAGCTTGTGGATATGTACGGTGAGGATGTGGTTTACGATGGTGGTATTAAAGTGTATACGACCATGGATTCCCGCCGCCAGGCCGATGCCTGCACTGCGGTGATGGAGGGAATGGCCCGGCTTGATGAGGTTATGGGGCTGGATACGGGGGCGCTTGAAAAACCCCAGGCCGCTCTGGTGGCCATTGATAACGCCAGCGGCGCGGTGAAGGCCATGGTGGGGGGCAGGGACTATTATGCAAGCGAATTCAACCGGGCTGTGAACAGTAAACGTCAGGCCGGCAGCGGGTTTAAACCTTTTTTATACTATGCCGCTTTTAAGAATAGAAAACTGAATCCGGCCAGCCTGTTCCAGGACAGGCCTGTGGCCATTCCCGTTGCAGGGGCTCCCGACTGGTACCCCCAGAATTTTGAAAAAACATTCAGGGGTCCCATGATCCTCAAACAGGCTTTGGTCCATTCGGTGAATACCGTCGCAGCCCAGTTGGTGGCGGATGTGGGGCCTGCTGCCGTGGTGGATGTGGCCAAAGCCTGTGGTGTAAAAAGCCCTTTAGAATCTGTCTATTCCGTGGCCCTTGGGACCTCTGATGTCAGCGTTATGGATATGGCAGTCGGGTTTTCGACGTTGGCGGGTCTCGGCATTTACCATGAACCCTTTTTGTTTTGGCGGGTTGAAGATGCAAGGGGCCGGGTGCTTTTTGAGCACATCGTTAAAGATCGCAGGGTGTTGGATGCGGCAACGGCCTTCCAGGTGGTGGACATGATGGAAGGCGTTGTGGATTCCGGTTCGGGCAGCGGGGTGCGACGTCTGGGATTTAAGCGTCCCGCAGCCGGGAAAACCGGGACCACGGACAATTATAATGATGCCTGGTTTACCGGTTTTACGCCTTCTCTCTGCGTATCCGTATGGACCGGGTATGACCAAAAAAGAAAACTCAAAGATAAAAATGGCAGGGGAATTACCGGTGGGCAGGGAGCTGTGCCGATTTGGACGGACTTCATGATTCGGGCCATGAAAGGTGAGCCGGAGCGTGATTTTTTGATGCCGCCTGATATCCGGTATGAAATGGTGGGGGAAACAACGGGATGCCTGGCCGGGTCTGGGCAGGCGGAGGCAGAAGCGCCCTCGGATTCCATTCGTGTGGCATTGAAAAAGGGTCAGGAACCCTGCCCGGAGAATTAAGATGGTTCGCATTGTCCGACATATCAGTGTCCGGTTTTGCCTGACAACCCTGGTGGTTCTGCCCTCTGGATTTCTTTTGTTTCCCCGGTTGTCCGGATGGCTTTCGGATATGCCTGCGTCGGTTTTTATTGTTTTGATGTATCTGCTTTTGGGGCTGGGGTTGGGTATATCCATGGATATTTCAGGCGTTTGGCGTGTCAAGCGCTTGATCCGGGAGGGTCAGCTGTGGGAACGTTCCGGTATTGCCTCCCGGGCCGAAAAAAATTTCATCCGGGCTGTCCGGATCTATGACAGTGCCTGGATATCGCCCCTGGCTGCCCGGCGGACCCGCCCCATGCTTCTTTCTTCCCTGGCGCGTTTTTACCTGTCATCGGGCAGCTGGCGCCGGGAAATTCAGGGCGCAGCCAGTGCCTGGCTGGCCCAAAATCCCAAGGACGAAAGTCTTGCCCGGTTTTGGCTTGAACGCATCCAGGATCAGGATGGTGCCGAAACGTACACCCACGCCATACTGACTGTGTTGGCAGACACCTGGTACGCAGATCCTGACCTTTGCCGGACTCTGGTGGATCTGTTTCTGGACCAGGGCCGGATGGATTTTTCAGCCAGGCGTCTGTACCGGGCTTTTCTGGATATGGTTGACATGCCCAGCGAAATATCAAACCAGGATAAGGTTCGGGCGAAAACAGTACGGCACATGATGTCCGAACGTCTGGAGACGCCTGAGCCGGATGTGGAGGGGTTAATGTCGGAACCCGTGGGAGGTACTCTTGGGGATGAACGGGTTGATTCGACGGCATTTATGGGTATGGGGCAAGACGGGGGCGGGCCGGCTGTCGGTTCGGATGATCAGGCATCTGAAGAGAGTCCTGTTATTTCTGGCAAAACCGGAAAAGCCAAATATGCTGTGTTATCTCTGATACAGGTCCGTGAACGATGGTGGAGACGGTTGTGGGGGATGATGATTGTCTGCGTGGGCATCTGGTTGATTTTTTTTGTATGGGGCACCGTTTCCCACATGTTTAAAAAACCAGTGGAACAACCGGCACAGCAGATAAAAATTATGATACCTAAACCGTTTACCATCCAGGTGGCGGCCTATCATAAAAAAGCCCATGCCGAAAAATATATGGCAACCCTTGCCGCAAAGGGAATCGACACCACCATGAAGGAGACAACAGGTGGCGGCAAAACCTGGTATCTGGTCCGTGTATCCGAGTTCACGGACCAGAACAGTGCCCAAGTCTACGGCAACCGGTTAAAGGCCGATCACATGATTGATGAGTTCTTCGTGACCAAAAATTGAACCCTTGTCATTAGCGCCTAAATATTGATGACTTTGTCGGCTAACTGCATGGCCGTCACAATATCCAGCATATTGGTGGTCTGACCAATGGCTTTTTTCTCCATCAGTTCCAGATGGGTCAGACAGGTGCCGCACACCAGAATGGTGACGCCTGACGCTTCAAGTTCGCGCAGGTCTTCAAGCACCGGAGAATCGACCGTGGCAAGGGTGACGCCATGGTTGACAAAAACCAGTCGCCACAGCTCCTTTCCCATCTCCTTTAACGTTTTGATGAAATTGATCATCAGTTTTGCGCCCAGCTCATCATCCCCGACACCCATTTTGTTGGATGCGGCCATCACCATGATTTTAGCGGGGCTGTCCGCTGCAGTTGATTGGCTTTGGGCCTCTGATTTCCGAGCCGGTCCGGAATCAAGCACAACGGCATCGGCCTGGTCCCGGGTCCCTTCCACAATGGACACGGCCCCGTCGGATTCTACACCCACCTCAAAACCGGCATAGGTTAAAAACCGGCTGACGTTTTCAACTGCGGCATCATTATCCACCATCACCCGGATCTGTGATACGGCATCACTCTCCAGGCATTTTTTTGTTTCCAGTACAGGTGCGGGACAATCCATCTTCCTGCAGTCAAGTTCTTTTACCATTTTATTTTTAATCCTCCTTGTATGGGGTGATTCATTGGGTGTCTCTATGCAATCACTATCTGTTTTTTCGTGCCCATTCACATATCTCTTCGAAGTCAGAGAACTGCCATTTAACCGGAAAATCCCGGCACTGGGCGGGTTTGACAGGATTAATGCGGCAGCCGTCACTGTCCAGGAAAATACAGGCGCCGTCCGGGGCATCAATGATTGAAAGGCCGTTGCGGTCCCTGGTCAGGCAGGTGAATTTTTCTATAAAATCCCGGACATCCATATTCAAAAAATCGGCGATGATATCCGGCTCTTTGGCTGTCAGGCGGACGTAACCGCTTTGTCTGCAGCAAACCCCGCATCCTGAGCATTTAAATTGTGTCAGGTCCAATCTATTGTGTTCCGTCATTGTTCGTCTGTGGCCCGGCGTTTATTCTGTGGGGCCGGCCAGGGTAATTTTAACTGCGGCCCTGAAGGCCTCATTTGATGATTTTTTTTGTTTCACATCATCTGGTTTGGCGTCGTTTTTGTGGTCAAAAGATCCGTGATCGGGCGGTTCTCCTCCGGGAGGCGTTCCTTTAGGCTGCTCGTCTTTGTTTTCATTTGGATTTTCGTTTCCATTCGGATCTTTCCGCCGTTTCATGGCATAAGAACGATCTTTGGCTGACAGCACAATGTTAATAACAGTTCCTGGGATCGGGGGGACGTTATAGAATATTGCATCAAAGCGGATCACCGCTTCAAAAATCAGAGTGTGGCGGCCTGCATCTGCCAGGCCAAGGGCGATGCCTGTGGACCGGGCTTCCTTCATGGACATGGTGACGGGGCCGGAGGAAAAGGGGTAGGTTACCACAAGGGCGTCCGGCAAGTGTCCCCCCGGCATGGACGGCCTGTCTTGGGGCGTGGATGCCGGTGTCGGTGTATCCTGTCCCTGTTCCCCATGGGCGATGAATGGGGTGTGACCTTTAAGCTGGATTAAAAACGGCTTGGCGTCTTTTTCATTTGTTTCCACGGTTAGGATCAGATTGCCCTGGGTCAACTGCCGGGCTATTTCGGGATTTTTAATTTCCGCCAGTAAACAGACCTTTTTGGCATCGTTGCTGATCCATATTTTTGTCTCTGTTTCGCTGTTTTGGTATTGCGGCGCGGATCTTGGCCAGTCATCTTTGCTGCCGTCTGCATTGATGGGTAAGTTCTGCCATCTCCCTAAGGCCATTTGTGATGGTTCAGGTTTGGGGGAGCCTGCACAGCCGATGATTAAACTGGCGGCGGCTAACACGCTGAATTTTTTAAAAAAGAAGATTTTATCCATTTTTTTATCTCTGTACTTTCTTTTTTACTGCATTTGTTTTGTGAACACAAGATTGTCAAACAAACAGATTGATGTTGGGTAAACTCAATGTCTGGGGCGGCGGGTCCAGAAGACGCCGTATGTTGTCGCAAAGTTCGTTCATATTTTCAGCCCGTATCAAGGATTTTAAAATGGCGTTGGAAAATTTGAAATTGGCGCAGAAATAGGGGGCAAATTTTTTAAACATTTTCAGGGCAAAATGGTCTTCATAATGGGCGCTTAAAAGTCCTGCCATCTCCAGGGCGGTTTCCATATAAATGGTGGATTCCGGTTGAAAACCTTGGGTCCACTGGGCAAACATCCACGGCCGGGCCACGGCCATCCTGCCAATGGAGAGCCCCTGGCAGCCGGTTTCTCGGATCATTTTGATCCCATGTTCTGGCGCAAACAGGTTCCCATTGCCGAATACAGGAATGGAGACCGCATCCCGGACCTTGCCGATCAGTTCCCACTTGGGTCTTCGGCTTCTTCTGTCCGGGGCGACCCGGGGATGAAATGTCAAGGCGTCAGCCCCGGCATCTTCAAAGGCCCGGGCCATGGTTACAGGAAACTGGGGCTCATCTTTCCATCCGGTTCGAAATTTAACAAACACCGGGCAAGATACAGCGTTTCTGACTGCGGAAACAATATTTACAGCCTTTTCCGGCGTTTTTAAAAGTGCAGCCCCGCATCCTTTTTTG
Source organism: uncultured Desulfobacter sp. (assembly GCF_963666145.1). NCBI lineage: Bacteria > Pseudomonadati > Thermodesulfobacteriota > Desulfobacteria > Desulfobacterales > Desulfobacteraceae > Desulfobacter > uncultured Desulfobacter sp. Next base: position 1,939,298 of record NZ_OY762614.1, on the reverse strand, counting down.
CAGATTGCGGCAACGGAACATCCGAAATTCAGGTCCACCCCGAAGAACCCTTCGGTTTCAATACGCTGGGCAGCCCGGGCCATGATTTCAGGTTCCGGGCCAAATAGCTGGCATACGGTGTGACCCAGCTCCTCGGGCCGCCAGGAAAACACATGGGAGACTTTTGGATTTTCATGGGGCACGGCTTTGGCCGAGCACATGCCGGTGAACAGCAGGCCGAAGCCTGCAAATCGGGTCACAAGCTGCCTGAAGGCAATGTGGCCTAATCCCGCCATGGGGGCAAGGACCATGCGGTTGGAAATGGTTTTGTTGCCGATGTTAAGGGGCCTGGTTAGGTATCGGGTCAGATCTTGGGCCGTGTTGATGGTGCCTGCTGCTGTTGTATCAAAATTCAATTGTGTCATTAAACCGGCTGTTCCTGTCCCCTGTATTTTTATGGTGCTTTTATTTAATTACTGTTTTACCAGCCCCGGCCTGTTTGTGCAATATCGGCACGCAGATGGTTATAGATTGCCGGACAAGGCCAGGGCTTTTTTATTAATGCCGATGTTTAAATCCGGTAGGATAATATCATGGATGGATGACTGAAACGGCAGAAAAATCAAGGTGACGTTTTGGGGGGTAACTTCAATTTTGGGTAAGATCTCAATAATTTCTTTTCTGGGCTTGATCAGGGAGGCCATGGTGATGCCAATGGTCTGGATGGCCTCTGAAGCGGGCAGATTTACTGGTTGGTATAAATTGCTTTCAATGGTTTGGGACAGTCGGGGCTCCAACTGTGCTGCTGTCATTTGGCCCAGCAGCCGCAAGAAAATGTTCGGCCGCACTTTAAATGCCGGACTCCAGAAATGCACAGGTTTTTCTTCCCATTCCCGGGGAATGGACAGAGGCAGGTTTGCCAGTCGGGCCAGATCCGCATGGCTGGACAGGTGGATGGGCGAAATTTGGGCGCTGATCCGCCAGAACGGCACCATGACGTCCTCTTTACGGGCTGGCGCTGCGGTGCCGAATTTAATTTTTGCAAGTTTTTCCGCCTTGGCCCGCCACAGGGAGTGGCAGTTTTTGCATACCAGGGCCAGTGAATCACCGCTGCCCTCAAGGTCTGCCCCGCAGCTGGGGCAAATGCCGGCAATGAAATGGGTCTCGACACCGGGCCGTATTTGATCAAGGTTGAAAATCTCCGGTGTTGTCTTGTCCAGGGACAACAAGGCCTGATTTGTCACCCCATCCACAAGCTGCTGCTGGTCGATGTAAAAAGGCGAATAGATAAGGCTGAAGGTTTCTCCGATATCCTCTTTAAATGGGCCTTCCTCCTGGTCTGAACCCATAGTTTGGTCTTTTAATACCGTTGCCGCGGACAGGGGACGAAAAAATTTTCCTTGGGTATCAGGCCTGATTCGCTTCATGGGCATGGCCTGGGCCCTAAGTCCCAAAGAAAACGGAATTTGGGTCGGCATATCCGCCAGAGCCAGACTGGAGATGTCCGTAAATCTATGAGTGACTCCGGATGCGGTACACATGTAACGCACGCCTTTGAAACGCCAATAGGGCAGGTATATAAACGCCGCATCCGTGGGCACCTGGGAAGATCTGGGCAGATAATACCTGGGGAACCCTTTCTGGGAAATGCAGGATCGCACCCGGCAAAATTCGCACACAAAGAACCGGATCTCTTCGCCTAACGTCACCGGGGCTCCGCACTGGGGGCATTGATGTTGGACCGCGTAGCTAATATTTTTCTCCGCACTGGTTGCAGAAAAGTGAATCCGGTAGATTTTTTGCGCCGCAATTGCTGCAGATTTTTTCTTCTATTTTTTCAGCGACTTGCTTTCCGCATCTGGGGCAGAATTTTGTGCCGGGGGTGATGTTTTTACCGCAATACCGGCACCGTGCAAAGACCACCTGCTGATGACCGCACTGGGGGCAGAACTTTGCGTCCAAAGGGATTTGGTTTTGACACTCCGGGCAGGCAGTGGTCTGCGCTTTCTGGTCTGCCGGGGAGGGCATCTGTGGGGTGAACATGCCCGGCAGCATCATGCCCAAGCCTAATCCCAATCCGGCCTGGGCGCCGTCCGAGGCAATGCCCTGGGGATTTTCAGCAATTTTTTCCATGGCCATGGCGGTTTTCATCTGCATCAGTTTGTTCATATCGTCAAAGAGTCCTAACCGGCTTTTGTCATCAATGGCCTGCTGAACCTCCGGGGGCGGGGTGATCGAATTGATGTAAAGATGTGTCAACGCAAGCCCGAATGCGCTGAAGTCCTCACGCAGTCTTTGGGCCAGACCTTTGGCCAGTTCATCATACTGTTTGGGCAGATCAAAAATGGAGGAGACCTTCTCGCCGATATAGTCGTTGAATCTGGATACCACCACCTGGTTGAGGTAATCGCCGACATCGGCACTTGTGTAGATGCCCTGGGTACCGGCCAGGGTATTGATGAACAGAACTGGCTGGACAATTTTCAAGTTAAAGACGCCAAAGGCCCTGAGCCTTACCAGGCCAAGGTCCTTGTCCTTGAATGCCACCGGGTCCCGGGTGCCCCATTTCAGGTTGGTAAATGTCTTTAGATTGGCAAAAAATACTTCGGCCTTCAGCGGACTTTCCATGGCCCAGGGCAGGCTTGCGATTTTTGTCAAAATAGGAATGTTGCCTGTTTTCAATGTATGCCGTCCGGGGCCAAAGGCACCAACGGCCTTTCCCTGGTAGAAAAAGACCGCAGCCTGGCTTTCCCGGACAATGAGCTGGGCGCCGAATTTGATTTCGCCGGAGCCTTTTTCCGGCAGACGGTGGATGAGTTCCAGGCCGGTTTCGTCAAACCATTCCAGCACCTCAAGATATATCAGGTTGTCGGTTCCCATGGGCACCTCCTTGGGATTTTTCAGCGGGATTTGTTTTCGGAAAAAAGTGTTTATATTCTAAAAGATGCAGCCAACAGCTGTCAAATAATATTCGACGGTGTATTTGGTAATTGGCAATGTTGACAAGGTATTGGACCTATATTATTTATATGCTCTTTATGAAATGGTGTGAGTGCCTTTCATTTTTAGCTGCAGAATAAAGCATGGGTGTGTAAAGAGGAGTACAGAAATATGCCGGACCGGCATCAGCAGGAAAAAGAGCAGTTTCGTCGCCTTTTCGGTCAGCGGGGCTTTGACCGCTTTGAAGAGCGGTTTCAGATACTGGACGCTTTTCTAAAATTGGAAGGCCATGTAAGCCTTGCCCAGATTGCCGATCAGGTCAGGCAGGACGGTTTGCGTGTGGACAATGATTTTCTGCAGCAGTGCATGGACCAGCTGTGCCGGTTCGGGTTTGCCAGTCAGGTGGTGTTTGGCCGGGATGAAACCATACTATACGAACACCGCCACCTCGGGGTGCACCACGATCATATGGTATGTACCAAATGTGGTGACATTATTGAGTTTAACGATGAGGCATTGGAAGATCTCCAGGAAAAACTGGCGGCAGAATATGGTTTTTTCATGCTCCAGCATAAAATGGAGATCTATGGTCTTTGCGGCCAGTGCATGGCCCAACGGGATGATTTGATCCCCTTGTCCAGGGCAAGAATTGGTGAACGGGTCGAAATCGTCAATGTGGCGGCCGGCAGAAAAATGCAGATGCGGTTTGCCTCCATGGGACTGCGGACAGGTATCTTTGTTGAAATTATTTCCAGTGCCATTGGCGGGCAGATTGTCATTGCATCGGACTGCAATCGGCTGATTCTGTGTGCGGGGATGGCCGCTAAAATTTGGGTTCGTCCCGAAAAAAGATCAGAAGGTGCATCCAGTGAGGGGCCCGTGGCAAAATCCCTGCCGTTTTTTAATGAGGCCTTGCCGATTTTCAGAATGCCATCGGGAAAACAGGGCAGTATTGCTCGGGTGAACGGCGGCCACTTTTCCCGGCGGCGCTTGGGAAAGATGGGATTTCATCCGGGTGTCGTTGTGCGGGTAATGGACAACAGTCCGGGATCAGATGCCGTTGAGGTTATGGTGCGGGGGCATCGCTTTTTTCTCTCTGAAAAGGATGCCGCGAAAATTTTTGTGGAGAACATCACCCCGTAAGCTTTCTGTGCTTTGGGCGGGGGCCCGCCTCATTCCCCGTGTCAGGGGGCACTATGGGAATTTGATATTAAGCTATCAAAGCCTGCGCTGTGGCAAACGATTGCAATGCCTTGCATGACAAGGTGTTTTTCTGATATACCGGGTACGACGTGATTGAAACTGAGTCGACCGGAGATATTTATGTATCGTGTGAAAAAAGAGCATGTTCTATTCATTTCAGTGTGTTGTCTTTTTGTTTTTCTGTATGCCGGAATTGCCTTGGCCTCGGAACGCCTTTCGGTGATATCCTCTGTTGCCAATTTAAGAAATGGCTCGGGAACCAAGTATAAGGTATTATGGCAGGTTGAAAAATATCACCCTTTCCTTGTGATCAATAAAAAAAATGATTGGTATGAGGTAAAGGATTTTGAAGGGGATACGGCCTGGATTCATAAAAGCCTGCTGGGGAAAACAGATACGGTGATTTCCACAAAATCAAAGTGCAATGTCCGCTCAAAACCCGATAAATCCAGCGACATTGTGCTCAGAGTGGAGCGCGGGGTGCCTTTCAAAGTGCTTGATCGTAAAGGAGAGTGGATTAAAATTGAGCATGCTGACGGTGAAGTCGGATGGATGTATAAAAGCTTGGTGTGGTAGTTCGGATAAATAATTTTTTTATAAGGTGATAATTTCATGGCAAATCAAGGTGTATCAAATGAGCGGAAAAAAGAACTGGCCCAGATGGATCCGTTCCAGGCGGGACTCGCCAAGTCAGCCGAATGGTCTGCTGCCCATAAAAAATTGTTGATGATTTCAGTCGGCGCGGTGGTTGGTGTGGTGGTCGTTTTTTCGGCAATTATGATCAGTTTTAAACAGTCTGAAATAAAGGCATCCGAACTGGCGGCTAACGCCTATAGAACATATGAGGCGCAATATGCCAAAGATCAGGATGCCAGCAAAGGGTATGATGCGGTTAAGGATGACTTTCAGACGCTCTTTGATGAATATTCAAACACCAGTGCCGGGCGTATGGCACTGATCAATTTCGGTAAAATATGTTTTGATGCCAAAGCGTATGATAAAGCATTTGACCTGTATTCCCAGGCACTGTCAACCGTGGGGGATAAGGCCGGGGTCAAGAACTTTTTGCTTTGTGCCCTGGGATCCATCTGTGAATTGAAAAATGATTTAGAGCAGGCAAAATCCTATTATCTGCGTGTGGAACAGGGGACGTCAAACCTTTTGAAAGACGACGCACGGTTTGCCCTGGCTCAGATTTATGAAAAACTCAATGATATGGATGCCGGCCGTCAAATGTATGAAAAGATTGCCGAAAGTCCGGTGAGTTCCATGTATAAGGATATCGCAGAGGCCCGGATCAAATAGTGTATAAACTAAAAAAGGCTGCCTGGGTGAGGCAGCCTTTTTTAGAAAAGGAAAAAAAGATGAAAAACTAACCTTTGGTTAGTTATAATTATTATGTGCAATTCTTCTGCCATTTAGATTATATTTTCTGTTATAATTTCTATCTATTTGAAAAGATAGCGCATAATTTTTATATTTAAGCGCATAGTGTGCCTGATGATCGTGGGTGCGCCACAAAATAGTTCATAAATTTGAACTTTCAGGGTTCTGTTTTTTTAAAAAGAGAGTGTCAGCGGCCAATGACGAACTTTTTCAGGGTTCAAAATTTTGAACCCCTGGTTCAATATTATTTGTCGTTGAGATTTAACTCTTTGTCTATATTGAATTTTTTTAGTTTTTGATTCAGTCCGCTTTTCCCGATGCCAAGGATTTTTGCGGCTTTTGTCTGAACATTATCGGTCATCTTCATTGCCCTCAGAATCATTCTTTTTTCCACTGCAGCCAGGGTTTCCGAAAGACCTACACCGTCAGGTATGCCGTCCAGTTGAAGTGTGCCGGATTTGGGATTACGGATCTGGGCCGGCAAGTCCGATACCGTGATGATGTTGCCCGTAGCCAGAATGACAGACCTTTCAATGACGTTTTCCAGCTCCCTGACATTGCCTTTCCATTCATAGTCACAGAGCCGTTGGATTGCCTCTTTATCAATTCCTGTGACCCCCCCGGCAGCCTCCGGACCCTGGGTGTATTTTTCGATGAAGTGATTGATAAGCAACGGAATGTCCTCCAGCCTGTCACGCAGGGGGGGGATGTTGGCTTTGACAACATTGAGACGATAGTACAGGTCTTCCCGGAAATTGCCTTTTTTAACTTCGTCTTCCAGTATTTTGTTGGTGGCGGCAATGAGTCTGAAATCCACAGGCAGGCTTTCAGTCCCGCCAACCCGTTCCACGGTGCGTGCCTGGAGAACTCTTAAAAGTTTGACTTGGAGCGGCATGGACAACTCCCCGATTTCATCCAGAAATAACGTGCCTTTATCTGCCATTTCAAACCGGCCTTTTTTCAACCCCACGGCACCGGTGAATGCCCCTTTTTCATGCCCGAAAAGTTCGCTTTCCATAAGAGATTCGGCAAATGCCGAACAGTTCACCGCAATTAAGGGCTGATCTTTTCTCATGCTATTATAATGAATAGATTTGGCCACAAGTTCCTTGCCGGTGCCGCTTTCTCCTTCGACGAGTACGGAGGCACTGGTCGGGGCTACTTTTTTGATCATTTCGTACAGATTCTGCATGGGTTTGCTTTTACCGATGATGTTGTCAAAGTGGTACCGTGACCGGATGGCATCTTTAAGGCGGGTGTTCTCCATGACAATTTTGGACACGGACAGCGCTTTGGCGATGTGCGCAATGAGGGCTTCGTTTTCAAAGGGTTTTAAAATAAAGGTATAGGCGCCTTTGTGCATGGCTTCTACCGCCTTTTCCACGCTGCCGAATGCTGTCATGATGATCACCGGAAGATCGGGTTTGATCTGTTTGGCTTTTTCTAAAAGGTCAATACCGGACATGCCCGGCATTTTGACATCGGATAAGACCAGGTCAATGGGTTGGGTGTTCAGGATATCCAGTGCTTCCATCCCGCTTGATGCGGTGAACGGGGTATACCCTTCTTCGCTTAAAACTTCACCGATGATCATGGGATAGTGTTTTTCGTCATCTACAATTAATATTCGTTCCATTATAACTCCCGGATATGTTACGGCGCTGCGGGCAGACGTATCTCCACCCGGGTTCCGTGGGGTTCGGCATTGGTGATGTTGATCTCCCCCTGGTGCGCTTGAATGATGTTTTTGATAATACCAAGACCTAAACCGGTTCCCATCTCCTTGGTGGTAAAAAAGGGCGTCCAGATTTTTTTCAGAATCTCTTCGTCAATGCCCGGGCCAGTGTCTGTGAAGGCGGCAAGGACAAATCCAGATTCATACCATGTGGTAATGGTGATGCGTCCATTTTTTTCATCCATGGCCTGGAATGCATTGAGGAAAATATTCAAAAAGGCCTGATAGAGCATGGCTGGATCTCCAAGAATGTCCGGCGCGTACTGGTATTCCCGGATGATTTTAATTTCTTTATGCTCATCTGAAGACGATAAAAACGCGATGTTTTTATCTATGATCTCTTCCAGGCTGCAGGGTCTTAGGTCTGCGATTTTAGGTTTTGCAAAATCGAGGAAGTCTGTGATGATGCGGTCTAAACGGGTGGACTCTTCAACAATAATCCCAGGAATACTGCTGGACGGGTCCAATTTGGCCATCTTTTTTTGCATCAGCTGTGCAGAGCTTTTTATAATGCCTAAAGGGTTGCGAATTTCGTGTGATACGCCGGCCGTCATCTCTCCGATGGCGGACAGGTGTTCTGTCTGCCGCAGTTTTTCTTCGAGTTTGAGCCGCTCTTCGGCCCTGCGTTCAATGATATTTTCCCCATGTTTCACCACAAACCGGAGAATAAGAAAAAGAATGCCCATGATGGTGGCGCAGCTGACGACAATTAACCCCTGGAGTTTAAATACCTTCTGATAATCATCGGATACATCCCTGATAATCTCAATAACGCCGATGACCGTTCTGTCTTTTTCTCTGGTGAGTTGTACTTCCTGCATTAACGGCGCAAAGGTCACGATTTTGGTCTCTTTGGGAAACCAGAATGTCAGTTCCATCCAGTTGCCCTGCTGAACAAGTTTAGAAATGATCTCCTTTTTCATGGCTTTTTCATAATGGACACCCCCGGCATTTTTTTTACCGATCTGGGTTTTATCCAGACTATAGGCAATAACATTGTCCGTTGCATATATATTGACCATTTCCACATGGAAACTGTGCAGAGTGCTTTTTACAACTGTGTCAAGAAGCCTATACTGATCAGGTTCCCGTAATTTTATCTCTCCTTGTTTGAACACCACGGGCCATACAAATCTTAAAAATATTTGATGGTTTAGATTTTCAACTAGAAGCCGGTTATACTCTTTACTTTTCTCAAGCAGTATTTTTCGTACCCAGTGGGCATTTAGTGCTGCAATAACGATGGTTGCCGTCAACATGACAACAAGGCTTGAGACGGTGAAGGCTTTGACGAGAACAAAAGGTCGGGTGCCTGAACTATCAGGCTCTTTTTGCTTTTTTTTTTTCACATTAATCCGTTTTTTGCGTCTTTGTTATGAAAATAATTTCATATTTTGAGGGGCGTTTGATTTAATAAATACTTTCTTTTTTTTTTGTGGTTCAATCCGTTAAACAGTTTGATTCTGCTTGACTTTGCATCCATATTCGTATCAAATATATAGTTATATTAATGTTGGATATCAATAATTATTATTTTAATTCTTAATTCACCTCCTTTGCGACAGCTACCATTGGGGATAGATGCGTATGGTATTCAGGAAAAAGAGTCATCTTGTAGGCTTGGACATTGGGGCTGCTTTCGTTAAAGTGGCCGAACTGAAGACGACTAAAAAAGGCCGTTCGCTCCATAAATTCGGCATCGCAAAGGTTCCAGAGGGCATGATTCAGGAAGGTCGGATCGCCGATATGGAGGGGCTGGCCGGCATTATTCGCGACTTATTTCAGGCGGAAAAAATCAAGGAAAAAAATGTGGCCCTTTCCACCGGCGGCCATTCCGTGGTTGTAAAGACCATCAGTACCTCAAAGGTGCCTGATGAGCAGCTGCATAAAAATATCCGGGCCGAGGCCGAGCAATATATCCCCTACGATATTGATGATGTTAATATCGATTATCAGATTTTAGGTGACAGCGAATATTCTGCCGAACAGATGAATGTGCTTCTTGTCGCGGTAAGGCAGGACCTGGTGGATGAATATGTTGAACTGATCCAGATGGCGGGCCTTAATCCCGTTATTATTGATGTGGATGCGTTTGCGCTTCAAAATATTTATGAAATTCTTCCCGATGTTGACCATGGGCGTATCACGCTGCTGCTTGATGTGGGGGCATCCAAAACCAGTGTGAATATACTCCAGAACAACAATTCCATGATGATGCGGGACATGACCAATGGATGCGATCAGCTTGTCTCAGTTGTCAGTGAACGACTCGAGGTTGATCGGGAAAAGGCTTTGCAGATTATCATGGGGGAGGTCGATTATCCGGAATCGGAACAGGAATTGAACGAGCTTTTTGACATGGTAGTTGGCAACTGGTGTTCGGATATCAGCGAGGTGGTGTATACCTTTGAGTCCAGCCCAGGCAATGCCGGGGTAGAACATATTGTTGTCAGCGGCGGGGGCGGTTTCATAGATCTGTTGTCTGAAAAATTGACTAACGAGCTGAAGGTCACGGTGTCAAAGATTAACCCCTTTGCCGGATTGGTCAGCGATTCAACGCAACTTGGCGAATTGGAAGCGTACCAGCTTCTTGCCCCCATTGCATTGGGGCTTGCCATGAGACGGGTAGATGACAAATGATACGAATTAATCTGTTGCCGTTCAGGCTTGCCAGGAAAAAGGAGAATATTCGTCGCCAGGTCTCCATATTCTTTCTTTCCCTTGTCTTTGTTATTTTGGCACTTGGGTGGGGGGCTTTTTTGTTGAACAATGAAATTGATCGGACAAAAAATGAGGCCGCCCAGGTGAAAGCCGAAAGCCTTAAGTATAAGAAAAAGGCAGATAGGGTGTCGCAGATCAAGAAAGATCTGGCCATCCTGGAGAGTAAACTGGCCATCGTCGAGAATTTGAAAGAAAGAAGGAACGAACAGCAGATTTTACTGGAGCAGTTGGCCGACAGGATTGTAAAAACAAAAATGTGGCTGTCCAGTGTAAGCGCAAAGGACCAGACCGTTTTTTTAAAAGGGGTTGCCTTTGATAACCCCACCATTGCCGATTTCATGAGAAAACTTGAAAGCTCTCAGCTGTTTGGAGCTGTAGACTTAAAACGCTCCCAGACAAAGGTGTTTGACGAGAACATCCGGTTAAAGGAATTTGAAATATCCTGCACAAGGAAATCGCCTGAACAGGCAGATTCCGGTGAAACGTCCCCACAAAGGAAAAAATAATGGCCGGGAAAGAGAAAAACAGTGTTGCGAAAATTAGAAAAAAGATAGACGTTCTGTTTGAAAAAATAGGCACTTTGACAAAAATTCAGCGTCTGCTCATCTGTCTGGGGACATTGGGCGTCGTTGGTGCCGGGTTCTATTTTTTCTTGCTTAGCCCGAAGCTTGATGCCCTTACCGCTGCCAGGCAGGATCTGGAGCAACAGAAAAATCTTTTATCAACTTACAAAATCAAAGCCGCCGCCCTTAAAACCGTTGAGGCACAGATGGCACAGGCCCAGGAGCAGTTCAATATTGCAATGACAGCCCTGCCGGATAAAAGAGAGTTACCCTCCTTGCTGGATGAAATATCCAAGGCGGGCAGGGATGCCGGGCTTGAGGTCCAGTTGTTTGCGCCCCAGAATATGGTGCAGAAATCGTCCTATATAGAAATTCCATTGTCCATGACGGTTGCCGGTCGTTATCATCAGATGGCCGAATTTTTTTACCGGGTTGCAGGACTTAATCGTATCGTGAATATGTCGAACATTGAGATGAACCGAAATTCAGGGAAAACCCCTGCCGACAAAAATCAAATTCAGATGAAATGCGTGGCAGTTACCTACATGTTTGTTGAACCCAAAGAGGACGAAGCTGCCGGCAAGAAAGGTAAGAAAAGACACAGAAAGGGGTAGAGGCGTCGGATATGGAAAAACGAATTAAGATATGTTGGGTGGCGGGCTTGGTGGGTGTCTCATTATTGTTCGTATCTGCCTGTAACGAGGAACCGTCACCAACACCGAAATTAACAAATCCGCCCCAGGTGATTTCCAAACCCATTGCTCAATCAAAACCATCGGTACCCCAAACAAATGTTGCCGGGGATGCCGAGAAAAAACAGGCACCGTTACCTGATTTGAAATCGGTTCAGGAATCGATTCATGATGAGCCAATCGGTGATCACAGTGATGGTGATTCCGGCCTGCAAAAGGGCGGTATTTTTCAAGCCATGGCAAAATATGACAGCAATGGAAGGGTGGACCCTTTTGTCCCTTTGATTGCTGAAAAAAATACGTCCGGCGGGGGGGAGTCATCCGAGGGTGCAAAGCCCAAGAGAACGTTGACTCCTTTGGAAAAACTGGCATTGAGCCAGGTTAAGCTGGTGGCGATTGTTGAAATGCAGAACCGGACCATTGCCATGGTAGAAGAAGCGACCGGTAAAGGGTATGAGGTTGCCGTGGGTACTTATATCGGACCCAATGGCGGGCGGGTGACCGCCATCACCCAGGACGGAATTGAAATTGAAGAGAATGTAAAAGATTTTCAAGGGAAAGAGCGTAAGCGATATGAGGAGATTACATTTCATAAAAGCGAGGATGGGGAATAAGATGATGGATAATTATCGATCTGCTGTCAGACATTATGGGAACGGTCTTATCATGTTGGTTCTGTTGCTTTCCTTTACGGCAGGGTGCATTACCCAAAACACCGCAACACCGTCGGATACACAAAAAGAAACGCAACGCAGCAATGCCCGGATTGATTCTGTGTCTGTGCCTAACACGGTTGATAAAATATGGGTCAATCCAACAGCAGATGTGTTTGAGGTATGGATACAGGGTTCCCCGGGGTTGGATGATTTTACGTCCATTAAGCAGGCGTTTCCCTTTGCTGTGAGCGTTTATCTGTCCAATGTTCGCCTTGGCCCCGGTGTGGATGCCGGTTCATTTTCAGACCCCCGTGTCAGCGGTATACAGGTGGGGTTTATCGACGAAGCCCGGACAACAGTTAAGGTGGATATCCTGCTTAAAGCAGATTTACCGTACATTGTGGAGGAAAAACCGGGTCGTTTGGGGATTATTATCAAGGGTGATCGAGACGCTCTTGGGCCGATGGGCGAAGCGGATTCCCTTACGGATGAACCCACAAAAGACTTAAAAGCGGCTGATGTGCTGCCCGAAGATGTTTCTATTCCCGGCACAACAGCCCATTTGACCCATATTGAATTTGATACCAACGATTCGGGGCAGTCTGATATCCAGATTCTGACGGATCATCCGGTTCGATACGAAACGATTCAGAATCGCAATGATATCATTTCACTTGTTTTATATAATACAATGGTGCCTTTGCACCATCAGCGGCCCCTTATGACCCGGTATTTTAATTCCGCCGTGGAACAGGTTATGCCCCGGCCAAATCCCGCAAACCCAAATGATACCCTGGTGGATATCAAGGTTAGGGACAAAGTGCCGTTCCAAGTGGTTCAAACCACCAGGGGTATTCATATGAAATTTGAAGCGTCTGCCCTCTCTCCGCCTGAATTTGATAAAGCAAAAGTAAATTTAAACAACGGGCAAACGACAAGTGCCGGACCCGCAGAACCGAGTATGGGGGAGTCAATGGCCCCAAAAAATGGTGTTCCTTTAGATCAAGACCCGTTATTAAATCCTGCCTCGGTTCGGTACACCGGTGAAAAAATCAAACTGGATTTTTATGAAACGGATATAAAAAATGTTTTCAGGATATTAAAGAGTGTGAGCGGCAAAAATTTTGCCATTGATAAAGATGTGGACGGCAAGGTCACTTTAAGCCTCCAGGATCCAGTGCCCTGGGATCAGATCCTTGATCTTGTGTTGAGAATGAACGGGCTCGGTAAAAAAATGGAGGGCAATGTTATCCGCATTGCCACCACAGCAACCCTTGCCAGGGAAGAAAATGAACGCCAGGAAGCCATAGCGGCCCGGCAGAAATCCGAAGATCAGAAAAAAGCCTTGGAGCCCCTTGTCACCGAATATATTCCTGTAAATTATTCAGATGCAAAGGCTGATATTGAACCCCATGTCTCCCAGATCCTGACCCCGGACCGGGGCAAAGTCTCGGTGGACACCCGGACCAATATGCTGATCATTACCGACACCCAGGCCAAGATTGCCCAGGCCAATGAGCTTATCTTCCGTTTGGATAAGGTGACGCCTCAGATCATGATTGAGGCCAAGGTGGTCGAAGTCACCAAGGAGTTTTCCAGAAGTTTTGGAATCAACTGGAATCTGTCCAACGATTCTGATGTGATATCGAACTTTGTTGATGATTATTCGGTGTCTGTTAACGGTGCCGGCGCTAATGTGGTGGGGTTTTCAGGTGACTTTTCTTTTTTTAACCTGTTCGGATCCTCTGTCAGTGCGCTCAATGCACAACTTGAAGCGTCCGAAGCACAGGGGGATGTCCGGATCGTATCTTCCCCAAGAATCCTGACCCTGGACAACAAAAAAGCAATGATCAAGCAAGGACAGGAATATGCCTATTCCGTACAGGATGATGCCGGCAATCCGTCTGTGGAGTACAAAGACATTGACCTGTTGTTGGAAGTCACGCCCCATGTTACGCCGGACAACAGAATTTCCATGACCGTGCGATTGACCAAAAATGACATTGCTGGCTATAGTGCAGACAATGTTCCGACCCTGGCAACCAATGAGGCGGAAACAGAGCTTCTGGTAAATAATAATGATACGGTTGTTATCGGCGGAGTGGTCAAGACCACCCAGAGCCACGACCAGGATGGTATCCCATTTCTGGCAGGCATTCCGGGGTTAGGTTATCTTTTCGGTTCGAAATCCAAGTCTGACGATCGTGATGAATTGCTTATTTTTCTGACCCCGTCCATTGTTCAGCTTGAGCAGAAAAGGAATATTATGAAATAATCTGTTGAAGGCTTCGTCTAAGTTCTGCAGGGCAGTTGACGCAACATTATAAAAAACAGAGTGCATTAATTTTCATGGTTCACATACAGAAATTTAAAGATATCGTTGGTGATGCGTTTGTTTTGACCGATGAGTCAACGATTCATCGGTATTCCCGGGTCACATTGCCGAAGGGTACCACGCCTGCGGCTGTTTTAAGGCCTAAAAATCGTAGTGAAGTCACGCGTATTATAAATACGGCGAAAGAGTATCATGTCGCCCTTTATCCGGTGAGTCGGGGATGTAACTGGGGGTACGGTTCAGCCTGTGCTGTGGGGGATGGGCAGGTGATTCTGGATCTGTCACGGATGAACCGGATTATCCATGTGGATGAGACCCTGGCATACGCCGTGATTGAGCCCGGGGTGACCCAGATTCAGCTCGTCTCCTATCTAAAAGAAAATAACATCCCTCTGTGGCTGGATTGCAGCGGCTCGGGGCCTGGGGCCAGCGTTTTGGGCAATACCATGGAGCGTGGGTTTGGGCATACACCCTATGGCGATCATTTTCTGCACTCCTGCGGTATGGAAGTGGTGTTGGGTGATGGCCGAACCCTGAAAACAGGGTATGGGCATTATGATAATTCGCAATCCACCTATGTATTTAAATATGGTATCGGACCGTATCTGGACGGATTGTTTACCCAGTCTAATTTCGGTGTTGTAACCCGGCTTGGGATTTGGCTGATGCCTGCGCCGGAATGCCTGAATATGTTTTATTGTAATGTACCCCGGGACGGGGATCTGGCGGCGGTGGTGGATGCGCTGCGTCCGCTGAAACTGAGTGGACAGGTCCAAAGCCTGATCCATATCGGCAATGATTTGAGGGTTTTTTCCTCATTCAATCAATACCCTTGGAAAAAAGCGGGGAATAAAACGCCGTTGACGGATGATTTGCGAAATCAGTTTTGCAAAAAAGGGGGATTCGGGGCCTGGAATGTCAGTGGGGCCATTTATGGCAGTCGGGCTCAGGTGCGGATGACGCGCAGGGCGTTGAAAAAGGCGCTAAAACCGTTGGGAAAGCTCCGATTTATTGGTGATCGGACCCTGGGTGTCATAAGAGGTCTATCTGGCCTGTTGGATCGGTTTCCCTTGTTTTCAGATCTGAAAACAATGGCTAAATCGCTGGATAAGGTATACGGGCTGCTTAAAGGAGAGCCTACGGATGCATTTTTGTTTGGTACCCTGTGGCGTGTCAAAACGAAGGTAAAACCCGGCAGTATAGCAGACCCACTTGATTTTAACGCCGGCATGATGTGGATTGCCCCGATCATGCCCATGACCGGTCAGACGGCAGAGCGTTTGATTCAATTGGTGAATCCGGTATTTGAACAATACGGTTTTGAACCCCTAATCACCGTATCTCTGATCACGGAGCGGGCCATGGTCAGCGTTATTACCATTGCATATGATAAGGATGATCCCGGGGAGTGCAAACGGGCACAGGAGTGTTATGATGCGTTTTTTAGCCTGATCATGTCCCAGGGGTATGTACCGTACAGAACCAACATTCACACCATGAAAAAACTGGCAGATCGATCAGATACCTTCTGGGAGGTAACAAAAGAGATCAAATCGGTATTGGATCCTGAAGGCATCATTGCCCCCGGACGATATCAACCGTTCGACAAGGTGTAAAGACGGTCTCTTTTTACTTTAGTTCAAACAGTCGCTGTTCAGCCTTATGGTAAAGCGTTGAATTCTCAGGGGCCAACTGTTTGGTCACCTTCCAGGCTTTGACAGCCTGCCGGGTTTGGCCGCATGCCTCATATGCCTGGGCAAGGTCCGCATGGAATATAACCGTATCAGGGTATTTTTTGATGTTTTTATCCAGGTAAGCTATGGCCCTTTCCGGCTGGCCGGTTCGCATGTATAACTGGGCCAGTCCATGGATGGCAGGAATAAATCCGGGCACTTCCCTTAATGCTTTAAGGAAATATTTCTGGGCGATGGCGTAGTTCCCCTGGTTCATCTCGGCCCATCCGATGTTGGCCAGAGGGTAATGGGGGGTGGGGTAGGTGATATCCCCAAGAACTTTGTTGAAGGTTTCTATGGCAATGTCCCATTTCTTGTCCCTAAGATAGGCTGCGCCAAGATTGTTCAACGCCTCGGTATAATCAGGCTTGAGTGACAGGGTTTTCTTAAACGCCTTTATGGCCATATCATCCCTTTCTTTTCCCATGTAGGCCAATCCCAGGCTGTTTTGAATATATGGGTCATCGGGAGCCATTTTTTCTGCTTCAAGCAGTTTGTTCAATGCCGCCGTATAGTTGCCTTGGGCTTGAAATACATCCCCTTCCTTTTTGATCGCCTGGGCGATTTTATTTTGTTTCTGGGTCTGCACAGTTGAGGTACAGGATGCCGTGACAGCAAAGATGCAAATCAGAATAAACAGTTTTGTTTTCATTGGACCGGCTCCTTATTTAGCATAACCAAATTAATTTTTTCATTTTCCAGAAACTCTGCTGCACGTTTGAAAAGAGGCGTCCTGGTAAAAAACCGTTTTTCCATCCCTTTTTCAGCGTAAACACCCGGTATCTTTTTTACTTTCCGGTCTGCATTGAATGATGGATTTTTCCATACCTGATACCCGAGCTGGGAGAAAAGGCGAATACAAGTATCTTCAAAACTAAGATCCGTTGGAAGGTATATAATCCCGTAGCCCTGATTCTTTAATTCGTCAAGTGCGCTGCCGTATACACTGCCAGAATTTATCAAAATATCAGGGGTATTGGCATGGGTGATTCGGCTTAAAGAGACCGTGATCTGTATATTGTTTAGGGATACGGGAAAAATAACCAGGGGCTCATAGGAATAGGGTGTGCCGGCCAAAATCGTTTTGATTAATGACTCTTGGGATTCGGGCACATCTTTCATGGTCTGTGTGCTGATCCGGGCATTGGCTTGGAGAACGTCGTTAATTTGTTTAAATTGCAGATCCCGCCAATAGGATTTCATGGCAGCAACGATATCCGGCGCCATGGATGCTTCGGTAAGATCCGGTCCGAGGAGTACGGTTTTTTTCCCTGTATCGTCAATGATAACAGGCGTTCTTGACAGATCAATGGACTTAGAAGTGTCAGCCTGGTTGACGGGTGGAAAAAACAGTGTGCCCTGGTGCATGAGGTGTCCTTGGATGAGCCGGGTGTATCGTTTTAATTGGGCTAACTCCGTCATGGAGATCTGTTTGGGTACAGGGGGGGCGGTTTGTTTTTCTTCAGGCATGCTCTCTGCAAACGGCATATCTGCTTTTTTCATGCCAATAAAATTGTTAAACCAGGGCTGGGAAAGCAGAGACGAATCTGGGAGCGTGATACTTCGCCCCTGATAAATATAGTTTATGTCCTTCATGTTCGGATTCAGGTGAAGAATGGCTGTTTCCCCGATTTGGGATACATTGCCGCCGGATGTTAAAAATTCTTTGGAAAGCAGTTCTGATATAGTGTCTCCGGCTTTGACTTTGTGTGTGTGCGTGTGCTTGGATACGACATCCGGCGGAATCCTTGTGGAGAATGCCAGCATAGGTACTTCCACTGTGCCGTTGTTCTTCTGTTCGTAAGCGTTGTTGTCCACTGGTTTAAGGGGGATCAGAATTCGGCTGCCGGGGGAAATGGCATCAATATTGCCGATGTTGGGGTTAATGTGTTTAAATATTTTTAAGAACAGCGGAAAATCCGAGGCGGATATTTCTCCTTTCTGGCGAAAAATTTTGTACAGCCACTCATTCTGTCGCACCAGGTAAGGCTCGCACAGGTAAAGCTGATCCTCGTAGGCAAAAAGGGCATATTTTTTAAAACTGGTTTTCACCCCCGTTGCCGAAAAAACGGCGCAGGGGATGAAAAAAAACAGCACTACCGGGATAATAAAAATTCGTTTTATTATGTTGGCCCGGAAAAAAGACATAAATCAAAGCCCTAAACGGGTGGCGATTTTTTTTGATACATCCTTTACGAATTTTTCAAATTGGGATGGCGCCAGGGGTTTTTCCTGGGACGGAACCAAGTCCGGGTCATCGGGTGAAACAAGATCCGGTAAATTAATAAACCGGCTGTCAGATGAAATACCGTAGGCGTCAGCCAGTTCTCCTTTAAAATAGAGATCCTGGAAACCGGAAAATTTGATGGCATGTGCCGTGGCATCCAGGATTACGGTTTCGTCTTTTTCTAAAAGATTTAATGCCTTTGCCTCAACCATGCCTGCAAGGCACTCACCGCCCTGGGTGCAGGTGATATGTCCGTTCTGGTTGGCCGTAAGCTGCCAGTCCATGATCTGCTGCTCTTTCACCTGGACCACAAACACGTTTCTGTGGCCGCTGGCCGCATCATATTCCCGGGCAATCTGAATGACCCGCGGCATGGACACGGGGTTTCCGATCATGGCGGCCTGGGCCACGCTTGGCTGGGTCTGGACCGGGGTAAATTCGCGTTTGCTTTCATCGGGTTCAAGATAGTATTTGTATACTGGATCTGCATGTTCGGACTGAACTCCGATGATTTTCGGCAGCGTCTTGATGATACCGGTGTTGTAAAATTTTAAAAAGCCGTTCATGACCGCTGAAATATTACCGGCATTTCCGATGGGTACCATGACTACTTTTTTGTCCATATCCCAGTCAAAATCCTGGGCAATCTCATAGGAGTAAGACTCCTGGCCCAGTATCCGCCAGGCGTTTTTGGAGTTGAGCAGTGCCACAGGATAACTTGAGGAGAGATGCTCCACAACTTTCATGCAGTCATCAAAAACCCCTGGGATTTCAAATACCCTGGCCCCGCTTCCCAAGGGTTGGGCCAGCTGGGCGGAGGTGACTTTTTTATGGGGCAAAAGTACGGCTGATTTTACCTGGGACCCCAGATAGGAGGCATAAAGGGCTGCCGATGCCGAGGTATCCCCGGTGGAGGCGCATACTGAGATCACATCGGAAACCAATCCCTGGTCGATCAGATATTTTATGCTGGACAGGGCGGATGCCATGCCCCTGTCTTTAAAGGAGGCAGACGGGTTCTGGCCGTCGTTTTTGTAATAGAACTTTACCCCGGTTTTTTCCTGGAGTTGGGCGTTGGCTTCCACCATCGGGGTGTGGCCTTCACCCAGGTAGATGATGGATTCAAGGGGGATGCTGGGGCCGATGAATTCGTGGTACCGGTAAATCCCTTTAAGCGCCGGGATCTTAAGCATTTTGCGGTAATCAAATATTTTCTGCCAGGTTTCGCCGGAAAGGGCCTTGAGCTGATCTTTGTTTCTGTCATGGATCAGCAGTACCTGGTTGCACGCCGGGCACACGTATAAAAGTTCTTCAATACCGTATTCGGCACCGCAGCCAAGGCATTTATAGTACATCTCCCCCTTGGGCGAAGGGATGATATGCGGTCTGATATCTTCCGGGAATAAATCAAGATTCGTGTTCAATTACTTCTAAGCCTCCCATATACGGTACCAGTGCCTTGGGCACTTTAACGGTTCCGTCTTCCATTTGATAGTTTTCAAGAATTGCTGCAAAGGTTCTGCCCACGGCCAGTCCGGAACCGTTCAGGGTGTGGCAGAACTCAGGTTTTTTTGCGTTTTCCCGCCTGAACCGGATGTTTGCCCGCCTGGCCTGGAAATCAAGGCAGTTGGAACATGAGGAGATCTCCCGGTATTTATCCTGGCCGGGCATCCACACCTCAATATCATAGGTTTTGGTGGCGGAAAATCCCAGGTCCCCGGTGCACAGGGTAACCACCTGGTAGGGCAGTTCAAGCCTCTGGAGAATATCTTCGGCATTGGCCAGCAAGGATTCAAGCTCATCAAATGAGGTTTCCGGATGGGTGATTTTCACCATTTCCACCTTGTTGAACTGGTGCTGGCGGATCAGGCCTTTGGTGTCTTTGCCGTAGGAACCTGCTTCGGATCTGAAACAGGGTGTGAACGCCGTGTATTTGATCGGCAGTTTGGATTCATCCAGAATCTCTCCTGCCGGGATGTTGGTCATGGGTACTTCTGATGTGGGAATCAGGTAGTAATCCCAGCCTTCAAGTTTAAAAAGATCTTCTTCGAATTTTGGCAACTGGCCTGTGCCGGTCATGGTTTCCCTGTTGACGATAAACGGCGGCAGCACTTCCTTATACCCGTGCTCGGTGATGTGAACGTCCAGCATGAAGTTAATCAACGCCCGTTCCAGGCGCGCGCCGGCACCGATGTACAAAGGAAATCTGGAACCGGCAAGTTTTGCTGCACATTTAAGATCGAGAATACCTAAATTTTCTGCAATATCAGCATGATCCTTGATCTGGAAATCAAAGGATATAGGCGTTCCCCATGTTTTCTCATGTCTGTTCTCGGTGTCATCCTTGCCCTCGGGGACATCTTCATGGGGCAGGTTGGGGATATTGATAAGAAATGCCTTAATCCAGGCATCCAGTTCATTGAGTTTTTTGTCCATTTCCTTGATTTGCTCAGAAACGCCTTTCATCTTATCTATACTGGGTTGGGCGTCCTGGCCGGATTTCTTCATTTTTGCTATTTCATCGGAAACAGTATTTCTTAGGTGGCGTAACTCCTCAATATCAACTAAGATGGCTTTTCTCTTTTCCTCATTTTCTAGAAATGGGGAAAAATCAATATCTGCCCGACGTTTTTTCATGCCCTGGACAACAGTATCCAGGTCGTTTTTAATCAATTTTAGATCAAGCATGTTTGATTTTTGTCCTGCATGATTATAGGGTTGAAGGGTGGCTGGTTATAATATTTTAACAATTATAATCAGATAACACGGGGCATGTAAACAGTCAATGATTATTGCCGGTTGACAATTGCCGGACAGTGTTTAACGTTTCTCAAAAATTTATTGTGCAATAATCTCAAGGAAACGAATATGGATGAAGCTAAAAGCGGTAAAAATGGTGTGTTAAGCCAGGTGGCCGAGCGTATGAACGCCCTGTCCCCGGAGCAGATCGAAGAGAAATATAATATTATTGAAAATAAGCTTTTTGAATTTGCAAACTTTTTAGAATCCCATCAGGTGTTTCTATACCCGCCCGGAAGCAAAGAAATTCCTACTGAAAAGATCATACGTAAAGCCATGGATATTGAAAAAAGTATTATTTTACCGGTGTTTACGGATGTTAAAAATACTTTTCTTTTGTACAAGATAAGTAATTTTGACAAGGACCTGGTGTCCAACGCCCATGATATGCTTGAGCCCAATCCCGAGCGGTGCAAGAAAATAGCCCTGGATGATGTGGACATTGCCATTATCCCGGGGCTGGCCTTTGATGACAAGGGCGGGCGCATGGGATTCGGGAATAACTACTATTCAAAGCTGATTACAAAATTACCTGAAACCTGCCGCAAGGTCGCTTTGGCGTATGAAGAGCAGATTGTGGACCAGATTCAGATGGAATCAAGAAAATATACGGTGGATATCATTATTACCGATACCCGGGTAATCTATAAGATTTAGTAATACGATTGAGTGAAATTTAATGGGACTCGCAAAATTAACTGCTATAATAATGGCAATTTTTTTTGCGGGTCCTCATGTATTACCAAGTGCAAGCCTGAATGCTTTTAAGTCTTCGGTCTTCCCCATGACAATCAATGTGTCCCGGGGGTGAATAATGGTTTCAAAATGGGGAGCAAACTCCATGTGCCCTGATTTTTCTTTGATTGCGATGATGATCAAGTTGTAATTTTGTCGAATACCGGAATCCTTAAGGGGTTTTCCGGCATAGTTTGATGTCTCCGGAACAAACGCCTCTTCAATTTGTATGGCATCACTTTCCCGGGACAGGGCTGTATTCAAAAAATTGGAAACCGTCGGTCGCAACAATTTCAAGCCCATGGAAACCCCGCCGATATCATAGGGGGATTCCACCTGGGTGGCACCGGCCACATAAAGTTTCTTCCTCACCTCGGGGCTTGATGCCCGGGCCATAATATATATGTCTGGGTTAAGCTGTCTTGCCGTGAGCACCAGGAATACATTGGCAGTGTCCGTTGCAAGTGCCGCCACCAAAGCCTTTGCCCGGTTGATTCCGGCTTTTTCCAGGACATCCTCATTTCCGGCGTCCCCGATAATATAGTGCATTTTATCCTTTTCAAGAATATCTTGGAGTTCTTCACTTTGTTCCACCACAACGATGTCCTGTGTATCTTCTCGTACGAACTTGCACAGCACTCTGCCTATGCGACCGTACCCGCAGACTATGTAATGATTGTTCATTTTTTTTATTTTGTTGTTCAAACGCTGCCTCCCCAGCATATTTTTAATTTCACCGTCCACCACCGAACTGATAAAAACGCCGCCCAGATAAAGAAAGTACCCTACGCCTGTAAAGATAAGGAAAATGGTGAACAATCGCCCGCCATCGGACATATCGTGGACTTCAAGAAAGCCCACCGTACTCAGGGTAATGGCCGTCATGTATGCGGCATCCAAAAGCCCCCAGCCTTCAATGGCCATGTAACCTGCGGTGCCGAGTAAAAAAAATATAACCGCGATAAATACGGTTGTCTTCATTTTTGCTGTTTTATCCATTTCATTTTATTTACTTTTACTGACGTGCAAATGCAAGGGAAAGATTGAAAGGCGGCGTGTTACCATGACAGCCATGATTACGGGCTTTGAACCCATTTTCTAATGCTTGACGGCCCTGGTTGTTGCTGATATTAAAAAGCCATGACCGAAGAACCCACAAAATTTTCGCGCTGGCGTAAAGATATGGTTGAAAGGCAGATCATTGCCAGGGGGATCAGCGATCCTTTGGTGCTCCAGTCCATGAGTCTGGTGCCCCGGCATCTTTTTGTCAGTGAGGCACTGGTGGACAGCGCCTATGGAGATTTTCCGCTTCCCATCGGGGAGGGGCAGACCATTTCCCAGCCGTTTATCATTGCTGAAATGACCCAGGGTCTGGGCCTGACCGGTCAGGACCGCGTTCTTGAGATTGGCACGGGTTCCGGTTACCAGGCGGCCGTGCTGTCGCGTATTGTTTACAGGGTGTATACCATTGAACGCAATAATACCCTGTATCTGCGGACACGCAAATTGTTTGATCAGATGAAATATCATAATATCGTCACCCGCTACTCCGACGGCACCCAGGGGTGGAAAGCCGAAAGTCCCTTTGACGCCATCATGGTGACGGCCGGGGGGAATAAAATTCCTGAACCTTTGGTCGATCAGCTTGTGGAGGGTGGACGACTGATCATGCCCGTGGGCGGGCTGCATTCCCAGGAGCTTTTACGCATCGAAAAAACCAGTACCGGCATTAGAACTTTCAATCTGGGAGGGTGTCGTTTTGTTAAGCTCATTGGCGAACACGGATGGCCCTCGTAAGTGTTTGAACGCAAAGTCACCCACCTGCGGCGTAGCAGAAAAATTTGCAATCCTCACAACCTTTTAGGTTGCTCCGGTTACAAATGTTTCTGCGCCTTGCATCTGGGCAACTTTTCATCCAAACACGGGGACGGTTAACGCTCTATTGATACTTGATATCTGATTTACTCACCTGAATCTTAACGAGGTAAATTTCCATGTCTTTTTCTTCTTCTGCGACTTCGGCGACCATAAAAGAGTTGCTCATGGGGTTCTGTTTAGGCGTTGCCAATATCATTCCCGGGGTTTCCGGCGGGACATTTCTGCTGGTATTTGGGATATATGAGCGGGTGTTTTCAATTTTAAATCAGATTAATAAATTCTTTGTTTTCAAATGCTTTGGGCTCATTTTTTCAAGCTTCATGCACCCGGTAACGGGGAGCAAAAACGTATATACGTTTTTTAAAGAAACCGGTTTTTTATTCCTGTTTAAACTTGCTGCCGGAACCATGGCTGCCATTGTCGCTCTGTCCAGTCTGATGAAATATCTTTTGCTTCACCAATTCAGTGTGACCTATTCATTTTTTTTCGGACTGATTCTGGTGTCAATTGTTATACCGATAAAGATGCTCAGACGTTTTGATGTTTGGGCCGCAGTTTGCCTTCTGGCCGGAATCGCGCTTACCGTGTGGGTATCAGCCATGGTCAATCCCTATGATAAGATTAAAATTAAATCTGATCATCTTGCCAAGGCCTATCAGGCCCAATCCGCTTCTGCTGCCGGGCAGGCAACTGCGGCTGAATCCGGCAACCCTGTTTCGCCGGTTCAAGGATATTCGTCTGGGGACTATCTGTATATTGCAATTTGCGGTGCAATTGCTATTTCAGCTACCGTGCTGCCGGGGGTCAGCGGTTCCCTGGTACTGATTTTAATGGGTAGCTATTTTGATGTTATTTCAGCCATTTCCGAATTGAAGGCCCTGCATTTTGAGACCTTTGCTTTTTTAGGAATATTCGGTTTGGGGGTGGTGTTTGGCGGCCTTTTGTTTGCCCGGCTGGTCAGCTTTGTTTTATCCCGGTACTATAATCCCACCATGGGCTTTTTAGGCGGATTGATGGCCGGTTCATTATACGCGTTGTGGCCCTTTAAGGAGACTGTGTTCATGGCCCAGCAGTATGTGAAACAGGCTGGGGTTGCCGTTCGTCTTGAAAATGTGGCGGTCCAGACCAATGTAAATGTCCTGCCGACCCAAGATGATCCCATGATTGCAGCGTTTGCTTTTTTCATTCTTGGTTGCATTATCATGATGTTTTTTGTCAGAAAAGAATCCACCGCTTCGGCATCGGGTCTCTGATCATATAAAAATATATGTTTTTTGAAGGTCGCACTATGATGACCCACGACGATTTTTTAAAAATAGAAAAGCAGTTCTACGCGTATGCCACGCCATTTGTGGACAGGGCCGAAGATGCCTACCCATTTGTGCTCAAACAGGAACACGCTGCCCGGGTTTGCAGGGCCATGGAAATGCTTTGCCTCTCCCTGGATCTTGACGGCCCGACCACTGCCCGTGCCTGTGCGGCTGCCATGGTTCATGATATGGGGCGATTCCCTCAGTTTGCTGTCTTTCATACCTATTCCGATGCCCGTTCCAAAAATCATGCAGCATTGGGGTGCAGGGAAATCGTGCGAAGCAAGATTCTTTCCCATCTATCCGTTACGGACCGGCGGCTGATTTTAAGGGCCGTGGCCCTGCATAACCGCCCCCGGCTTTGCGGAAAGTATAGACGTGATTTAGCGCTTCTGGCCCGGCTGCTCAGGGATGCGGATAAAATTGATATTTTGGGTGTAATGAAAGATCACTATCTGAATCCGGATGCAAGCCACGGTTTTATCACCCATGATCTGCCTGATGATGGTGAAATACCAGAAACAACTGCCCGCGAGCTTCTTGACACTCGGCAGAACGATTTAAGCCATGTCAACACGCTTAACAGTATGAGAGTGTTTCAGGCCGGTATGGTCTATGATTTGAATTTTCCTGCCGCTGCCGCCGCGATCCTGAACCTGGACGTCATTCCGATCCTGCTCGGCGGTATTCCGCCATCAGAATTAATTATCCGGCTGGAGCGGGCGCTTTTGAAACATCTAAAAGCGCTTGCTTCTCGAACCACGGAAAACACGGAAGGACACGGAAAATAGTTTCATCTTTAATTTTCAGTGCGTTCCGTGTTTTCACTGGTTAAAAAGATACGATTGTTTTTTTTAGTTGAGAATGCCGGTTAGTTCTTCCTGGCTGAACTGATAGGCGGAATTGCAGTGATGGCATCGAAGTTCCAGTGGAAACGGACCATTTGCCAGAATATCGGTGCGGTCTTCTTTGGGCTGGTTTTTTAGGTGGTCCGCCATACGCTCCTGGGAACACCGGCAGTAAAATTCCACCCGGGAACTGTCCAGAAAGCGCGGTGACAAATCAGAAAATCCATTTTCAATAATGGACTCCGGTGTTTGATCCTGGGCAAAACGGTTGCCTAAATTATCGATTTCCCGGATCATGGTTTCGGCCAGGGCAACGTTGTTGGAGGCGGCACCCGGCAGTGCCTGCAAAAAGATGCCGCCGGCACCAATAACGGTTTCATTTTCATCAAAGGCCACACTCAGGCAAAAGCCGGAAGGAATCTGTTCCGAAGTCAGAAAGTATTCTGCCATATCCTCGGCAATGGAGCCGTGGACCAGGGCGATCTGGCCGGTATAGGGCCGCTTCGTATCCTCTATGTATCGGGTCACCGACAAAAAACCCGCCCCGTAAAGGGTGGACAGCCATTTAATTTTTTCCGGATTTTCCACTTCAATGGGGTTGGCCTTTAAATATCCGCGGATCTCCCCGAATGCATTGGCCTCCACATCAAGACCCTTAATGGGGCCCGAGCACTGAATATTCATTGCAATGCGGTCCCGGCCTTTCAAGGGCGCGCTTATCAAGGCTGCCGCAATGTATGCCTGGCCGAGCACCAGGGTTTCCAACGGTCCAAGCTCATGGTTTGCCTGCATCTCTTTGATCATCCGGGTGGCATAAACCACCACGCCTTTGATCTGATCATCCGCCATCATAAAACGGTAAAGCCGCTCTTTGGCCGAGGCTTGGAACTGGGCTTTTACATCATGGTCAAATATGTCTTTTTTTATCATTTTCTAATTCCCAAAAGTAATAATGAGGAGTTAATGTAAGGCCGGATGGGTAAATGTAAACCTTTGCCAATCGTTTCAAAATGTAATCCGATTTATTTTCATTGATGTTGTATCAACCCCAAAAGGAGAAAATGTATGAACAAGTATGGTGCAGAGTTTTTTGGAACATTCTGGTTGGTTCTCGGTGGGTGTGGTAGTGCTGTTTTGGCCGCAGCGTTTCCGGATGTCGGCATCGGGCTGCTTGGTGTATCGCTGGCGTTTGGCCTCACTGTCCTTACAATGGCCTTTGCCATCGGACACATATCAGGCTGCCATTTGAATCCGGCCGTGTCGTTTGGCCTCTGGGCCGGCGGTCGTTTTCCGGCAAAAGAGCTGCTGCCCTATGTCATTGCGCAGGTCTTGGGCGCCATTGTTGCAGGTGGTGTTCTGTATTTGATTGCCAGTGGCAAGCCTGGGTTTGATCTTGCGGCCGGTTTTGCTTCAAACGGCTACGGCGCCCATTCCCCGGGTGGCTACAGTCTGTCGGCGGCACTGATCACTGAAGTGGTGATGACCATGATGTTTCTTGTGGTCATTCTTGGTGCCACCGACGAACGGGCGCCCCAGGGTTTCGCACCTATTGCCATCGGTTTGTGCCTGACGCTTATTCACTTAATCAGCATCCCGGTAACAAATACTTCCGTAAATCCGGCGCGCAGCACCGGTGTCGCTCTCTTTGCCGGCGATTGGGCGATTGCACAGCTTTGGCTTTTCTGGGTTGCCCCGATTATCGGCGGTATATTGGGTGCTGTGGTTTATCGTTTTATCGGCAGTGAGAAGTAATAGCCGTCTCAGCTGAAGTCATCCCGGGCCTGGTCCAGGCGTTTGTACTGAACTGCCTCAAGAACATGGGGTTTAAGAATTTCGGGTGCGTCTGCCAGGTCTGCGATGGTTCTGGCAAGTTTTAATATGGAGGCATAGGCCCGTCCGGACAGGTTAAACTGCTTCATGGCCTGTTCAACCACCCGGCGGCTTTGGGCATCCAGGGGGCAGAATTGCTGCAAAAGTTTGGGACCCATATCTGCATTGGAAAAATACGTTGTCCCGGCTTTTTCAAACCGAAGCGCCTGGATGTCCCGGGCCTTTTCCACGCGCTTTCGGATGGATCGGGATGCCTCCCGGTGACCGTTTGCCGTCATTTCATTAAAAGACAACCGGGGAACTTCCACCAGGATGTCCATTCGGTCCATGAGCGGACCTGAAATTTTGTTTTTGTATTGTTCAATTTTTGCCGGGGTGCAGGTGCATTCCCTGTCCGGATTGGTAAGGTTGCCGCAGGGGCATGGATTCATGGCGGCTGCCAGCATAAACCGGCATGGATAGGTGGCCTTTGCGTTGGCCCGGGCCAGGGTGATGACGCCCTCTTCTATGGGCTGACGCAGGACCTCCAGCACACTTCGCCTGAATTCCGGCAACTCATCTAAAAACAAAACGCCGTTGTGGGACAATGTAATTTCCCCGGGCTTGGGCACCGTGCCGCCGCCCACGAGGCCGGCATCGGAAATGGAATGATGGGGGGACCTGAATGGCCGTACCCCCAAGGGCTGGCCCGGTTCCCGGGAAACGCCTGCCACCGAATAGACCTTGGCGATTTCCATGGCCTCTTCAAAGGAGGGTTCGGGCATGATGCCCGGCAAACATTTGGCCATCAAACTTTTCCCTGATCCTGCCGGACCATTGAGCAGAATATGGTGGTGGCCTGCTGCCGCAACTTCCATGGCCCGTTTGACATGGGTCTGGCCCCGGACATTGGCAAAATCGTTCTCCAGCTCCCTTTCATCGGTCTGCAAAAGCATGGACAGATCGGGTTTCAGAGGCGCAAGGTCGGCCTTTCCGGCCAGAAAATCCACCACCTGGGCCAGATGTTCCGGCGCCAGGACATCAATGTCTTTCACCAGTGCCGCCTGGGCACCGTTTTCTTTGGGCAGGATGATGCCTTTGAACCCATTGTCCCGGGCGGCCAGGGCAAAGGGCAGGGCGGCTTTGATCGGCCGCAGGTAGCCGTCCAGGGACAACTCCCCGGCAAACAGCCAGGATGCAGAGGTGGATGTCTCAAACAACCCCTGGGCACAAAGAATTCCCAACGCCACGGGCAGGTCCAGGCCGGTTCCCTCTTTTTTGAAATCCGCCGGTGCCAGGTTCACCACCACCCTGTCCATGGGAAAGGTGTATCCGGCGTTCTGAAGGGCAGATCGGACCCTGTCCCGGCTTTCCCGCACGGCAGCTTCGGCCAATCCAACCATGTTGAATACCGGCAGTCCCAGTGTGATGTCTATTTCGACATCTACAATCATGGCCTCAAACCCGTTGACCGCACAGGATTTCATTTTTGCTATCATAATAAAAGATTCCGTTTTAAAAATCTAAAAAAGAGAAAAAAATGAAATTTAATCCACTGAAATTATATTAAATTATCAAAAAAGAGCCCCAAATCTAATAAATTTCTCATTTGTTTTGCTTTGTATTTTCAAATCAGCTATATATACCACGTTTTATCGTATTCAGACAATTTGGAACGGACAATGAATAGTTACTATAATCAGCAGACCATCGCCGAAACGGTGACCCTTTCGGGGACAGGTGTTCATTCGGGTAAAAAGACAAATTTGACCATCCGGCCGGCCAAGGAAAATCATGGGATTAAATTCCGGCGCCTTGATCTGCCCGGGACCCCTGATATCCCGGCGCTTTTTAAACTGGTGGTGGATACCAGCCTTGCTACGGTCATTGGGTTCAATGGCGCCATTGTCTCTACCATTGAGCACTTGATGGCAAGTTTTGTAGGCCTTGGCATTGATAACGCCCTGGTGGAGGTGGATGATTATGAGATGCCCATTATGGACGGATCGGCCAGGGAATTTACCCGGGCTATTACCCGCGTGGGGGTGGTGGAGCAGACGATGCCCCGGCAGCTTTTTATCGTGAATGAACCCATAGAAATTATCCAGAAAGATAAATGGGTCCGGGTGGAACCTGCACCTTCTTTTAAAATTTCGTGCACCATTGAGTTTGATCATCCGCTCATCGGCCTGCAGAAAATGGTTTATGACCAGGCAGAAAATAACTTTGAGCAGGAGGTCTGCGGAGCCCGAACCTTTGGATTTGTCAAAGATCTTGAAATGCTGAAGAAATTCAGTCTTGGCAAGGGCGGAAGCCTTGACAATGCCATCGTGATTGATCAAGATAAAATCTTGAATGAAGGAGGATTGCGGTATCCGGATGAATTTGTCCGGCACAAACTGCTGGATTGCCTTGGCGATTTTTCCCTTCTGGGCATGCCCATCCAGGGGCATATTACCACCCATAAATCCGGACATCACTTGAATCATCTGTTTATAAAAAAATTTCTTGGGGAGAAGCAGGCCTGGGAAACAGGTCCTGTAACGCGATGACCAAAATTTAATGCCAATGATAAATAAAGGTGCAGTAATAAAATGTTTATGTGTAGTTCTCTTTGTTTTCCAAGGCATTCTTTTTATTGCCCCGGATACCGCCTTTGCCCGTGATGATGCGGTGCTGTCAAATATAAAGCTGGCCAATACCCGGGATGATCTGTTTACTTATTTCAAGGTGGAAAATGCCTTCAATGAAAAAAATACCCAGGCCATTGAAAATGGTATCTCCACCTCGTTTACGTTTTATGCAACCTTATTCAAAACATCAAACAGTCTGTTTGATAAGAAGATTGCTGATATCAAAACCCGTGCAACAATAAAATACAATTCCATGAAACAGGAATACACGGTGGTCTGCCAGTGGAAGGACGCCCCCGCTTTGATTACAAAGTCCTTTGATGAGGCAAAGACCTGGATGACCGAAATTGATAACCTCAAGGTGGTGCCCCTTAACCAACTGGTAAAAGGGGATAAATACCAGATCCGTATCAAGGCGTTACTTGATAAAGTCACCTTGCCCCTGTCGTTGCATTATGTGTTCTTTTTTGTCTCTTACTGGGATTTTGAAACGGACTGGTATGTGATTAATTTCACGTATTAACCATTAGCCGGGCAGGCATGGCATCTATGGCTCAGATACTCCAGGATACAGAACAAAAACGGTTTGGCCGAAAAAGAGAAGGCATTGCTATTTTATGCCTTCTTCTGGCTGTGGTGGTGCTGACGGTGCTTGAAACCCGCGTTACGCCCTTTGATACGGGCTTGCCCCTGTC
Organism: uncultured Desulfobacter sp.; assembly: GCF_963666145.1. Lineage (NCBI taxonomy): Bacteria > Pseudomonadati > Thermodesulfobacteriota > Desulfobacteria > Desulfobacterales > Desulfobacteraceae > Desulfobacter > uncultured Desulfobacter sp. Next base: position 1,908,421 of record NZ_OY762614.1, on the reverse strand, counting down.
ATCCACCGTGTTGATGTTTATCTTAATAAACATCAATCTGCTATTGCTGCTTACCCTGCTGCTGCTGGTTTTCAGAAATCTTGCCAAGCTCTATTATGAGCGAAAAAACAACATCCTCGGGTCCAAAATAAAAACCCGCCTGACCTTTGCCTTTGTTGTGCTGGCCCTTTTGCCCACCACGGTGCTTTTTTTCTTTTCCATCCAGTTTATCTCCACTTCCATTGCATTCTGGTTTAATGCCCCTGTGGAACAGACCCTGGATGCCTCCCTGGCCGTAGGGCAGACCCTGTATGATTATATCGAAGAGAAAAATGCCTTTTTTGCCAAAAGGGGGGCGTTTCAGATTCATTCCAGGGATTTGCTTAAACCTGAAAATCAGGAAAAACTGAGCCGGTATACCCAGGTGATCCAGCGAGCCTTTAACCGTCATGCCGTGGAGGTCTATACCCCGGGTGCCCAACGGATCAGCCTCTCTTTAGCCAGTGAGCTTGAGAACATGCACTTTGGGCTTTTGACCACCACGGAGCTAAGGGGCATACCCAACGGCAGCACCAGTCACAACGTTTATCAGACCACGGACCAGGGGGAATTGTTGCGCACCATCTGTACCATCCCCTTCGATCTTTCGCCGGGCAAGGCCGACGGATTTATTGTGATCACCACCCTGATGGCCCCGGATTTGTCTGAAAATTTAAAATCTATTCTCAAAGGGGTGGAGGAGTATCACCAGCTTAAACTGACCAAAAGACCGGCCCAGATTTCTTATTATATTGCGTTGTCCATTGTGGCGCTTCTTGTTGTGTTCTGTGCGGTGTGGTTTGGATTTCAGATTGCAAAATCCATCACCATTCCCATCATGAAATTTGCCGAGGGCACCCAGCGGATTATAGACGGTGACATGGCCTATCAGATTGATTTTAAGACCGACGATGAGATCGGCACCCTGATCAAAAGTTTTAACTCCATGACCCGCCAGCTGGCCGAGGGTCGCCGGCAGATTGCCCTGTCCGAAAGCATGCTCAAACAGCAGAATGTCGAGCTGGAAAAAAGCCGCCAGTACATTGAGATCGTATTGAAAAACATCTCTGCCGGGGTGGTCTCCATGGACAATGAGGGAACGGTCACCACCATGAACAAAGCTGCCGAGTCCATGCTGGATGTGAGCAGTCATGATATCCTCGATAAAAATTTCAGGAAAGTTTTGACAGGAGAGTATCTCTCTTTGGCCAATAAGATATTTGAACAGGCCGAAGAGGCAGGATCACACTTCAAGATTCCGGTCTCCGCAGCCGTGGCAGGCGTTCCCAAACATTTTTCATTACATTATACCGCACTCAAGGATGATACCGGTCAAAATTTGGGTGCCGTACTCGTTTTTGATGATGTGACCGAACTTGAAAAGGCCCAGCGACTTGTGGCCTGGCGGGAGGTTGCCCGGCGCATTGCCCATGAGGTGAAAAATCCGTTGACGCCCATTAAGCTGTCAGCCCAGCGTCTTAAACGCAAATACGGTAAAATTATTGACGATGAGGTCTTCAGCGGGTGTGCAGATACCATTGTCGAGCATGTCGATCTGATCCGGAATCTGGTCAATCAATTCTCCACCTTTGCCAAATTTCCGGATACCAATTTCGCTTCGGCCAGAATAGAAAATATTATTTATGAAACCGTTGCTCTGTATAAGGAAGGATTGGAACAGGTGGATATCCAGACCCGGTTCAAGGACAATATTCCCACCTTGAAACTGGATCACCAGCACATGAAGCAGGCCTTTATTAACCTGATTGATAATGCGGTGTATGCCGTAAATAAAAAAGGCACCATTGTGATTGACCTCTCCTATGATCCCATTCTTAAAATTGTGCGTATTGAAGTCGCAGACGATGGCAAAGGGATGTCAGACAAGGAAAAAACCAAATTGTTTGAACCCTATTTTTCGACCAAGAAAACGGGCATGGGTCTTGGACTTGCCATTGTGAACTCCATTATTTCAGATCATAACGGCGTCATACGGGTCCAGGACAATCAGCCCAACGGCGCCAAATTTATCATTGAATTGCCTGCCGATGAGGCCTGAGTTATAAAAAGGTAATTGTAAATAGAGCCTGAATGAAAACTTGTGATTGGATGAAAAGTTACCCAGATGCAAGGCGCAGAAAATTTAAAATCGGAGCAACCTCATGGTTGTGAGGCCCGATTCTAAGATTTTGGTAAATTTTTCTGCAACGCCGCAGGTAGGTGACTTTGTGAGCTAAAGCTCCTCTTACGAGCCGTCCAAACACTAAATATAGAAAGGATTTAGTATATGTACCCGGCAGTTCTGATTGTTGATGACGAATCCAGCATTATTGATTCACTGGAAGGAATTCTTTCCGATGAGGGATTCGAAGTGATTCATGCATTCAACGGATACGAAGCCCTGAAAAAAATTGACTCCCATTCCCCGGACATCGTGCTGCTGGACATCTGGATGCCCGGCATGGACGGGATTGACACCCTAAAGGAGATCAAACAGCACCACCCCACGTTGCCGGTGGTTATGATCACAGGCCACGGCTCCATTGAGTCTGCTGTGGATGCCACCAAATCCGGCGCCTTTGACTTTCTGGAAAAGCCGCTGTCCATTGACAAGGTGATACTCACCATCAACAATGCCCTGAATTTCAGAAAACTTGAAGAAGAGAACCGGTACCTTCGCAAAAAGGCCATCGAAAAAAATTCCATTACCGGCACAAGTGCGGCGGTCCAGAAACTTTATGGCGAAATAATGGCCGCAGCACCCACCGATGCGTCCATTTTGATTTCGGGCGAAAACGGTACGGGCAAGGAGATGGTGGCCCGAACCATTCACCAGTTCAGCAAACGCCCTGAAGGACCTTTTATCATTATCAACTGCGCGGCTGTCCCCGAAGAGCATCTGGAATCAGAACTGTTCGGCTATGAAAAAGGCGCCTTTGAAGGTGCTTCGGCAAAAAACAGAGGCAAGTTTGAACTGGCCGGCGGCGGCACCTTGTTTTTAGATGAAATCGGGGATATGAGCGTGAGCACCCAGGCCAAAATGTTGCGGGCGCTGGAATCCAAAACCTTCCAGCGCATCGGATCAAGCCGCACCCTGCACATGGATGTGCGTGTGATCACCTCATCCAACAAAGACCTAGAAGCCGAGATCAAAGAAGGCAGGTTTAGGGAAGATTTGTTTTTCAGGCTCAATGTCATACCGATCCATGTGCCGTCCCTAAGGGAACGGATTGAGGATCTGCCTATACTTGTGGATTTTTTCCTAACCCATCTGGCCGAAAAATCATCGGCCCCCAAAAAAAGCTTGTCCAAAGACGCACTTGAAATTCTAAAACAATGGCATTGGAAGGGAAATGTCAGGGAACTTAAAAATTTGATGGAGCGTTTATCCATCATGGTGGAAGCGGATGTTATTTGGAAAAATGATCTGCCGGCACCCTATAACTCTAATATTAAATCATCCTCTGAAACAGGTGAGATGCACACCCGGATTTTTGAGATGAAAAAATTGGACCGTGCAAAAGAAGCGTTTGAAAAGCAATTTATTCGTTTCAAGGTGGATCAGATGAACGGTGATCTTCCGGCTGCGGCCAAACAGATGGGTGCAAGCCTGAACTTGGTTAAAAAGAAAGTGTCTGAAAACTGATGCGTATTATCAGTGGGGCCTGCCGGGGCAGAAAACTGGTGCAGATTCAGGGACAGGATATCCGGCCCACTTCGGACCGGGTTAGAGAAGCTTTGTTTAATATACTTGGCCCCGGTATCCGAAGGAAAAGGGTGCTCGACATGTTTGCCGGCACCGGCGCCCTGGGGCTTGAGGCCTTGAGCCGCGGGGCCCAGTCCGCTGTGTTCCTGGACACGGCCCAGTCTTCCTGTGATGTGATTCAGCGCAACGTTGAACTGTGCCGGATGTCGGATCATGCCCGAATTATCCGTCATGATATTATTAACGCCGCCTTACCTGTATTTCATCAGCCCTTTGATTTGATTTTCATGGATCCACCTTACAATAAGGGGTATCCCGAACAGGTGATTGGAAAACCAGGTTTTTTTGATCTTCTTGCACCCGACGCCATTGTGATCGTGGAACAGTCTGCCAAAGAAAGCTTTAACTATCCGGTAAACAGCCTTGACAAATACCTGGAAAAAAAATACTCAAGGACAGCACTTAGATTTTTGAGGAAATCCGACAGACGACAAGGATGTGTATGATTACCCGAAAACGGACAATTGCCATTTACCCTGGTTCCTTTGATCCCCTAACAAACGGACATCTTGATGTCATCAGGCGCGCCCAGGAGATTTTTGACCATGTGATTGTAGGGGTGCTGTACAATTCGTCTAAAAAAACACCGTTGTTTTCCCCCGAGGAGCGTATTTCCATCATCAAGGAATGTTTTGACGATCCATCGGCCGAGTTGGATTCTGCAAGGGTCGAGGTGGAAATTTTTGACGGGCTTCTTGTTGAATATGCCCGAATGAAAAATGCCGTGGCCATTATCCGGGGAATGCGGGCTTTGTCTGATTTTGAGAGTGAATTTCAGATGGCGCTGATGAACAGAAAACTCAATAGAGAAGTCCAATCGGTATTTCTTATGACAGGATCACGCTGGATCTTCACCTCCTCGTCGATCATTAAAGAGGTCGCCAGGTATGGCGGGGACATTTCCGATATGGTTCCCAGGCCTGTGGAACGCAGGGTAAAAGAAAAATTTGAGGCGCTCGTTCAGAGTCAAAAATGGCAGGATCGTTATTAGTAATATCAAAGAATTGCACCATAAAATTCGTTAGCGTCTAACTTTTTGCGCGTTTGTAAAAAAATTCAGGCCGTAATCTAATAAACATTTACTAAGTAATAAGGATATATCAACGTGGACTTGTGGCAGCTTCATATTTTTGTTTCCGTGGTTGAGCAGAAAAGTTTTTCCAGAGCATCAGAACAGATTCATCTATCCCAGCCCACTGTGTCCACCCACATAAAAGAATTGGAAGCACATTTTCAATGCCGCCTGCTGGACAGGTTGGGGAAGGTGACCGAACCCACCCGGGCCGGCGCAATTCTCTATGACTATGCCAAACGGATGCTGGCGCTCAAGCAGGAAACCCAGTCTGCCATGCTTGATTTTTTAGGGCATACCAAAGGGCAGCTGCTCATCGGCGGGTCAACCATTCCGGCCGGGTATATTCTGCCCAAAATCATGGGCTCATTTAAATCCGTCTTTCCGGATGTCTCCATTTTTATGTCAGTGGGGGATACCGGCCAGATCACCCGCGCCGTCAAAGACGGCGAACTGGAACTGGGTGTGGTGGGTGCAAAAACCAATGATCCTGACATTGCCCAGGAGAAGCTGGTTGAAGATGAAATGAAGCTTGTTGTGCCCGCCGACCATGAATGGGCAGGCCGGGAAAGTGTCTCCTGCAAGGCCTTGTTGTCCCAGCCGTTTATTGCCAGGGAACAGGGGTCCGGCACATGGAAAACCGTTATCACCAGCATGGAAAAGGCAGGGGTTGACGTGTCCCGGCTTGAGCCTGCGGTGACCATGGGAAATTCGGTTTCAGTGATCCAGGGCATTCTCAATAATGTAGGAATTTCCATCCTTTCAACCATTGCCGTGACCGAGGAACTGGCCAGGGGGCAGCTGCATGCCCTCAGTGTGAAAGACCTTGACCTGTCCCGAAATTTTTATCTGACCCTGTCCCGGAAGAGAACCCGCTCCCCGATATGTGAAAAATTTATTCACTTTCTAAAGGACCAGGTGGCGGCCTAATTGGTGATTGAACGAAAAGTCCCCGGTTTTGTTTAGACGATCCGTTAGTCCTTTGTGACAAACAGATTGAGCGTGTCAATATATGCGGGGTCCTGCTCATCCATGATTTGGACCACATCCTTGTGAACTCTGGTTTTCAGTTCCCGGAAAATACCGCGCTGTTTGTCAAATCCTGCAGCAAAGGCCATGGCTTCTTTCATCATATCTTCCTGGTTTTCGCAAGCCTTGACTATTACATGGGCGTGCTCAAGATCCACGGCGGTCATCCGTTGGCCGGAGAGCAGCATATGATTGAACAAATGTTCGGGGATCGCCTTGCGCAGCAAAGCGATCATGCCGGGCAGAAAAAGAATGCCAAGGTCCACTTCGGGAAAACAAAAGAATCCTTTGTCTTTTCTCATGAACCTGAAATCGCAGGCGCACGCCAAAATGGCGCCATTGCCAAAGGCATGGCCGTTTATGGCAGCGATTACCGGTACGGGAGAAAGCAGCAGGCGCTTGAACACATCGTTCATGCCGTACATGAAGTCAATGACCTCCTGCCGTTGGTTGCCGGCTAATTTTTCACCGACCCACGCCACGTCAACACCCTGGGAAAAGTTTTTTTCGTCCAAAGCGGTAAGGATCATGGATTTGACCTGCGTATCCGATTCAATCTGATCAAGGCAACGGTTGAAATCCCGGGCAAAAATTTTGTTCATGGTGTTGGCAGCGTTACACATCGAAACGATTGCCACCGTATTTTGTTTTTTCCATTCGACAACGGCCAATATACACTCCTGTTTATTGAAAAATACAGTTGAAAAATATTTAAAGAACAGAACATTGTTTATGGAAGATAAATTAAATAATTTCATATTTCAAGGAGGTAAAACTTCATTGACAAGCTAATCGATTTCTGACAAGCTTCGTGAATACCGTATATTTCGGCGCAAAATCTTTATGCCAAGGAAGACGCCATGATTTTAGGATTAGATGTCGGCGGCACACATACAGACGTTGTTTTTCTCAGCCAGAAGGGTGTTCAAAAACATGTAAAGGTGCCCACCCAACCGGACAATTTGTTTAAAAGCGTTCTTTCAGGTTTTACTTCGATTCTTGAGGACGTCGATCCCAAATGCATTGAGCGGGTGGTTATCTCCACCACCCTGACCACCAACGCCATTGTCCAGCAGACGGTAACACCGGTGGGCATGATCGTTTCAGCCGGGCCGGGCGTGGACCCTGAAAATTTTAGAACCGGGGATCACTACTATGCCGTGGGGGGCTCCATCAACCATCGCGGTCGGGAGATCGAGCACATCAATGAGATGGAAATTCAGGATGTGGGTGAAAAGCTCAAAAAGGCAGGCATCGAATATGTGGGCGTTGTCAGCAAATTTTGTGTCAGAAATCCTTCCCATGAAATTTTGATCAAGCGGATATTAAACAAGCAGTTTAAACAAATTTTTCTGGGGCACCATGTGTCGGGTAATTTGAATTTTCCCCGGCGCATCGCCACCACTTATATGAATGCAGCCGTATATCCTTTGCACAGGGAATTCTTCCAGGCCGTTGAACAATCCCTTGAGGAGATGGGACTTACCGTACCCATTCAGATCCTCAAAGCGGACGGCGGCACCATGACATTGGAAGCCTCAATGGATTTTCCGGCCCAGACGGTTTTATCCGGGCCGGCCGCCAGTATCATGGGTGCCATTCCCTATGCCCCCGAAGGTCAGGATGCCGTCGTTCTCGATATTGGCGGGACCACCACGGACATTGCCTTTTTGGTGGATAAAACGCCGTTGCTTGAGCCCGTGGGCATCCAGCGCGGGGGATATAGAAGTCTGATTCGGTCTTTGCGGACGGTTTCCAAAGGTATCGGCGGCGATTCGGCCTTACGGGTCAATGACAAGGGCATGTTGACTGTGGGACCTGACCGTGTGGGGCCGTCCATGGCCTTTGGCGGATCTGTTCCCACGCCCACGGACGCCCTGGTGGTTTTGGGGCTCATGGAAACCGGAGATCAGGAGCGCTCCCGGCAGGGTATAAAATCCATTGCCGATGAACTGGGCACAAACGAAAAGGACGCGGCGGAAAGCGTATTTAAACTTTGCTGCAACATCATTTTGAAAACAACCTTTGAGATGATAGATACCTTGAATTCCAAACCCGTTTATACGGTGCATGATTTCCTTGAGGGTTACAAGTTCAGCCCGGACACCATTCTGCTCATGGGCGGCCCTGCCAGATTTTTTGCCAAAAAAATTCAGGAGATGTATCAGCTTGAGACCATAGCGGTCCCCTATGCGTCGGTGGCAAACGCCATTGGCGCAGCCCTTGCCAGGACGACCTGTGAGGTCACGGTGAATGCCGACACGGAACAGGGCGTCGTCACCGCCCACGAGGAGGATTTTGCCGAACCTGTTTCCAAATCCTTTTCCAAAGAGGACCTGGTGGAGACCGCCTATAGCCTGCTAAAAGACAAAGCCGAAAATGCCGGGGCTGATCCCGATAATCTCAACGAGGTGGAAGTGGTGGAGTTTCAGGAGTTTAATATTGTGCGCAACTTTTCTCCCAAGGGAAAAATATTTCGGACTAAAATTCAGCTTAAACCTGGCCTGATACATGGATATGAATCAATGCTTAACCCGCATGCGCTGGAAAACTAAGGGGAAATACCATGTTAAACGCACCGCATAAAACCGGACTGGTCTTTTTTCCTGCATTTGACTGGGCCATTGACCCCACCCATCCTGAACGAGAAGAGCGGCTTTTATATACTCAGGACCAGGTTACCGAAGAGGGCATTTTTGATGTCCCTGAAATTATAGAGTACAAACCGGAACTTGTAACGCCCCAGGATATACAACGGGCCCATTTCTGTGTGCCTGATGAACAGAGCGTAACCACCGAATCCCATTTGATCTCGGCAGGCGGTGCCAAAGCCATTGCCGATGCCGTGATGTTAAAAGAGGTGAAAAACGGATTTGCCCTGGTCAGACCGCCGGGCCACCATGCCATGCGGGTGACCCATGGCGGCCGGGGATTCTGCCACATCAACATCGAAGCGGTCATGGTGGAATATATTCGTACTCAGTTCAACGTCAAGCGGATTGCCGTCATTGATACGGACTGCCACCACGGGGACGGCACCAACGATATTTTCTGGCATGACCCTGATGTCCTGTTTATCTCCCTGCACCAGGACGGCCGGACCATGTATCCGGGTACAGGCTTTCCCAATGAACTGGGCGGCCCCAATGCCAAGGGGTCCAATTTGAATATTCCGCTCCCCCCGGGTACGTCCACCCAAGGGTATCTCTATGTGATTGAAAATTGTGTGTTGCCGGTAATTGCGGAATTCAAACCGGATCTTGTGGTCAATTCCGCCGGTCAGGACAACCACTACACAGACCCGTTGACCAATATGAATTTTTCGGCCCAGGGGTATGCGCGTCTGACCTCCATGCTCAAACCGGACATTGCCGTGCTTGAGGGGGGGTATGCCATTGAAGGTGCATTGCCCTATGTTAATCTGGGGATTATCCTTGCCATGGCAGGCATTGATTACTCCGGTGTGGTGGAACCCAATTACGATCCGGAAAGGCTCAAACAGTCGGTGAGCACCACGGATAAAATCAAACAGACTTGTGACCAGATTATGCGCTACTGGGGGCAGCGGTATGAAATGAGAGACGCCGCCGGTGAACCCGGACAGATTATGACCCGCCACCGGGAAATTTTTTATGATACGGACAATATTTTTGAGCGCCAGAAAGAAAAAATCCGGATATGCAGGGATTGCGGAGGCAGTTTTGAGGTGGATTCCAAGGCAACGCCGGGAAATCATGTCCTTGGCGTTCATATCCCCATCAATGCCTGCAACGCATGCCGGGAGCGGGGCTATCAATTCTATGATCAGGCAGATATTTCCAAATACCAGCGCATCTATCTCCAGGATCGGACAACGGATTTGTACGAGGTAAAACAATAGATCTTATTCGCACTTAAGATGAACAGTTCACAATTACTGAAAAATTTAAAAAAAAGATCCCTTGTCATGGCGTTGACAAGGGATTTTTTCCGTTCCATGGGCTTTATGGAGGTGGAGACCCCGGTTCGGTGCCCCTCGATCATCCCCGAAGCCCATATAGATCCGGTGGCGTCCCAGGAATCGTATCTGCAAGCTTCCCCGGAGCAGTGTATGAAACGGCTTTTGGCCCGGGGTGCGGACAAAATTTTTCAGATCTGCAAATGCTTTCGCCAGGGTGAGCGCGGCCAGCGGCATTTGCCTGAACTGACACTGCTTGAGTGGTATGCCGCCCACCAGACCTATGACGATCTCATGGACCAATGCCAGGGGCTTTTAAGGCATATTGCACAGGGCCTGGGAACCCCGGACCGTATGGACTACCAGGGCAGAACCCTGGACCTTGCCGGCACTTTCCAGCGGCTGACCGTTGCCCAAGCCTTTGAAGATTTTTCTGATCTCTCTCTGGCGCAGGCCATTGATACCGGGCAGTTTGATGAGATTATCAGTTTTGACATTGAACCCCATTTAGGCACATCCCGGCCGTGTTTCCTCTATGACTATCCTTTGTCCATGGCCAGTCTTGCCGCAATTCATCCTGAAAAACCGGATACGGCCCAAAGATTTGAGATGTATGCGGCTGGTATTGAACTGGCCAACGGATTCACGGAACTTACCGACCACAAGCTTCAGAGAAAGCGGTTTGAAGCGGAAAATGAACTGCGCATTCGACACGGTAAGACAAAGCTGCCGCTGCCTGAAAAGTTTTTATCCGACCTTGCCCTGATGCCTCCCGCAGCGGGCATCGCCCTTGGCATGGACCGCCTGGTGATGCTGTTTTGCGATGCACCGGATATTGACCAGGTTGTTGCTTTCCCGCCCGAGTTGCTTTGAGACTTAACGCTGTTTTCCTATCCGGATATATGTTCGTTTAAGATTTGAGTGGATTTGCTTTTTTGCATGAGCAGTTTTCGCAATCTCCTGTGCACTGCCGGCAAGTTCGTTGAGAATTCCCGTCTTTTATGGTGCAGCACCCCTCAGGGGCAATCTGATCCGCCATGGCACCGCTAAAATATACACACTTTCTGCATCTTTTCGGCATATTATGAGCCAGAATGGCTCTGCCGAAAGGATAAACCTTTGAGATATCATTCGTTTCCACATGAATACTGTTCGTTGCATCGTGAAGCCCATCTCCGATTTCATGAATCAGGGCAAACGCCGATGCCCCGTCAAAGGTGCCTTTCATATCAATATAAAGGTCGTTATCCTGTTTATGGGTTTCCATGGTGAAATTGTTTTCCATTTATTACCTCCTTCCATAGTATTACGGTGAACTATTATTTTTGTCCTGTACGGAGTTAATCGATTCAGCTTCCTTGATTTTTGCGTTGAATTAAATAGGTTTAGTTGATTGTTTTATCATGATAGAAAGTTAGACTTGACTAAGTAATTAGTTAAATACATTGTTCCTGTCAAGCACTATTTTAAATTATAGCGTGCTATTTTTAGTTGAAGCAAACTTATTGTTGCTATATGTATATTTTTTGATATTACTTAGTTGACACATGACGGATTTCGACGGGAACATAACCTATATGATTTAAGGAAGGCCAGTTTATGACCGCCTGTATTCAGATGAGATCTGATTTTATCTATCCTGGTGCCGGTCAGTTGGGCAAATTTTTTTTTGAAATAAAAGGGGCTGACGCCATGGCGTTTTTACCGGAAATTTTACCGGTGGCCCCCGGGCTTTATTTGTGCATAATGACCGGCCCTGCCACGAACTATCCCCGTATAGATTTCAGGGTAGGCAATGCCCCTGTTACCTTCTGCCTGACCCTCTCAGGGCGCTTTTCCAGTACATTTTCAAGCCCAGGCGGTTCTAAGCAAAAAGATCACCATGTGGGGCCCAACACGAATACCATCGGCGCCCTTCAAAAAACATGGGGCTGCATGACCATTGATCCTTCTCTTCCGGTGCGTTGTGTGGAGTTGATGATTGACCCCCGCCTTTTACACCGTTACCTTCCGGACCATCTCATTGAGGATGTTGCCGGGCGAAAACAGATACGTTTTTTTCGTGGGAAGGAATTTTTATCTCATCCCCTGGACCCGGAATTAAGAAAAACAGCTCTGGAAGTCTTGACTCCGCCACCACTGAATGGACCGGCCCTTGAGTTGTTTTATCAGAGCCGGGCTATGATACTTTTGTCCCGCCAGGTGGAATTGTTCTGTCAAAATGTCGGAAAGGATAATCCCCCTTCTTTAGGGCCTGACATTAGAGATCAGCTGGTCCACGCAAAGTCTATTTTAACGCAAGATTTTCTTGATCCTCCGACCATCCCTGTACTGGCCAGACGCTGCGGTCTCAATGAATTTACCTTGAAAAAAGAGTTTAAACGGACCTTTAATACAACCATTTTTACCTTTGTTCAAAAATTGAGAATGGAACAGGCCTGGGCCCTGATCAGGGAGAAAAACCATTCCGTGTCCGAAGCTGCCAATGCCGTCGGCTATATTAATGTAAGTCATTTTTCAAGGGCCTTTAAAAAGCAGTTCAGCATCAATCCCGGCGTTCTTAAAAAAGGTGGAAATTCGGTCTGTCGTGCCCATGGCTATAATTTTCAAACATAAGACATCCATCATCATGGGATGATGTAAATTTAGGGCCTTTGAGTCCGGCTGCGTTTGGGGTCGAATGGTTTGTTTGGGTATGTGAGCGATTTGTTTTGTTTTTTGCTTCAAAGGATCTGTTGAACTGGAAAAGATATATATCACGAGGCACGCCCTGGGATTTTTCATGCCCGCCAGATGAAAACGCAATAATAGATACCAAAAAGGAAGGTGAAATGAACTTGTTTTTAAGACCAATGATCTTTTTGGGCACAGCGATTCTGCTGTTTTCAGCCCATCTCTCAGCCATGGCCGGCCAAAACGTTGACAATCAGTCCGACAAGTCGAAAACACTGGAGACGATAACCGTCACTGCCCAAAAGCAGGAGGAAAATATCCAGGAGGTATCCATGGGGATTACCGCATTCTCAACCCAGGGAATTGAGGATGCGAAAATTGAATCCTTGTCTGATCTGTCTGATCTTGTCCCCAGTTTAATGATCTTTAACGAAGGCGGAGCCGGCATGAATACACCATCCATGAGAGGTGTTCATGCGCCCTTTGAAACAATGACGCTTTCCACCGGACTTTTTATAGACGGTGTTCCGGTTCAGTCGATCCTTGGATTTGAGAATACATTTCTTGATATTGAACGGGTGGAGGTGCTTAGAGGTCCCCAGGGAACTTTGTATGGAAAAAATACGGAAGCCGGTGTCATCAATATCATTACCCGGCCGCCGGACAATAATTTTAGGACGAGCCTGTCCGCCGATATCGGCACATGGCTCTCTTCGGAAAACGACAACCGCTTAACACAAACTTATAGCATCAACTTTAGCGGCCCCATTCAAGCAGATACGTTATTTGTCGGGATTGCCGGAAAGTTTTCCCAAAAAGACGGTATCATGAAAAACACGGTAACCGGAGCGTCCCCTGACGATAGAGAACACTGGTTTGGCAGGGCGCATCTGCGCTGGACTCCGACAGATCAACTGGAAGTCTCTTTTATTTCAACACAACTCGAATATGACGGCGGTGGGGCACATATGAACCTGGGGGAATATGGGGCGCAGTCATACGAATTGCCCGCACCCAGGTATCGCGAGGTCTCTTCTAATTTGCAAAGTGAAAACAATGCGTCTGAACAATCCCAATCCCTTAAAATCAATTATGAGATCAACGATGCATTTGAATTGACCGCAGTGACCTCCAGAAGGGTTTATGATGATGAGGCCGTCAATGACTTCGATTGCAGCAGCGCCACCTTGATGCATACAAATAAAGACAACCAGCTTTCTACATTCTCCCAGGAACTTCGTTTGAGCTATGCCAAGGTCGGCGTGAAGTGGATTGCGGGCGTCTATGGCGATAAAGAGGAGATGAACTATGACTTTAAAACGGATTATGGCAGTATCGTCAGTGCCAATGACAGGGATATCGATGGAAATACCTATGCTGTCTTTACCAATCTGACCTATCCGCTGGCCGAATATTTCAGCCTTGTGGGCGGTCTGCGTTACGAGACAACACAAAAAGAGTTTCAAGATCATACCAATGGAAAAGATGCCGATGATTCATGGGCGGCCATAACTCCCAAGTTTGCCTTGGAATACCGTCCCTTGCAGGGGACCATGACGTACCTGAGCGTATCCAAAGGATATCGCGCCGGCGGATTTAATTTTCAAGCCACAGATTCGCAATACTACACCTTTGATGAAGAGGAGTTGTGGTCTTATGAAGTTGGCGTTAAAAACACCTTTTTCAATAACAGATTGATCGTCAATGCAAGTATTTACCTGATGGATATTTCCGATATGCAGGTATCGGAAAACGTTTCATCCCTTGAATCTTATGTAACAAACGCAGCCGAAGCAACCGGTAAGGGTATTGAGCTGGAGGTTACGGCAAAAATAACCGCCGGCCTGACCATGACGGTCGGTTTCGGCTATACTCACATTGAATTTGACGATTTCAAGGATACCGCCGGAGATTACCAGGGAAACAAAAGTACCTACAGCCCGGAGTACACATTTAATCTCGGTGCCCAATATCGCTGGAAAAACGGCTTTTATGCCCGGACGGATTTGATCGGTTATGGTGACATGTACTTTGATAAAGCCAACAAATACAAACGAGATGCCTATCAAATCGTAAACGCCAAAATCGGATATGAGGCAGAGCATTTTGATATCTATCTCTACGGCAAAAATATTTTTGATAAAAAATACGATTCTTATGGTTACTATGGCGGTTATTACACCATATACAGTGATCCGGGATCTGTCGGCCTTCAGATGACCTACCGTTTTTGAACTATTTGAAAATATTTGATGCCATCATATCTGCGCGCAGGATAGTGCAGGAAAACACTTTGAGCCCATAACATAGTGCCATCTCTTTTCAACTCGTCAAAATTATGGTTAAATCTTTTTATATCAGAGTTCAGATAACTTCTTAAATTACTTTCATGTTTTGTTGTGGGATGCGCTTACATGTTGATGAACCTATATCAGCCCATGACTGTTATTGCATTAATGAAATCAAATATCGCAATACCGAATACCTTTTGAAAGAGATGGACAATGAAAGAGAATAAAAGAATACTGGTCATTGACGACGATGAAACCATCCGGGAGACGTATCAAAGTATACTATTGCCGGAAAATGAGCCGGACAGCCTCTTCATGGGCCGGGCTCTTTTTGATATGCCCGGAGACGATGACGGTGCCCCAGAGTTTTTTTCCAATGCCATGGAATCGTCTGATGGGCAGGATCTCTCTTTATCTGCTTCTTTGGACCCAGAAAAGCCCTATGGATATGAATTAACCCTGGCAGATCAGGGGCGCCGGGGAATTGCATTTGTTGAAACTTCACTTCAGGAAAAAAATCCCTTTGCTGTGGCGTTCATCGATATGAAAATGCCGGGCCTTAATGGGGCTGAAACAGCAGGGAAAATATGGGCCCTTGATCCGCGCATTAAAATCGTCATTGTGACGGCATACAGTGAATACGCCCCCGAGGACATCATTGCTGTGACCGGTCGGGATGACCTCTTTTATCTGAGGAAACCGTTTAATTACGAAGAAATTCTGCAATTTGCCCGGGCGCTCACCCATACCTGGAGCCTGGAGCAAAAAAAAATCGAGCTTCAACGTGCGTTAGAACAATCCAATAAAGAGCTTACACAGGTCAACCGGGGATTGGAGCAGAAAGTCCATGACCAGGCCTCAATAATTGTTCAGGCAGAAAAAATGGCGTCCATCGGACTGCTTGCTGCAGGCGTGGCCCATGAAATTAATAATCCTCTATCTTATGTAAGAACCAATCTGGACACCAGCAAAAAATATTTTACACAGATTGTTTCATTAATGGGAAAATATGAGAATCTTGCGACATATCTTGGGTTATCGACGGATCCGAAGGCCGCCCAACTGTTAAATGACTTGACCGCCGAAAAAAAAGAAAAAGACATTGATTTCATTTTATCAGATATGGGCGATCTTATCGCCGACTCTCTATACGGCGTAAATAAAATCAGAGAAATTGTCCAGGATTTAAGGACTTTTTCCCGGGTGGATGATGCCAAACAAAACGAGCTTAATCTCAACGATGCGTTGGATAATACGTTGAAAATGCTGAAAACCCAGATCAAGAAAGGTACGACGGTAACGAAACACTTTGGTGATATTCCTCGGATTGAATGCTATCCTCAAAAGATCAGTCAGGTTCTTATGAATATTTTGATCAATGCGATTCAAGCCATCGAAGGCCCCGGTACAATAGAATTGTCCACCCGATTTGTTCAAACCGGCAGAAGAGTTGAAGACCGCTTTGTTGAGATCGTTGTTTCGGACACCGGATGCGGCATCCCCCAGGAAAATTTAAAGAAACTGTTTGATCCTTTTTTCACCACCAAACCGGTGGGAACCGGAACCGGTCTTGGACTCAGTATTGTGTATGAAATAATTACATTCCACGGGGGGCGTATTGATGTCTCCAGTCAGCTGGGGCAGGGCAGTCAGTTTAAACTTTTGTTTCCCGTAAAAATGAAAAACAGCGCGCTGGACCCAGGGCCGACCTGAATTGCTTTAATCAACTTTTATGTGGAGAGAACCCATGAAAAAAAAAATGATTTCCCTGATCATATGTCTGGTGCTGATGTGTTCCTGCGGGCCGGATAAGGAAAAAATGGTTCAGGAGGAAAGAAACAGCCTGAAAATTATCACCCGGCAGATCAGCAACGATTTTTTGACTATCAAAAACAGAATCAAAGCCCTGGCAGACCAAATCGTGGTGCTTTATGAAAACCAAGATAATTATGAGTATAACGCCCACAGGGAAAAATACGATTTGAGCCCCCAGGGGGTGTTATACAAACTTGAAGATGATGGTGGGTCTGCCGTATTTGTCTCTGGTGTCATTCCCGTGGACGACAGGATCAAGCGGATTGTTGCGTTCACCTCCCCCCTTGATGAACCGTTCAAGAAGATCATCAAGGAGTTGCCCAGTGTCGTCCAGGTCTATTATAACGACGAATATTCATATAATCGCATCTATCCTTTTTTTGATGTGCTTTCCCAGTATGAACCGGGAATGGATATCCCTGCTTTTAATTTCTATTACCTTGCCGATCAGAAACACAACCCCGATAAAAAAGTCGTCTGGGTGGATGAGCCTTATGTGGATCCTGCCGGCCGGGGATGGATGATATCCGCCATCGCCCCTGTGTACTACAACGACCGATTGGTTGGCGTACCGGGCATGGATGTGACGGTGAACAAAATCATTGATAAATATCTGGACGGTCATTCGTCTGTTTTCATTCTTGATAAAACCGGGGTACTGGTGGCCGTCAACCATAAACTGGTTCATCTGCTCTGCCTTCCTCCGCTGGAAAATCATGAATATCTTGAAACCATCAAAAGTGATAAGTACCGTAAAAATGATTACAACCTGCTGAAAAGCAAGGACCGGACAATACGGGAAATGGCCGAATCCATCATCACCGGCCAAAAGAAAACGTATGCGTTCTCCATTGATAAAAAAAATTACATGGCGGTATCGGTTGCCATGGATGATTTGAGCTGGGCACTTGTAAGTATATTGGAACTGTGATCTGTCCATGAAAAAAAATTATATTATTTTTTTTTGCAGCCTGATAACCCTGGTATGTATCAGTGCCTATCAGTATTCTGTTTTTCTGGATAATTTTCTTCGGGGAAAAATGGACCAGATGTTAAAAGTGGCCCAAATCTCCGGAATAAATATGGCTTCTGATTTTAATGCGTTTGAGAATGAACTCTCCATTTTAAACAGCGAACCGTTCATTAACCGGATTCTTTCCAATAAAATCGATACCGAAACCATCCGCAGACTGAAACAGTTTTTTTTCAGAAACCAGGGGCTGGTAAAAAAGCTTGTTTTTTTCAACGATAAGCAAATTGTCTCGACCTGGAAAACACCTGAAAATCATTTTCATTTTGAACCTGTGGACGGTACCGCAGAAGATGAAAATTTAAATGGAAGCACATTTGATGCATCGACGGCCCAGCTAATTGTTACCGCTGATACGGATAACCCTACCGGTCTATACAGTGCATTAGGCATCAAAGCAGTATTGGACCTGAAGATGTACACAAAAGAACTTTTTAAAGGATTTCACCTGGGAAAGGCATCCTGGCGATTTCTTACCGGTTCTGAGACATTCCTGATCTATGCGGATTATTCAGAGTCAGTGTCCGGGATTGATATTGATGCCTCTAAATTTAAAAAAGCCGATTTTCAGCCTGTTTTAGCAGAGATAAACGAGGGGTTCCAGGGAACCTGTGAGAACACGATCCAGTTCGGCGGCAAACAGGTAAAACTGATCACCGCCTATTATCCCATCACCCTGATGTCAAAGCAATACGGCATAATTTTTTCAATGGACAAAATTACGTTACTGTCCAGCCTGGGTCAGATTATTGTCATTACGGTGGTGATCTCCGGCTGTCTTATCAGTGCACTGATATTTTTGTTTACACAGATAAACAGGAGGAATCAGCTGATCAACCGGCAGCTTGAAGAGAATCAGACAAAACTGCTTGGGGATCTTAATGCAAGAAAAAGGGTTGAAAAACAGCTGAAACAAGAAATTATTATAAGTAAGTCGCTTGGGCAAAGCCTTAGAGAGAGTGAAGAAAAGTTTAGAAGCATAGGGGTGGCTGCCCAGGATGCCATCATTATGATCGATAACGACGGTCTTGTCTCATTCTGGAACGATGCCGCAACGCAGATTCTGGGATATGCTGCAGATGAAATGATGTCCAAAAATTTCCATTTTATTGTTGTTCCTGAAAAATACCATGACAATTATAGAAAGAATTTTGCAATTTTTCAACAAACCGGAAAAGGACGCGTCGTTGGAAAGACCTTGGAAAGTTTGGCCAGGAAAAAAAGCGGGGAGGTCATACCGGTAGAAGTTTCCCTTTCGGCGGTAAAAATAGATGAAAAATGGAACGCGATAGGAATTCTCAGGGATATTACGAAGAGAAAGAAGACAGAGACGGAACTGGCTGAATACCGGGAAAACCTTGAAGCGCTTGTTAGAAAAAGGACAAAAGAACTTGAAGAAGCTCAAAAAGAGTTGCTGGATAAGGCCATGGATGCCGGTAGAGCCCAGCTGTCGGCCATGGTTCTTCATAATATCGGAAATGCGGTGACACCGCTGGGCGTAAACTTGGATCGCCTGAGAAAAAGCAAAATACAACAGCTGAGCCATTACCTGCGTCAATGCTACAATGATCTGGCAGTGAATAGGCAGGATCTGACCTCTTACGTCAATGACCATCCCAGGGGAATTGAGGTCGCAGCGTATATGGGCCGGTTGATAGATGATTTAGAACATGAGCGAAAGAAAACAGCCGGGATCCTGGGCAACGCCACCACCGCCATTGAGTACGTGAGTGAAGTGCTCAGCCTCCAGAGAAGCTATGCACCGGGAAGCCGGGAAATGAAGGAAAAGGTGCGACTCAATCAGTTGGTTAGAGATGCCCTGAAAATTCAAAAAGCCACCATTTCCGCCAACAATATCCGTGTGGTGGAAAAGCTTGCACCGGAGCTTCCCCTCTTTTCCATTGAGAAAAATAAGCTCATGCAGGTGGTAATCAATTTTATTAAAAACAGCTGCGACGCCATTGGGGAGAATCCGGAGATTGTAGACCACCGGATTACGCTTTCAACCGGGTTTGAGGACCGGAAAATTTATCTAACGATAGCGGATACCGGCTGTGGTGTGGACGCGGATAATCTAAAAGGTATTTTTGAGTTCGGCATCTCCACCAAAGGATCATCAGGGTTTGGGCTTTATTATTGCAAAAGCTTTGTGGAAGCCAATAACGGGGTGCTTACCCTTACAAGCCCGGGGCAGAATCAGGGGGCAACGGTAACAATGGCGTTTTCGTTTCTTAAGTAATTTCAGCGATGAATTTTATTGACAGCCTGTCCGGCCAGACTAATTGTATCTGGCCGGGCAAGGGCTAAAAAATTAAATCGACTTTGGAGGCAGTTGTTATTTAGGCTTCGCCGAAAATGATACGGTGCTCCCGTAATAGATAGACCGACATTTGTTAACCAGATTTTTCAGCTCATTATCCTTGGAGACGACTTTTTTCACCGTGACCGAGGCCATCCACGCACCGGGTGTGGGCACCCGGATCTGGGCTTTGCCGTCCATGATATATGCCGTGAGCATGTATTTATCCGGACCGCCGAAGGTGTTGGAGGTCATGTGCAGATAATTCATGCCCTTCATATCGCAGGTCAACGGTTTACCGTTTAGGGTGACCGTAAATTTGACCAAGTCTCCGGCCTTGATGTTGCTCATGTCGGTTTCGGGCAGGATCTCAAGTTCATATCCTAGCAGTTTTGGCTGGGTCCAGTGTTCAATGCCGAAATAGGATTTGCCCACGGCCTTGTACCGGGTGCTGAATTCAAAGGATTTTGCGCCCTTTATTTCGTCCATGGGTTTGGTGACCATTTTGGGTTTTCCGTCGGCATCCAGATATTTGGTAAAATAGGTGGCCTTGGATTCAGCCGTGACCTGGTAGGTGCCGGGCATGGTTTTATCGGTCAAAGAGATTTTTCTTAAGCCCAGATCTCCAGGGACAATGCTCATTCCTGTTTTGGACTCGGTTACGTTTTCCTGTTTGATCACAGGCAAAGGAATCGGGGTGATGGAATTGTCCGGACTCACCAGGCTGTATTTTTCAATTTCAATGGCACCGGCTTCGGACATCAGAAAATCATCCATGGGCATGGCATGTCCCCATCCAAGGCTTGTTATGACATGTCCCGGGGGGTGGGCAAAGGATTCATTGATGTTGACCCACAGGGAATGTGCGTAAACAGTACCTGTACACAACGCTGTCAGGGCAAGTGATAAGCTGGCGAGCTTTAATTTTCGTAACATGTGATTTCTCCTTTTTGGGGTTTTATTGTTGTTTCATGGGACCGTCTTCACGTACGGTATGACCCGGTCCGCCGTCCAGAAATACGGTATACGGCTGATCCGGAATGTTAAATTCGGCTTCTCCGTTTTCATCCAGCTTGATTTTTGAAATCTGTTTTTCATTTACATCCAGCAGATACAGGGGCAGGTTTGCGGCAGTTGCACCGGTGGAAAACATGCCTTCCACGGACACGGTGCCATCGCCGTTGTCTGTCAGGTTCATGAAAAGGGTGTGCCCAAAGACCGGTCCTGTAACAAGCACCAGGGCAATCAGTACCGCAAGCAGAGTGAATATGTTTTTTTTCATTGGGTAACCTCCTTATTTAAATGGTAATGGGGCTGTGCCGTTTTGTCGGCAGCTGTTTCCGGGCCAAAGGCCTTGAGCGCCCGCAGCAGGACCGGGGTGACAAAATAATCGCTCAGCAGTGCCGTGATAATCCCTGTGCCGGTAAAGATGCCCAGATAAAACAACGCATTGGATGGTGAGCTTAAGTAGACGCTGAAGTTGGCCGTCAGGATCAGGGATGTAAATAATAGCGGAATCCCGATGGCGCTGAAGGTGTGGCGGATGGCATCGGCATAGTCGCGCTTTTGTTCAAAGGCCAGCTTGGCATGGTTGATAAAATGGATGGTGTCGTCCACGGCAAGCCCCAACAACATGGGCATGATCGTAATGGTCATCAGATCCAGGGGCACCCGCATCCATCCCATGAGCCCGCCTACGGCCAGGGCCGGGGTGATATTGGGAATCATGGCGATCAAGCCGATTTTAACTTTGCCGAACACCAGGACCATCAGGGCGGTAATCACACAGATGGCGATGAGAAAAGATGTAAGCTGGCCCTTGGATACGATATCCTGCATTACGGTAAACTGGGCAACAGAGCCTGCCAGGGTCACGTTTGCCCCGGGGAAAAGCGTATGGGCTTTTTGGGTGATCTGGTGCAGTTCCCGGTATACTTCAACCGTATTGTAGTCCTTGAGGTCCACAGTCATGCGCAGGCGCCGGTATTCGTAATCAATCCATTTTTCGGCTTCCCGGCCGCCAGCATTTTCATAGAGCAGCATGATCTGGGCCACCATCTCCCTGCTGTCGGGAATCGCAAAAAATTGGGAATCACCATCGTGAAGCACCTGGTTCATATCCTTGATGATTTCGGTAATGGACGTTACTTTTTTGGTCAAAGAAAAGCCTACGGCCTCTTGTTCCAGCAGATCCAGTTTTCTTAGGTTTTCCGGTTCCCGGGCCATGTCCGCGTTGGGAAATTCCACCACCACATTATAAGAGTACAAGGCCCCTAAAGGTGATTTGCATACCTGATCCAGACGGTTTACGTAAGGCACCTTCAGTCCCGCATTTTTGCGGACATCAAAATTGACCTCAAAATGGCGCATGCCTGCCACAGTTATCAGGACACTCAGGATAAATATGATCATGATGGGGACCGGCCGGGCCAGAACCAGATTGGCCAAATTTGCCATCAGTCTGTCTAACAATGCATTGGAGTGCAGCCGGACTTTTTTTGCATCCTGGTCTTTTCCAAAGGAGAGCAGGGCAGGGATCATGATGACCACCATGAGAAAAACAATGGAGACCAACAATGAAGTGGACGACCCGATCCAGCGCACCGGTTTGACATCCACAAAGTGAAAGGAAGAAAGTGCACCCACCGTGGTCAGGGCTGTGAATAAAATGGGCCAGCCTGTCTCTTTGACGGCCAGGCGGACCGCCTCTTTTCTTTTCCCGGTCTTGAGAAAATGACGCTTGAAAAATGAAAAAATATGAATGGAATACCCGATGGAGACGGCAATGCCAAGATATAACGGCATCATGATCATTGCCACGTCAATGGGTTTGCCGATCCAGCCTAAAATGCCGAAAGTCAGGATCACTGATCCGGCGGTGACAATAATCGTCATAGTGATCCCCTTGATGGACCGCAATGCCAGAGACAGCACCACAAGGGAAACAATCAGGGATAACCCCATGGTCCGGGCCATCTCGTGTTTATAGAATTCGGTTTTGTCATGGGCGATAATGGGCATACCCGAGGATTTTGGATTCAGGGACGAATACTTGTCCTGGCGGATGATGGTGGCGGCGACTTGTCCGACCACCATATCCGCGGCTTTGTTGTCCTTGCTCCGCCAGCCGTCGGGGTAGGGGGTCAATCTTAAAATAATCCAGGAGAACCGCCCGTCGGCTGAAATCAATTTGCCGTTGAGCATTCGTTTATCCAGAATCTGCTGCCGGATGCCTGCAAGGGTGTTACTGTCCAGGGGGATGGGGTCGGGCACCGGCGTGATAATTTCAATGCCCCCTTCATGGCCCAGGGAAAATTCGCAGTCTGTTATGGATAAGATATCATCGGCAAAGGGTACCTGGGTTTTCAGCTCTTTGCCCAGGGTCCGGATCAGGGCCAGGGTGTCCGGATTAAACATATGGTCCGATTCAACCAGTACCCCAACATAGTCGTTGTTGCCGAAAATTTCTTTAAATTCATCCTCGGCCATTTTCAGCTTTGAGCTGTCCAGAAGCCATTTATCCCAGCCTGCATCGGTCTGAATTCTTTTTAAACCGGCCACCCCGAACACCAGGGCCAGAATAAATACGGCCACCACCAGATAGCGCAGCCGGATGATCCAGCTGCCGAATTTTTCAAACATCTGATTGATTTTATTTATGTTAATCATGATCAATCCTTTAAAAATGGTATTTTATTTTTGTCCAGACCTGGGTATTGTCTTTATACCGGCCATAGGACCCTTCCCGGTCTCCGGCAAAGATATCGGTGCCCAAAAAGACTTCCAGATTTTCTATAAACTCATACTCCGCCGTCAGCCGGATCAGGCCGTCTCTTTCGTCAACATCCATATATCCGAACGCCGACAGGGTCAGTTTTTCCCTGAACAGATCCCTTGAAACGCTGAAGGTGATGGTCTTGGTGCAGTCGCTTTCGGTAAGGCCGGCACCCGAATCCAGGATATGGTCCTGGGCATACTGCCAGGACAGAGTCCAGTCGTTTCCGGGATACCAGTCCAGGCCGGTGAGCCATTTGATCCGGTCCTTTTGGGCCGTAAAGTAATCGCCGGCATATCCCTGGACCAGGCTGCCCGAAAAATAGGCTGCTTCAGCCCTGAGAACAAATTCTCCCCAAGGTTTTGAGAATTCTGTACCCAGGATATGCATCCGGTCGTATACCGGTTCCAGGGCCGTGCCGGAGCGCCGGTAACAGGGAAAGTCGTTCCAGGTGTAAAAATAGGAGAAAGCCAGATCCATGCCGGACAGGTACAGGGTATACCGCAATGCCAGTTCACTGTCTTTAAACGGGTCCTCGGGTTCGTCCCCGGGCAGCACTGTGTTGTCCCCATAGCCGCCGAGATACCAGGGGCTGTCCTTTTCGGGCTGCTCCCCGGAATTATAAACCGGGATCCATAACAGCTGAAGATCTCCCCATCCGGAGGCATATTTGAGATTCAGCGCGTCTACTGCCATGCGCATTTCGTCAAAGTCCCGGGTGATGGTCTCAGTGTAGTCCAGGGGCGATACATTATCCACAATGCGGATACCGTCCGCCTGTCCCCAGATGATGATCTGGCGGCCTGCACGGATGGTTATGTTGTCCAGGACATAGTCCAGATATCCTTCGTGCAGACTGATCCCCGACTCATCTTCCAGAAGATGGTTGGCTGAGAGGTTCACTGCCCCGAAGGCTGTAAATTTTTCCCGGCAGAGGGTCAGCTCCAGCCGGGCCAGGGTTTCCGAGGCCAGAATATCATGGGGCGATTTGACCTGAAGGTTGTGCCGGGTTTCCAGAAAGCCTGAAAATTCAGTCTCCATGGCCATCAAAGGCCGGAAGGCACCCGAAACCTGCAAAAACAGCACGGCCAGGCTGAAAATGGCGGCGAAATCTTTGTTCACCGCAGATGTCCCCGGGATATGGTGTTGACGCTGAAAAATGCGTCGTCCACGCCAGTATTGTACTCAAGATTGGACAGGGTCATCAGTGTGGTGTGCTTTTCCCGGTGATTCTCCATCTTCATCTTAAACACGGTCCAAAAACCCTGGTGCTCGCGCAGATCTTCCACGGTATAGGTCTTGATCAGGCCCTGGGCGTCGTAATATTCGGCTTTAATGGTTTTAAGGGCGTCTTTGCGTACCCAGATGACTTTTTCGTCATAGAGGGAATCATCTTCCCTGGGTATGGATTTGATCTTCCAGCAGTCATGGCCGTTTACGGTCTCTTCCCCCATAAGGGTGTGGTCGTCCTCGTCCACATTCCGGTCCCCCATATCATCATAGGTGAAATCCGAACCCATAAAATAGTCATTGGTGGAGGCGCCTGAAATGCGCCGCACCTTGCGCAGAGCCGGCATATAAAGCCATTTGTCATCATCCCTGGACGGATCATTATACTCCCAGGACAAAAAGGAGGTCCCCTTGATATCCATGGGCTTTTTAAAGCCCATCAGCTTTTTGGTGTCCTTGCCGTAATCCTTGCCAAAGGATGACATCATCCGAACCCGTTTTTTGTTCCGGCGGTTGATTAACTCCATTTCAATGGTGGATCGTCTGTCATCCCCGTCCGGGGCTTGGTCCACCATGACCATAATATCCCGGCCCGTCAGGGGGGACGCAACTGCCTTGCCTTTGACAAGCGGGCTTAAAAAAAGAATACAAATAAAAAAAAAATAGATTAGAGGGGTCAAATTATATTTTTTCCCCGGCTGGTTTAACATGGATCCTCCTTGAATCATTATGGTTGAAGTTAGATAGTCCTAACATGGTGTAGTTCCTAACATGACTTGGCGTTAACTTCTACTCGGATCGGGAGCATTTTTACCCGGATCGGGAATCAATCTCTCTATTGCTTAATAAACCACTCCCATGTAAGCTGAGGCTAATGTTGTTGTAGAACGAAATTTTATGTAAAATTGAGAATTTTTTAGATGATGAGTTTAAAAGGATTAACCGTCTAAAAAAGGAGGGAAGTCGACAATGAACCGTTTAAATATCGTCATAATCTGTTTAATCGTATCGGTCTTGGCAACAGGCTGTGCCACGATTATTTCAGAAGAATTGTCCCGGCAAGTCGATTATTCCGTCTCCTTTGAAACAGTATTTGACAATCCCGAGGCGGTTAAAGGGACTATTGTTCTTTTTGGCGGTGAAATTGTTTCCACCAAAAATCTTAAGGAGGGGGCACTTGTAGAGGTGGTTCAAAAACCTTTGGATACCGGGAAAAAACCCAAGCATGTTGATGATTCCGGCGGTCGATTCCTGGCGCTCTACGACGGTTTTCTGGACGGGGAAATATACGCAAAGGGCCGGGCCGTTACCGTGTGCGGTGTCGTTCAGGGCAGCCGGGTCAGCCGTCTGGATGAAATCGAGTACAATTATCCGCTTATTGCAGTAAAGGAAATTCATCTCTGGAAGCAACCTCCGCCCCCGGAAAAAACATTCTATCATTCACCGCATCGCATATGGCCGTACTGGTACTGATTCAGTTACAGGGTCTAAGGCCCATGATCAAAATAAAATCGCCCAACTGCTTGTCTTTTAAGCTACCGTTGGGGTGCCTTGATGGTGCCTTAAAATCCGGCGCATTTATCCCAGAAATAACGCTCTTTTTGCTGTCTTTCGTTAGTCATTGCTATACTCCTTTTGCCATTATGAAAAGGCTAACCACGGAAATTACAGAAGAGACTGAAAATGGGCTTATGTAATTTCTGTGGCTATAATGGTTTCTATCGTTTGTTCTGTCAGCCAGGTCGTGGTTGCTATCCTCAGTCTATAACGTCACATTGAACCCGGCTATGGTGCTGAATCCCGTAATCGGATAGAGGATTTCATTGCCCGGGTCGCCACTGCCGCTGCCCACGGCGCTTTCATCAAACAGATTGTTGGCCGCAACATACAGTTCAACCCGGCCAAGGGTTTTGGCATACCTGGCATTCAAGACCCAAAAGGCATCATCTTCATTGGTGTTGGCATAGTTAAAATAGCGTTTACCGGTATACACAGGACTTATTGAAATATCTCCGAACATTTTTTGGGAATAACCCAGTTTGAAGGAAAACATAATATCCGGTACACCAACCATCTTTTTGCCCGAATAATCAACGCCCTGACTGATAAATTCATCGAATTTTGAGTCTTGGTAGGTAAAACTGGTTGATGCATATAAGCCGTTCCGAAATTTTGCATTAACACCCAGCTCCATCCCTTTTGAGCTGGTCTGCCCGGCATTTTCATACTGTGCATCCGGGTCAGCGCTTTGTCTGACAAACTTATCGGTGACCTCTTGCCAAAAAAGGGCCAGGTTATAATCCACCCCATTTGAAATATTGCCCCGCAGGCCCACTTCATAGGAACGCAGGTTTTCCGGATCCAATTCCCCGTTGGTATACCATTGCGCAAGCCTGACCGGGCTTTTGATACCGCTGTTGAACCCGGCAAACAGGTTTGCCTGGTCACACAGTTGATAGGTAAAACCGAATTTGGGGCTGAAGTCCCCCTTTTTTTGCGCCCAGGCGGTGCTGTTGGCCGTATTCGCAGTTTGCTCCAGATCAAAATAATCGTAACGAATCCCCGCAGTCACCGTGAGTGCGTCGGTGATGCGCAGCTCATCCTGCAGATAGCCTGCATAACTGATGTCTTTGCGTGAAAAGGACTTATTGAGTGCGCCCACATCTGAAAAGCTGGTTGCCGTGTATCTTTTTACATCAATATCATGGTAACGATACTCTGTACCGGCGACAAGTTTGTTGGCCATATTCCCAAGGTCATGATTGAAGGTCATGTTCACTTCCGGATGCGCCTGCCATGCTTCCACGTCATTATACCCACTCCAGTACATTTGGTAATTTGACGTCTGCAACTCCATTTTACCCATCAATTCATGGAGCCCCAGTTGCTGGTGATATACAAGTGCCCCCAGTGATTCTTCGGTTTCATAGTATTTGTCAGGGCCGTTATTTGGATTCTGGGACGGGTCCTGTTCGAACTGTTCCCGGGTCAGTCCGGTGGTGTAAATTCCCTTTGAATCCTTGTAAGACCCATGGAAGGTTAATTGCGCACCATCATTCAGCGCATAGCCCACTTTGCCGTATACATTGTTGCCATCATAATATCCGTCATCCTGATAGGAATCTTCGCGAACCATAGATGCGTCCAGGTAATAATTCCAATATCCCTGGGTGCCGTTAAGGACACTATACCCATTGCCGCCGCCCAAACTGGTGAAGGTTAAACCCGCCTTGGCTTCCACGGGATCTTTTGCCTTGCGTGTGATGATGTTGATAACCCCGCCCAGGGCATTATCCCCGTACTCGGCTGACGGGGTTTTGGTCACTTCAATGCGCTCGATATCATGTATCGCCAGTCTACCGGCCCTTACATATCCGTTTCCCCGGTTAAACTCCACGCCGTTGATCATCACCTTTGTTCCCCACGGCGAAATTTCATTGCCCCGGGTGCTGATGCCCACTTCGGCATTGCCGCCGCCACTGCCGTTTGCGGGGAAATAGAGCCCGGGTATGTTAGCCTCCTGCAGCACGGTCAGCGCATTGTAATGGCCCGGATACTTTTCAATCTCTTCATGGGTGATGACGGTGATGTTGGTGGGAATTTTATCCACTTCGGTGGACATCTTGGTGGCTGTAACGATGATGTCACCAATCTGTGTACCTGCCTTGTCTTCTTCTGCCCATGCCGGCAGCACGGAAATCAGGATGGCTATGATCATCATATTGACAAGGTAAACTATTAAACCGGTATGACGGCACAATTCTTTATATAGGGTACGGTTCTTCATGTTTTTTTCCAAACTTTGCATTGATGTCATTAAAAATGATAGCGGATGCCAAGGCCGACGGTTAATGGATCGCCGAACTCGGCCCTTGACTTTGAAGAATTTGAATTGTAACTGACGATATATTCCTCATCAGTTAAATTTTTTCCATATACATAAAAATCCCAGTCGCCTGTTCTATATCCGAGTTTTGCATTAAACGTGATATAGGCGTCTTCTTTGACAAAATTTTTTTCAGAGTCGGCATAAAAAGCGGTTTCACCAACCGCCCTCATATCAACGCGCCCGTATAGCCCACTTGGATGTGCATAAGAAACACCGGCTGTCGCCGTGTAGGAAGGGGTGTTTTCAATATCCTGTCCGTCAAAGGATATGCCGTTTCCTGCATCATATGTATCGTACTCTGCCTCTATAAGCCCCAGTGAACCGGTCAGTTCAATGGTATCAGTGAGTTTGTAGACAAGTTCCAGTTCAAGACCCTGAGAATGGCCGCTATCAGCATTGTCTGTATAGTAATTGACCCCATCTGACTTGTAGACATGGACATCTTCAATATCCATGTAAAACAACGTTGCTGCCAATCTAAATCTGTTGACACTCCCCTTGATCCCCAATTCGTAATTTGATGATGTTTGGGAGTCAAAGGAATTATCCTCGGTCGTGCCGGAAGATGCAAAGTAGTTAAACCCGCCGGGCATGTACCCCTGGGAATACGAGACATAGGTATGCCAGTTATCGTTTAGACGATAAGAAAGCGCTGCCTTGGGTAAAAAGACATCCCACGTTTTGTCTCCGGAGAAGGAAAAATAGGGTGCCCCGCTGGTTCCCACCGGCAGATAATACATATCCAGATCAATCTCTTTATCAATATGTTGATAACGGCCGCCAAGGGTCAGTTCAAATCGCGTTCCCAGAGGTACCATTGCCTGGCCAAATACCGCATAGGTGGTACTGTCGGTATCCGACTCGGCATTAAAATCAAAATTTCCATAAAAGGTTCCTGAATTGTCATAATAAGGATATTGCATACCATAAGGACCCTGTTTATGATTTTCTGAATCGAGGTAAAGACCGGCTACCCAGCGGGTGCCGCTCTCATTGTTACTTGAAAGGCGCAATTCCTGGGTGTAGTTTTCGGTTTCACTATAGTCATACATGATCAGCCCGTCGTAATTGTTGCCGGCCAGGTAATCCGCATCGTAATCCCCTTGGATATCCCGTTTTTTGTGTGTTGTGGTAGACGTAAAGGTGACTGCGTCAAATGCATAGCTCAAATACAGGCTTTGTGAAAAACAATCGATATCATTTACGGTGGGCATATCATAGTTTACTTCTTCGGCATCATCCCTGTTAAATGCACTGATATCCGTTCCGGCAGGCAATGCATAACCATTGATCCATGACATGCTTTGGTTGTCCACGGAAAGGGTCAGTCTTGCTGAAAACCTGTCGGTTGGGGTGAATAAGAGGTAGCCGCTCAATTGCTGCTTATCAAACTCATTCCCATCCGAACTTGATTGGTCATTGGTATTGTCAATCCACCCGTCATCCTGCTCGTATTTGCCGTTGATGCCCATATACAAGGTGTCAGCAATCAGAGAACCATTCATATTAAATATGCCCTGCATATAATTGTAACTGCCGTATTCCGCACCAATCATACCATGCCATTGATTCTCCGGCATTTTGGTGACGATGTTGATGACCCCGCCAATGGCATCCTTCCCATAGAGTGCCCCCTGGGGGCCGCGCAGCACCTCAACTCGCTCCACATTGGCCAGGGAGGCGTCAAAACCATACCTGCTTATGATGGGAACCCCGTCAATATAAATAACCACCGGATTGTTGTTGGTGAACATGGAGTTATTCAGCCCGCGAAAACTCACTGCGTTTCCACTGGCACTTTCCGTAACGGTCATGTTGGGAACTTCTTTAATAAGGTCAGGCACATCGGAAATGCCCTTGTCCTCTAGAAGAAACTCATCCATAACGGTAATACTTTGGGGAACTTTCTGGATATCTTCTTCGATTTTATTGGCAGTGACCGTAATGCTTTCCATTTTAATTACGGCCTTATCGCCCTCCTCTTCAGCCTGCAACGGGCAAGCCGGGAAGGGGAAACCAACATAGATGCAACAGAGAAACAGCAAAATTTTTTTTCGACACATCTTAGTCTCCTACATTAATAAGTATAGAAAATTAGAGTTTCGTAGTGCTAACAAGAAGTGGCATGAACTTCTACCCCGATCGGGAGCGTTTATGCCCGGATCGGGAATAAATTAAATTAAATTAAAATGAAATGCTAGACAATAAGACACACGTTCTTAACATTTACGGCGTACAAGACTGTCTGAGCAGCCCGATGATTGCAGATACATAATTAAACCACGTTATGAATTCAGGAGAATATTTATGAAAAAGGCCATGGATAGAAGACAATTTTTAAAATACAGCGGTGCAGGGTTGGCAGGTCTTGGCCTGTCTACACTTAATGTACCTTTTTTCCGTCTGGGTAAAGCGTCTGCTGCCATTTCCAGTAATGCCTGGTGTTTTGGTGTGATGTCCGATACCCAATGGAAACCCGATGATGAAGCATCCGGGGGAGAAAATACCTGTGCCACAGGCATCATTGATGCCCTGAACCAGCAGTTCATCGAACATAACTGCAAGTTTGTCATTCAGGTCGGGGATTTGGTGGACAAGGATCGTGCTGACACACCCGGTGTTCACAATCTGGTCACCCGTGAAGCACACTGCCAGGCCCTTTACGACGCGGGTATCGGATTTTATCCGCTGCGCGGCAACCATGAACCCAGCCAGACCGCGGCTGAACAGTTTGTGCAACTTTGGCCCCAGACCCAGGGCGTCGGCGGCAATGTAAACGGGGCAACCAATTTCGTTCAGTCCGATATTGAGGGGCTTAAAGGCCTGAGCTATTCTTTTGACTATGAAAATGTCCGCTGCGTCATGATCGACCAGTTCACCCGTTTGGACGGAACAGGCACAAGCCAGTCAGACAACGCGGTGGATCAGGTGACATGGGTGGATGATATGGTGAGCTCAAGACCTGATGACTACCACGCATTTGTGCTGGCACACAAAAATCTCATTGGCGGCAACCATAAAGACAACTTGTTTGGTGGCGATCTGACCGCCAATGCCGATTCAAGGGACGAATTTATTGCAAGTCTGGATACCAACAATGTGGGGTGCTACATCAGTGGGCATGATCACATGCACCATAGGTCCCTGGTGTCAGACAGCAGCGGAGACTACAAGTTTCAGCAGCTGATCACCTCTTCCAACTCCTACAAGTTTTACACCCCAAAATCCGGTGATGACGGCCGGGAAACCATGCTCCAGGAGGAGCTGTATACCATCGGGTATTACATTTTTACTGTGGATGGCCCCCGGGTGACTGTTGATTTCTACTCTTCAAGTACGGGTGAGGATTACGCATCGGTCAGCCTGCGCAGTTACTCTGAATACCCCTTTTATCTGAGGGAACGTTTTGGTTACAGCCTGAACGGATCACGGTTTGAAATTGCCCAGGGTGCAAGCTATACCGCCATTTTTGACGGGTATAACGATACCACGGCAAAAATTCTCAGCGGGAGCAACAGCAATGATGAAACAGACTATGTGGGCCGTGACCTGACCAAGACAGTCAACACTGGGTGGGTGGACGGAGACTTGGTGGACGATGCCGCCTCCGATGTTTTCACCCTTTGGGGACTTGTTGACAACCTCAGTCTTTATGATGAAGAACTGACTGGAAACCTGCCTGAGGAAGATGAAAGCCAGGTGACTGACACCTACACCCTTTCCATTTCCTACAATCCCAGAAAAATACGGGCATCCAATCTTCTGAGAGGCGGCTTCTGCATTGCCGCCAGAGATGAAGACGATAACTGGGTCAATGCCGTAGACCTTAATGACGGCGGTACCAAAACCTTTAAAAGAGGTCCCTGGAAATCCGGTTATGAGCTGGGTACCTATGGTGTCGATCCCGGCACCAAAACAGTCTGGGCTGTTCTGAACCATGAAAGTGATTTTGTGGCCAAACTTGTTTGATTTTTTAAATATGAATTTTTAGGAGATAAAAAATGAAAAATATTCTTTTAATGGTGGGCATACTTTTGGGCCTGGTTTTATTCGTACTGCCGGCAAGCGCTGCGGTTATAACTTTTGATGGGCTTTCCGGCGAAATTGGAAGTTCTTACACCGAATCCGGATTTACCTTGACCGCAGACGACGATAGCGTATTTTATTCAATTGTTGAAACAGATGTTGAAGCCGGTTATTCCTATACGGGTTCCGAGACACTGATGAACAATTATGCGACCGCCACAACACTGACATCGACAAACGGTTCTCTCTTTAACCTGACATCCATTGATCTGGCAGAGGCTTTTAATGGCGACGCTCTATATGCCACCTCCATTACCTTTGATGCCGTTTACAGCGATGGGTCCACTTATTCCTTTACTCTGACAACAGATGGAAATGAAGGCGCAGAAACCTTTACGTTCGGTGCTGAACTGACAAATCTTGCTTCCCTCTCTTTCGGTGATTACGAATATGTCCAGTTTGATAATGTAACTGCCAGTGCTGTGCCTGTTCCTTCTTCAATTCTCCTGCTGGTTGCAGGAACCGGTGTTTTGGTCGGTATCAGAAGAAAATTTGCATAGGCTTCATCCGTTGTTTGTTGCTTTTGTATATTATTTTACGGGCAGGGTAGACCTAATGATTAGGGCCCTGCCTGTTCTGATTCAACAGTATAAAAATCCCCTTCCTATAAACGAACAGCTGTGAGCTGTCTGTTGACAAGCTCGCAGCCCGTCAAAGTGGCTTTAATTAAATGTAATGGGATGCGGTTTGACCGCCCCAGCCAAAGAGGAGTGAATCATATGCTAGGTGGAATTGGTATTCCGGAACTTGCGATTGTTCTGGTCATTATCCTGGTTGTTTTCGGTGCTGGAAAGCTTCCCGAAATCGGCGGGGGGATGGGCAACGCCATCCGTAATTTTAAAAAATCTGTCCATGAAGAGGAAGACCCCGAAGATCCAAGGAACGTTAAACAACATTAACCCGGATATTGAAACTGATATTTTGGTTTGCCCAAATAGACCGGATCTGGCCATGGCTGTTATACCGCTACCATCTGTCTTGCAACCATTTGGGCAAACATCTCATTGTGCAGTTTTACTGCATTGGGCGTGCCGCTTTCGATCACCTCGCCGTTTTCCAGGACAACGATTTTATCGGCATTGGCCACGGTGCGCATGCGGTGGGCAATGATCAGGACGGTCTTATTTTTTATGAGTTCTGAAATACCTGCCTGGATTTTCGTTTCATTTTCCACATCAAGGGAGGCGGTGGCTTCATCCAGCAGCACGATGGGTGCATCCTTGAGCAGGGCCCGGGCAATGGAGATCCGCTGTCTTTCTCCCCCGGAAAGGGTCTGGCCGTTTTCTCCGATCACGGTGTGATACCCGTAGGGCATTTTGCGCACGAATTCATCACACTGTGCCAGTTTGGCCACGTGCATGACCTCGTCATCGCTGGCATTGCGCCGTCCAATGCGGATATTGTCCATGATGGTGGTATTAAACAGCACCACATCCTGAAATACCACTGAGTAATTTTGCAGCAGCGTTTCGGGTTCTATTTCGCTGATGTTCCGGCCGCCCAACAGGATTTGGCCTGAATCAACATCCCAGAAACGAGCGGCCAGTTTTGCCGCGGTGCTTTTGCCGCCCCCCGAAGGCCCCACCAAGGCGGTGATTTCGCCCTGCCTGGCTGTAAAAGAGACATTGTTAATGACCTGTTTATTCTCTTCGTAGGCAAAATTTACCTTGTCGAAAACAATGTCGAAATGGTCGGGTTGAAATGCGGTTTGACCCGTTTGAACGGGCAATGCCGCCAATTCGTTCATGCGGTTAATCCGGATATCCAGATAGAACAGGGCCGCCAGGTTATTGAACACGTCGTTGATGGGGTCGTAAATACGGGATGCAACGATCAGGAACATCAAGTAGGTAAACAGGTCAACGCTGCCGGCTGACAATAAACGGGCCCCGACGATGATGACACTTGCCTGACCCAGTTTTAACAAGCCCTGGGCTCCGTTTACCATCACCCCGATCATTAATTCTCCACGGATCATTTCTTTCTGGTAATCGGATAGTTTTTGGTCCAATGCATCAAGGTATTTTTCTTCATTGTTATAGGATTTTATCTCCTGGATCGTCTCCAGCCCCTCCTGAATGCATTCACTGATATGACGTTTTTTCTCATAAACCCGTTTGTGGATTTTATGCTGAAATTTTTTTGATATAAGAACCACCGCCCCGGCCGTCGGCACCACCCAGAACAGCGCCAGGGACAATTGCCAATGATAAAAGAACAGGCCAAGGGCTATCAAAAAGACACTGATGACAGAGGCAAACAGCTGGGGAACGGCATGGGAAAAGGTATGTTCCAGATCCGTGTTGTCAGACATAATGGTTGCGGTGAGATCGGAAAGGTCTTTTGTTCCAAAAAACGCCAGGGGTAATTTGCGCAGCTTTTCGGCCAGTTGAATCCGGCGGTCGGCGCTCTCTTCGTATATGGTGGTATAGGTACTGCGGTATTGAAACCGGGCGATGACCCAGGTGATGAGCATGAAGCATATACCCAGCACGATATAATATCCCATTCCCGTCCCGATGGGGTTTGATGGATCAATCCAGTGATTCAGGTAGTCGTCTAAAAATGAAAAAACAAATACGGCCGGCAGCATGAGCGTGATGTTGAGCAGGGTGGTAAAAAATGTTCCCTTGAGGAACGCCTTGGCCCCTTTGGGGGACAGGGCCAAACGTTTTTGCAATATGCTAAGCATGTTGTCTGTCCTTTCCGATGGTCCATTGAATTGAGCGTTGGTATTCATGCCACATCCCGGCGTAAACCCCCTGACTGTGGATCAATTCATGATGGCTGCCTTGTTCTATGATTTTTCCGGCGCCAATCACCAAAATAGAATCCGCATTCACAACACTGGTCAGCCGGTGCGCAATGGTCAGTACGGTTTTGCCCTTGGTCAGTTCTTCCAGAGCCTTTTGTATCAAATGTTCGTTTTCAGGGTCGCTGAACGCCGTTGCCTCATCCAATACAATGATGGGTGCATCCTTTAAAATGGCCCTTGCCAGGGCAATCCGCTGTTGTTCACCGCCTGAAAGAAACGTGCCCTGGCTGCCTATTCGCGTTTTCAGCCCCTGGGGCAGTTTGCCTATGATTTCCCGGCATTGCGCCAGATTGACTGCATGCTCAACGGCCTGGTCGGTTGCATGGGGATTTCCATAGCAGATGTTTTCCAATAGGGTGGTTTTAAACAGCCGGGTATTCTGGAAAACAAAGGAAATGTGCTGCATCAGTTCTTCGGGGGCAATCTCCTTGACATTGGTGCCCCCGATGGCAACCTGCCCCGAATCGGCATCCCAGAAACGGGGAACAAGGCGTGCAATGGTTGTTTTCCCGCTTCCCGAGGCACCCACCAATGCATAGCTTTTGCCTTCGGGAATGGTGAAACTGATATTGTCAATTGCCTTTTGCCGGGAGCCCGGGTAGGTGAACGATACCCCTTTGAAAGAGATGCCATGGCCTTTCATGGATGTGGGGTTGGGGGCGGCAGCCAGGGGATGGGCGCAGGTTAAGATTTCTATGCGCTTGACGGCTTCGGCCGCCTGGCCCATGGCCTGGTTCATGTACATATTTTTCATGATACTTTGGGCAAATACCGGGGTGATCAGAATGAAAAAAATCAGGTCGAGCAATACACCGGCAAGGTTCCCCGAATTTCCGATCAATAAAATGGACACCGGGACAAGGACATATACGAAGCCATGAATAATGACCGTATACGCTGACATGGGTTTTTCCCACATCATCGTGAATTGATACACCATCTCTTTATAACGGGTGATGCTGTCGTAAAAGTTTTTGAACGAGAACACCGTCTGCTGAAACACTTTGACAACGGGTATGCCCCGGACATACTCGACCGCTTCGGTGTTCATCTCTTCTAAAGCGTCCATGTATCTTTTCATAAAATGACGCCCCCGTTTTCCCATCATTGAGCCCATGATAACCAGGGCCGCCAGGATGGGGAAAAGACAGGACAGGCCAAGCCGGAAGTCAAAAACAAAGATAAGAACCAATGATGCGATGGGCATCAGGATACTGCCCGCCAGATCCGGCATCTGATGAGCTATGAATGTGTGGGTAATGCTGGCATTGTCATCAATAATTTTCCGGATACGCCCACTGGTAGTGGTATCGAAGAATCCAAGCGGCAGTTGAACTATTTTTTGCATGGCCTGCCTGCGCATGTTGGTTTCTGCCCGAAATGCGGCAAGATGTGACAACATGAGGGCCAGAAAATAGAGGCAAACGCCACCCACGGCCGTTCCCATGGCATACCAGGCATAGGTGTCTATCAGTTCCCGGGACACGTCTGCCTTGGATTTGAACAGTTCTCCGGCAATTAACCAGATAAAAATAAAGGGCAGCATGCCCATGAGCGAACTCATCGCCGATAAGGCCAATGCACCGGGCAGAAAGGCTTTTCTGCCGCCCATATACGTTTGCAGTTTTAATAATGTGTTCATTTGTTTCCCGGTCAAGTTAATGATTGAAGTTATGTATTCCTAACACGCTTCAATGGATATCTCTACCCGGATCGGGAGTATTTATACCCGGATCGGGAATCAATATTTTGCTGTCAGATGCGTTGATGTCGAAAACATTGATGGGCAGGAGGGCGGAGATCTGTGTCTATGCTTTGGGAAACCTGGATGTTAATAATGCAGGCCGGCCCATGGCCGTTATTCCGAATGAAATGTCCTGAGGTATCCGGGAAGCCGGTTGAACATTTCCACCGGCGTTTTGGGAAGATGCTGATTGTCAATAAACAGGTTGTGATTTTTGCTGTCTGGGCTGGAAAGATTAATCATTGTTCCTGGTTGTTCAATCGTATGACCAGTCTTGTCAGTGAATATGATGACCTCTGGCCCTTTACTGTCTATGACATAGACAAATTGCCCGTTTGTCAGGGTCAGGATGCTTCCTTCGGGACAGGTGCCGATTTCTTTGACAAATGCATAGATAATAAGCTGCAAAATAGGGTCTCGTCCCGAATAATCCCGGAAAATCGTATTGACCACCTTGGTGGGATTCAATGCTTCGCCGTAGCTTCGTTTCAACGTCATGGCACTGTAAATGTCGGCTAATTTGCAAATTTTGACGTAGGGCGGCAGATCTGAAGAAGATTGATAAACAGGATAGGCATTTTTTTCGTTGAGATAGATTGCTGCGTGGTGATATTTGATAATATTTCCCACATAGACGTCGTAAATACCATTGGTTTTCAAAAAATAGGTGCCGTATTCCCCGACATGCTTTTGCATTTCTTTAAGCTCATTTTTACTCAAGCCGCTTTTTTTGTTCAACAGGGAATCAGAGATCATTATTTTGCCCATATCGTGGATGAGATATCCCATGGAGATGGTGCGCACGGCTTCCGGGGGATAGTAAAAAAAGGGGGCCATCTCCTCTTGTTTACTGTGTTTCAGATTTTCTTTGAATTTGGCTGTGAGCATATTTTTGATATACTGGGAAAAAAGCTCGTTGAATCGCTGCAATACAATGGTGCCGATATAGCAGACGCCCAATGAGTGTTGAAAAAGATAGTCATCTGTGGAAAAGTAATTTTTCGTGCTGTTCAGGATCAGCCGATCTGTTTCAGAGAGCATTTTCATGGTTTCATCTATGGCATGAACACTCTCTTTGATATTAATTTTGTCCGGGGCTTTGTTCTCCTCCTCTCCATTTTTGGGTGCGCCTTTGGATAATAGCCCTCTCTGGTTTTTAACTAGATCGCTGAACAGTTGTTTCGTCCTTTCGTATTTTATCAAAAACGTTTTTTTTGCTTGGGCCATTTCAAGCATCTTCTGTTCAACGTCAACGGACATGATGGGGTCTCCTCAGTTTGAATTTGGAAAAAACGATGGATAATTAATCCTATAGCGGATTTTAGAGGATTAGAGCAAGCTTAAACTCTCAATCCTATTTGAATAAATTTCCTAAAAACTGGATTATCGAGTGTAAAATTCAAACAGATCCTAAAGGAAAGATAAACAAAAATGAGCAGTGCCTGTGCCGCACTGCTCATCCGTATCCTTATAGTATAGTAAGAGAACGTTAAAACCGGTAGCGTATGCCGCCGCCAACGGTCCGCGGTTCCCCGAAGCCTGCCAGCATCAGTGTGGAATTGGATATGAAATCAGTGATATACGCTTCGTCGGTCAGGTTTTTTCCGTATACATAAAAATCCCATTCTCCGGTTTGATAACCGATCTTTGCATCAAAAACGGCATATGCGTCTTCTTTGACAAAGGTTCTGTTGGCATCATCATAAAAAGAGGTCTCGCCTTTCGCTCTCATGTCGATGCGGCCATACAATCCGCTGGGATGTCTATAGCTGATACCGGCGTTAGCCGTGTAGGATGGGGTGTTCTCAATATCCTGCCCATCAAAAGATATCCCGTCCCCGGCATCATAGGAATCGTACTCAGCCTCTATAAATCCCACTGAACCGGTCAATTCAATGGTGTTGGTGAGTTGATAGGCCAGCTCCAGCTCAATGCCCTGGGAATGACCGCTGTCGGCATTGTCTGTATAATAATTGACGCCGTAGGCCTTGTAGACATGGACATCCTTGATATCCATGTAGAATACGGTTGCGGCCACCCTCAATTTCTGCACATTGCCTTTGATTCCTATTTCGTAGTTTGTTGATTTCTGGGGTTCAAAGGAGTTATCTTCGGTGGATCCGGAAGAGGCAAAGTAGTTAAACCCGCCGGGCATGTATCCCTGGGAATATGAAACATAGGTATGCCAGTTATCGCTCAGGCCGTAACTGAGCGCCGCCTTGGGCAAAAAGACATCCCAGTCCTTTTCCCCGGCAAAGGAAAAATAGGGTGCCCCGGTGGTGCCCACCGGCAGATAGTACATATCCAGATCAATCTCTTTGTCAATGTGCTGGTACCTGCCGCCTATGGTTACTTCAAATCGTTCGCCAAAAGGGATCATTGCCTGGCCAAATGCCGCATAGGTGGTGCTGTCGGTATCAGAGTCGGCATTGTAATCAAAATTGCCATAAAAGGTGCCCAAATCGTCGTAATAGGGATACTGCATACCATAGGGACCCTGTTTATGATCTTCTGAATCCAGGTAAAGACCTGCTACCCAGCGGATGCCGCTTTCATTGTTGCTTGATAGGCGCAGTTCCTGGGTGTATGTTTCGGTTTCACTGTAGTTAAACTGTTTTAATCCGTCGTACAGGGTGTCGGCTTGGTAATCGGCGTCGTAATCTCCCTCAATGTCCTGTTTTCTGTGGGTGGTGGTGGAGGTCAGGGTGATTGCGTTAAATGCGTAACTTAAATGCAAACTTTGGGAAAAACAGTCAATATCGACTTCCGTGGGGACATCAAAGGCAGATGCTTCGGCATCGTCTCTGTTAAAATCGGTGAAATTATGTCCGGCAGGCAATGCATAGCCATTGGTGCCTGAATCATTGCTATTGTCCATGGACAGTGTCAGCCTTGCGGTGAACCTGTCCGTGGGGGTATATAAAAGGTAGCCGCTTAGCTGCTGCTGATCGGATTCATTCCCCACGGCGTTCGACCCGGAATAGGTGTTGTCAATCCAGCCGTCATCCTGCTCATATTTCCCGTTGATGCCCATATAAAGGGTGTTTTCCATCAGTGCACCATTCATGTTGAATATGCCTTGCATGTAATTGTCGCTGCCGTATTCGGCGCCAACCAAGCCATGCCAGCTGTTTTCAGGTTCTTTGGTAACAATATTAATAACCCCGCCAATGGCGTCCTTGCCGTAAAGTGTGCCCTGGGGTCCGCGCAGCACCTCAACCCGTTCCACATTGGCAAGAGAGGCATCAAAGCCGTATCGGTCTATAACGGGAACCCCGTCAATATAGATGACCACGGGATTTTTATTGGTGAACATGGAAGGGTTCAGTCCCCGGAAGCTCACCGCGTTTCCATGGACACCTTCCTCGGCAGCCATGTTCGGTATTTCCCTGATTAAATCGGGAATATCGGTAATGCCTTTTTCTTCGAGAATGATTTCATCCATCACCGTGATGCTCTGGGGAACTTTTTGGAGATCCTCCTCAATTTTATTGGCGGTAACGGTAATACTCTGGGTTTTGGTTGCGGCCGTCTCTTCGGCCTCCTGGGCCCACAACTGGGCCGCTGATAAAAGCAGTTTGAAAAACAAACAGCAGGACAACAGCAGCAGGGCTTTTTTTCGATACATCTTCAACTC
This sequence comes from uncultured Desulfobacter sp., assembly GCF_963666145.1. NCBI lineage: Bacteria > Pseudomonadati > Thermodesulfobacteriota > Desulfobacteria > Desulfobacterales > Desulfobacteraceae > Desulfobacter > uncultured Desulfobacter sp. The sequence goes on along the minus strand of NZ_OY762614.1, from coordinate 1,867,315 downwards.
CTTTTTAGTTGCATGTGCGGCGGTAAAAGTTAGAGCTGACTAACACATGGGGGCGCGGATTTCTACCCGGATCGGGAGCATTTATACTCTGATCGGGAATAATTAAGATGCCGCTGTTCGGCATGACGGTATACAAGAGAAAGGGCTTGCTGAAGAAAAATGCCGGAACGGTGAGTCGCGGACCGTCCCGGCGTTTTAGAGCCAACTACACGGCTTCAATAGTCAGTTTAGAAGGGAATAGGATGCTAAAAGCCGTTATGCATTGATATGAAACAAGAACTATGAATAGAATTCAGGCGCCTGCTTTACCTGCTTCCAGGCTTCAGGATCATGACCTGTCACCACCTTGACCCCCTGGGATTGTTCAAAAAAACGCATGCGGTCCACTGATCGGACTGTTTCTCCGGCATTCCACATCAGGCCGGGCAGGGTGCCGTCCTGCAGATTTTGGCCGGTGTAACAGGCGTCTGCGGCAAAGAACATGGGGCCGTTTTCGGGCAGATTGACCAGGATCGACTGGTGGCCGGGGGTGTGTCCCGGGGTAAAATAGATTTTGATCGCCCCGTCGCCGAACAGGTCAAACCCGTCATCCTGCCAGCCGTTGAGAATGTACCAGTCCACATCCTTGTCAAAATCTTTTCTGATATAGGCAAGTTTCATATAGGGGGCCGGCACATAGGCAAAGTGCAGTTCATCGCGCTGGACAATGTATCTGGCGTTGGGGAAATGCCCAACACCCCCGGCATGGTCAAGATGAAGGTGGGACAGGATTACATAGTCAATGTCCTCGGCGGATACCCCCACTTTTTCAATAGCGTTCACACACCATTGTTCTTCACTCATCACCGGATCATAGGCGCCCAGAATATCCCCCCAGTGGTTCTCCTTGTCATTCACAACTTCCAGGGCATTGCCCGTATCAAACAATACCTTTCCTTTGGGATGGTCAATGAGCATAAAAGGAACGGGCACATCAAACTGCTCTCCCACACCGTCATTCAAAGTAAAAAAATGTTTCTGGCTTTTCAGGACTCCGGCTTCAAAAAAGTAAAGCTTCATGGGTTCTTTCTCCATATATAAAATGTTGGTTAGGCGGTTGTCAGATAGAGCGCTTCAAATTCGCCCATTAAATTGTCTCTAAAATCAGGATGGGCAATTTCGATGAGGGATTTGGCCCGCTGGCGGACGGTCTTCCCACGCAGCTGGGCAATGCCGAATTCCGTCACCACATAATCCACATCATTTCTGGAGGTGGTGACGGCCTGGCCCTGGGCCAGGGCGGGAACGATTCTGGAGACTTTGCCCTTGGCTGCCGTGGCCGGGATGGCAATGATGGATCTGCCGCCCTTGGAGGCTTTGGCGCCCCGGACAAAATCCACCTGGCCGCCCACACCGCTGAACTGTTTGGTCCCCAGGGTATCTGCGGCCACCTGGCCGAGCAGGTCCACGGAGATGGCGGAATTTATGCTGACCAGATTGTCGTTTTGGGCCACCACAAAGGGATCATTGGTGTAGTCCACCGGATAGATCTCAACCATGGAGTTGTTGGCCAGCCACTGGTAAAATTGGGGCGTTCCCATGGCAAAAGTGATGATGATTTTATACGGATGCAGATTTTTTTTCCGGCAGGTGATCACCCCTTTTTCCGCCAGGTGCATCACCCCGTCCGAGATCATCTCCGAGTGAATGCCTAAATCCTTTTTATCGTCCAGAAAGGTCAATACCGCATCGGGAATGGCCCCGATACCCAGTTGAAGACAGTCCCCGTCCTGGATCAGTTGTGCCACATTGGCCCCGATATTTTTTTCCACCTCGCCGATGGCAGGCGGCTCCATGGCAATCAGGTGCCGGTCGGTTTCCACAAAGGCGTCAATCTGGCTGACGTGGAGAAATGATGTCCCCGGGATTGAGGGCATATGCGGGGTCACTTCGGCAATGACGGTCTTGGCACTCAATGCCGCCTGGAGCGTATAGTCCACAGAGACCCCGAGGCTGACGTTGCCTGATTTATCGGGCGGGGAAACGGTGATCATGGCAACATCCACCGGGAGCATCCCGTTTTTAAACAGGCCCGGGATATCTTTAAAAAAACACGGGGTGTAGTCGGCCTTGCCCTGGGCAATGAGCGCCCGGGTGGCACCGCCTGCAAACAGAGAGTTGTGTCTGAACGCCTTGTGGTGTTCGGGTTGGCAGTACAGACTTTTGCCCATGGAAACCATGTGAACGATCTCCACATCCTCAAGATGGCTGCTGTTGGCCACCAGGGCTTCAAGCAGGGTTTCGGGCGAGCCTGTGGCGTGACCTGCCACCAGGCGGTCACCGCTTTTAACCATCCCTGCAGCCTGGTCCGCTCTGACGGTCTTTTCCCGGTAATAATCTTTCCAGTTCATATATTAAAATTCTCCGATCTAATTTACTCAGGGTCAATGCCGCACAATTTCTTGGCCACTTTTTTCTTGGCTTCCATATTGGTCTGGCGGGCAATCATGATCCGCTGGGCCTGGGGAGAGCCTGCGCCGTGCATGGATTCGGTCAGATACCCGACCGCCGCTGTGCCTAAGGTCAGGTTTTCAATAAGCCGCAAAATTTTCATCCGGTCTTCGGTGGGCACATCGGCGTTGCCTTTGAAATATTTTTCCATCAACGGCCCCACTGTTTCGGAACGAAGATCTTCTTCCGAGGGCAGGGTGACCATCAGACCGCCGGCAATATCCTGGGCAAGGCGTGCAATTTCATAGGGGAAACGGGTGACGTTCTGCTTGCAGACATTGGCCAGCAGGGTATCCACAAGATAGGTGCCGGAAGGTTCTTTGTGACCCTGGGCCGCACAGGCCACAGATCCGCAGAACAGGGTTTCATTGAGATGGTTCATCTCAATGATTTTGTCTTTGATGTGGGAGGCTTTATGGGCGCCGTTGTATTCGGCCGCCACCTGGGCCGCACCGATCAGCACATCGCCGACGCCTGCTTTGCAGGCATAGCTCTGGCGGTGGTAGGAGGCAAACTGTTCAACCAGTTGCCCTGCAAATTCATACTCACGGCACATGAAGACCCGTTCCCAGGGCACAAATACATTGTCAAACACAACCAGGGCTTCATGGCCGCCGTAGATCCGGTTGCCCCGGTCCATCTGACCTGATTCCAGTTTCCTTGTGTCACAGGACTGGCGGCCCATAATGTAGGTGATCCCTTCGGCGTCACTGGGAAGGGCAAAGGAGATGGCATAGTCTTTGTCCTCTTCGCGCATGGAGATGGTGGGCATCACAATGATTTCATGGGAATTGACCGCCCCGGTCTGATGGGCTTTGGCGCCCCGGACTATAATTCCGTCGTCGGTCTCTTCCACCACGCGCATGAACATATCAGGATCTGTCTGTTTGTGGGGCGGCAGAGACCGGTCGCCCTTGGGGTCGGTCATGGCACCGTCACAGGTGAGATCGTTTTCCTGGACATAGGCCAGGTATTTATTGAATCGAGCATAATATTGAGTGTCATATTTGGCATCAATATCATAGGTGGTCATGGAGAGGGCATTGATGGCATCCATGCCCACACAGCGCTGGAAACAGCAACCGGTAAGAGAGCCAATAAGCCGGCCCATTTTTGTTTTTTTCACAAGATCTTCGGTGTTCTGGTGAATGTGGCAGAACCGGTTGATGGTTTTTCCGGTCAGATGGGACGTGGCCGTGAGAAGATATTCATACTCTGGCATCAAGGAGAATTCATAGGTGGCGGCCACAGCGTTCATTGAGGGCCGTATGATGGGGTCATCCACCACATTGTCTATTTTTTTTCCGAACATATAGACGTTTAGATTCAGTTTTCTTAGACTCTCTTCGTACTGTTTTGCATTCATTCTCATGGTTATGCCTTTCTGCGGATTAGTTTTTTAGTTTACACACATAACGCTTCGCTACTGCACTTATTTCAGCCTTCAAGAATTTTATTCTCGTCTCTTCAGGGACTTAACAGCAAAACCAGTGCCAATGTATAAATACATGAAAAAGTTGTGTGGATTTGTTAGTGAATTCTACAATTTACAAATATTTATCTGTATTTTTCAATGCAGACCGAAACTACGCGGGGAGAGATTCAATATATATTCGATGCTGTATTGCATCAAAATTTGGTTATAAAGACCGTGATGTATTGTTAGTGAATGGTTTTAGGAGATGATGTAATATTGCATCGATGTAATATGGCATCGGACTATCGGCATGGAATGCCGTGTCGCGCCGCTTTGCGGCAGATGGTGGACTGGTTAACCCCAAGTACCTGGGCCGCCTTTCGTGTGCTGCCCTGTTCGGCAAGTACCTGGGAGATAATCGCTCGTTCAAATTCATCCATGGCAGCCTTAAGGGTGGTTTGGTTGTACTGGGATGAGCGGGGCGTTATTCGGGCCTGGGCCATCCGGGCCGGCAGACTCTCCAGGGAAATCTTCCGGTCATGGGTCACCACCACCACCCGTTCGATGAGATTTTTGAGTTCCCGGACATTTCCTGGCCAGTCATAATCACACAGGCAATCCATGGCCCGGGGGGAAAAATATTTGTCGTAACCGTATTTGTCATTGAGCAGCTTTAAAAAGTGCTGCACAAACCCGGGGATCGCCTCTTTTCGTTCGCGAAGAGGCGGGATATGAACAGGTACCACATTGAGCCTGAAAAACAGATCCTGTCGAAACTCTTTGCGGGCCACCATCTGGGTCAGATCCCGGTTGGTGGCGGCAAGGATTCGGACATCCACGCACACCGGTTTGCTGCTGCCGATGCGGACACACTGTTTGTCCTGGACCACCCGCAGCAGTTTGGCCTGCAGGCCCAAAGGCATCTCGCCGATCTCGTCCAGTAGCAAGGTACCCTTGTCCGCCATCTCAAACAGCCCGGGCCGCCCCGATCGTTTGGCTCCGGTAAACGCCCCTTCGGCGTACCCGAACAGCTCGGATTCCAACAGCTGTTCGGGGATGGCCGCGCAGCTGATTTTCATTATGGGTTTGTCTTTTCTTGGGCTGGCCGAATGGATGATGTCCGCCACCACCTCTTTGCCCACCCCGGATTCCCCCTGGATTAATACGGTGGAATCCACTTTGCCCAGGCGCAGGGCCAATGCATGCACATCCATCATTTTTTTTGAAATGACAATATGCTTGTCACCGGCCTGGGCCTGGTTCTTCAGCCGGGCCAATTCAGCCAGGTACTGGGTTTGCAGCGACTCCATATTTTTCATGCGCCGCTGCAGGCTGTGCAGTTCGGTTACATCCCTTACATTGGTGACCACCAGGCTGATCTCTCCGGATTTATCAAACACCGGGGTGCCTGTAACCATATAGGTTTTTCCGGATCGAACCTTCTGGATCAAAGATTCGGGCTGCCGGGATGCAAGCACCTTCAGGGTCACGGATTCGTTGAAAAAACCTTCGGCCACAAGATCATGCATGGTCCGGCCTAAAAGCTCTTCACGCCGAAGGCCGGTGAGTTTCTCATAGGCCTTGTTCAGCCGTATGGTTCGCGCCTGCCCGTCCGTGACATAGATGCCGTCAAAAGAAGATTCAATGATGGCGGTAAGCTCGTTGCTCAGATTTCTGGTCGCCGTCAGTTCGGTTGAAATATGTTCCAGCTCGGAGATGTCCTGGAGTACGGCCATGGCCCCGACAATCTTTTTGCCCATGAGAATGGGGGTTCGATTGGACACATAGGTTTTTCCCCCAATGGCAATTTTCTGAACCGATTCCGATTTGCCGGTTTTCAGAATATTGTGCAGCATGGATTTTTTTAATATGTCGGTCAACTGTCTGCCGAGCAGCTCGACCCTTGACTGGCCGATAATCTGCTCCCCCGGCTGGTTACACCAGGCCAGACTGCCCGATTCATCAATCACAAACACCGGATTGTGCATGGAATCGATCAGCGCTGTCATTTTAGGGGATATGGTAAGGGAAGATGTCATGGCTATAACCGCAAACAGCACAGGAACTTTTTAGGATAAGGCATGATCCAAGGCCATGCTTACATGCTCTTGAACTTTGCCTTTCATGGCTTTGGCGAGAAATCCCAGGGTGATCTGGACGTTGATTGCCGTGTCGGTCAATTCAACCCTCCCGTTTTTCAATCCGGTTCCCGAAAGGGTTGCTGTGTTGCCGGTCCATGCGTTCTTAATTCCGTATCGGGCCTGAAGGTCACTGGCCATTTTTTCAAGACGCGCCCGGGCCTCACTTATTTCCAAACTGTGAGATTTGTTGATATCAATATCGGCCATTTTTTGCCTCGTTCATTCGGTTTTATGGGCCTGATGTATACAAAGCTGCCGGTTTTATGGGCCTGATGTATACAAAGCTGCCCCAGCACCCATTAAAAAATGGTAATAATATCTTATGCCGCATAATAAAGATAGCTGGAACTTCCTGCACCTTGGTTTAACTTGATTATAATCGGGATTGGTTCTAACGTCGGCCATTGTAGGGCAGGCCCCTGTGCCTGCCCTAACGAGGACAACCTCAATGGGATTGTCCCCACAAAATATGGCCGATCTTATGATCAAGCCCAAATGGCTTTGGTCATATTATCGATATAGTAAAAGTTGTTCTAGGCCCTTCTTTTTGATGCCTTGATGGGGTTCAATGCCTTCGCCTTGGTCTGGCCGGTGTCGGTCTTAATCAAATGCTTGTATGAATTGAATAATTGTAATGGATCAAGGCCTAAATTTTCAAGGGTTTGGTTTACTCTCTGCCTGGAGACCCCGTAGCGGTTGGCATCGGCCAGCATCCGGTCCACCCGGTCCTGGGTGGTTAGATACAGTCCTTTGCTGTCAATGGCGATTACCTGGGTGATGCCGTTATTGTCTATTTCCTGGACAATCATATCTGATGTTGTGCCAAAGCGGTTTTCCATTACATACTCCTTTAAAATTTATTGGTTAATTAATGCTGCTTGGAGCAATTAAGTTTGTTTAGCATAACAAATAAGTGGGTGTCAATATCTTTTGGGAAGGTCTGTTTCGTGAAATTGTTTATACTAAAGAAAGTTTTCGGGGATATGGCAAAGGCTTCGTGCTTCAAAATGGTTGCTGTGTTTGTCCGGCCCCCTTCAGAAAACCGGACAAACACAGCAGACTTTTTATTGCGGATCTTTTATGGTCTGATAGAACATCCCCCGCTCCTGCTGGACAGATTCAACTTTTTTTTCCAGGATCAGCCGTTTTATCAAAATTTCAAGTTTTGACTGTTTAAGATTCAACGCCGTGGTCAGGTCTTCTACGGTGCAAGGACGCCGGTGAATGGTTTCCATCACCATGGCTTCCATTTTTTCGTCGCTGATATGATCCTTTGATTCCAGATCCTTTATCCGGGCGATGATCTCCACATTGTCCGCATCAATAATTCTTGCCACCCGGTCAAGATCCTGTCTGGATGCGGGGTGCAGCCCCGGTACCGCTCCGGGCCTGTCCAAGGTGTTGAGCTGAACCCGGTCCGGGTTGATGTCCCGGATGATTGCCCCCAGGGTTTCAAGTTCTTCTTTGCGATCATTGACCCCGGGCAGGATAAAGACCTCCAGCCAGAGTGCGCCCTTAAAAGATTTGGCAAAGGTTTTAAGTCCGTCAATCACTTGGAGAATATTAATTTTTCCGCCAGGACGGTTGATCGCCTCAAAGGTTTCCGGGGTCACGGCATCCAGGGACGGCATGACCATATCAGCCCGGGTCAGGTCCGCTCGGACACCAGGGTCGGACAGCAAGGTGGCATTGGTCAGAACAGCCACCCGGATGTTTGGTTTTTTTTCTTTGATAAAGTCAATGATCCTGCCGATGTCCGGGCTCAGGGTGGGCTCTCCGGATCCTGAAAAGGTTACATAGTCCGGATCGGGGTGGTTTTCAAAATAATGGGCAAGTTCGGCTTTAACCGCATCAAAGGCAACATAGGCCTTTCGTTGACAGGTCAGGTTGGTGGTCGGCCCGCACTCGCAGTAAATGCAATCCAGTGAACAGGTTTTGTGGCGGACAAGATCCACGCCTAGAGAAAGCCCGAGGCGCCTTGACGGGACCGGGCCGAATATATGATTATACTTCATGGAACTCCTTGATCATTTTTGTACTTTTTTAATATAGCGTCTGTGTCGGCGACACAGATTTTTCAACTTATGTTGTTGTTATTTCCATCCAGTACCTCACGTAATTTGACGGCCAGGTCATCCTTGGAAAACGGTTTTTGGATAAAGTTTACGCCCTGATCCAGGACGCCGTGGTGTGCGATCACGTTGGCCGTGTATCCGGACATGAACAGACATTTGAGATTGGGATAGTGATTACAGATACTCTCGGCCAGGTCGCGGCCGTTCATTTCGGGCATAATGACGTCGGTCATGAGCAGGTGTATTTCACCGCTGTAAGTATGGGCAAGTTCAATTGCCTCGCCGGGGGAGGCGGCAGCGACCACGGTGTACCCATGCCGCTCCATCATCCGCGTGGTCACTTTCAGGATCGCCGGGTCGTCTTCCACCAGCAGGATTGTCTCATGGGCAGCGCCGGTCGGTATGTTTGGTTGCTGTTCCGGTAATGGATCTGCCTCGGTCCGGTGGCGGGGCAGATAGATTTTAAAGGTTGTTCCCTGGTCCGGTTCGCTGTAGACATTAATGAATCCCTGGTTTTGTTTGACCACACCATATACCGTGGCCAGTCCCAGGCCAGTGCCTTTGTCCTGGGGCTTGGTGGTGAAAAAGGGCTCAAAGATATTGGCCAGGGTCTGGGCATCCATACCGTAGCCGCTGTCACTTACCGCCAGCATTGCATATTCCCCGGGCTTAAACCCTGCGTGAACGGCACAATAGGCCTCATCGAATGTGGTGTTGCCCGTTTCTATGGTCATTTTGCCCACGCCTGCAATGGCGTCCCGGGCATTGACGCACAGATTGGCCAGAATCTGGTCAATCTGGCCGGGGTCTATTTTGACCGGCCACACCGTTTCGTCCGGCATCCAGACCAGATCAATGTTTTCGCCGATAAGCCGCTTCAACATTTTGATCATGCCTGCCACGGTGGTATTCAGATCAAGCACTTTGGGCGCTACGGTTTGTTTACGGGCAAATGCCAGCAGCTGCCGGACCAGGTCGCTTGACCGTTCTGCAGCTTTTTTGATTTCTTCGAGATCTCCATGAACCGGATCCTTTGGTTCTAAATACTCCATGACCATTTCGGTGTTGCCGAGAATGATTGTCAGCATGTTGTTAAAATCATGGGCAACACCGCCCGCAAGACGTCCCACCGCTTCCATCTTCTGGGCCTGGGACAGTTGCCGCTGGAGTTCTTCACGCTCTTTTTTTGCATTCCTACGTTCTGTCCTGTCTTCAATAAACGCCAGCACGAACAGCGGTGCACCCGAAGGATCGCAGATTAATCCTGCATGAAAGATAACGAAAATTTCAGAGCCATCCTTACGGATATATTTTTTTTTTATACGGAAAGAGGCGGTTCCTTTAAGGGTCATGCCATGGAAACTGTGTCGATTTTCGGGGCGGTCGTCTGGATGGATTATATCAAATAGGGTAAGTTTTTTCAGTTCTTCTTCGGTGTATCCCGTGAGTGCTTCATATGCCGGATTTGCCGAGATGTACCTGCCGTCCAAATCATTGATGCAGACACCCAGGGGCGACTGTTCGATGATCAGCCGCAGTTTTTCTTCATTGGCCTTGAGCGTTGCCTCGGCCTGTTTGCGCTCGGTGGTGTCCAGATGTGTGCCGTACATCCATTCGGGTTCACCGTCCTGGGTCCAGGTGATGACTTTCCCCCGGTCAAGTACCCATACCCACTCGCCGTTTTTATGTCGCATACGCGATTCATAGTTATAATACTCGGCCTGACCGTCAAAACACCTTTGCAGCCGTCGCTTGGATCCTTCTATATCGTCGGGGTGGCAAAATTTTGTCCACGTATCTATGGATACGGGCGATATTTCATCCAGGGTGTATCCGATAATCTCGGCCCAGCGTTCGTTGAATATCGTTTCCCCGGTCTGCACGTTCCATTCCCAGGTGCCTGCATTCATGCCTTGGATGACGTATGAGAGCCGTTCGGTTGTCTGCTTCCATTCTGTGATGTCCTCACCGATGGACTGAAACGCAACGATCTTGCCTTGGACATCAAACAGCGCCCGGTTGGTCCATTTCTGCCACCGGGTTTCGCCGTTGGGTGCATGTACTCTGTGTTCATGGGATTGGGTCGGTGATTCCGGCGTTAGATGGTCGAATGCGTCCATCACCTGTTTGTGATCTTCTTCGGGGATCAGGGACAAAAAACATGATCCTATGAGTGCTTCGGCCGTTTTGCCGAAATATTTACCATAGGCCGCATTGACATAGGTCAGTTCACCACCGGGCAGAAAGCGGCAGATCATGACGGGCATATCCTCGGAGATACTTCGATAACGAATTTCACTCTGGTGCAGTTCATGGGTCCGTTTGGAGACCAGTTTTTTGAGGGCGCGTGTCCAGACAAAGCACACCAGCAAGCCCAATAATAATGCCATCCCTATATACAGGTAGAAGCGCTTGTCCCCATAGAGATGGTGCGGCTTTTCAATGGCTATCCATCTTTTCTGAATTTCCTGGCGTTCAGCCGCGGAAACGGATTCTAAGCCTTTTGCAAGAATTTGATGGAGAACCGGCCAGTCCCGACGGCAGGCGAATGAAAGCTGCCAGGTGAATTCCGGCACTGTGCCGGCCATTTTAAGATTTGTGATGCCGTGGTGATTGATGGTGTGGGATGCGATGGCCAGGTCGGTCACCATGGCGTCGATTCTGCCGAATGATACCGCCTGCAACCCTTCAAGGTTGTCGGTAACAGGTATGAGTTTAATTTCAGGTTCGTTCGCTGTGATATATGCTGCCGTGGCGTAACCCGCGACAGTGGCAACCCGCATCCCGGACATGGCTTCAAGGGACAACGATCGTTTCACATCTTTTCGTGTGATGATGGCATTGGGGATTGTCAGGTAAGGCTCTGTGAACCGAAGATATTCAGCTCTCTCGCTTGTTTGCTGGATATTTCCCACGACATCAATCTCCCGGGACCGGGCCTTGTCCATTATTTCATCCCAGCTTTTACAGACGACTATTTTGAAAGCAAATCCAAGGTTGGTCTCCATGTGCCGCACATAGTCCATGGTGATGCCCTGGAACCGGCCATCCGCATCACTGAAGCAGACCGGCGCATAGGTCGGTGATGGCGCAAACCGGACGCGGCCGTCATGGGCTCTGAGCCAGAGGCGTTCTTCCCCGGTTAAAACATCCGCCTGGTTTGGCGGTGCAGCTGAAAGGCGCCCTGGTACCCATGCGGTCACCAGTGCAAGCAATAGAGCCGAAAATACCATGATGGGCAGTTTTTCGAGCATGCCTGGCACCCCTTGATTACTGTGTTGACCTGATTAAAAATCAGCCGGGAAGTAGTCGTTTAGATGATCCGGCTGGCAGAGTTAAAGAAAGAGATACGGCACGGCAAAACGCCGTGCCGAAGTTTAAAATATGTTTAGTTTCTGCCGGTGATGTCCCTGTGGGCCATCAGGCGGATGGCGTTGACGCGGATAAAGCCTTCGGCATCTTCCTGGTTGTAACCGCCGGTGATGTCCATGGAGGACAGGTTCTGGTTGTACAGAGAAGAAGGCGAGGTCCTGGAGATCGGATAGGCCACCCCTTTGAACAGTTTCAGGGTCACTTCTCCGTCAATGAGTTCCTGGCTTTTGTCGATGGCAGCCATGATAAATTCCATTTCAGGGCTGAACCAGAAACCGTAGTAAACCAGTTCGCCAAGTCTTGGGGCCAGCATATCCCGAAGGCGCATGACCTCTCTGTCCATGGCAATGCCTTCAATGTCCTTGTGTGCCTCGTGCAGAATGGTTCCGCCCGGTGTCTCATATACACCCCTGGACTTGATGCCCACAAACCGGTTTTCCACCATATCCAGACGGCCGATACCGTTTTTGGAACCCAGTTGGTTCAGGTATAAAAACAGGTCCAACGCATCTGTTTTTTCGGTGCCGTCTTCCAGATTTTTCACCTTGACCGGGATACCGTCTTTAAATTCAATGGTGATGCGGGTGGGGGTATCCGGTGCCTGCTCCGGTGATACGGTGCGGCAGTAGATGCTTTCATCGCATATTGCGCCCGGATCTTCAAGGATACCGGCTTCATGGGAGATGTGCAGCAGGTTATCATCTTCACTGTAGGGTTTGGCTGCTGTTTGCTTGGTGGGAATCCCGTGTTTTTCCGCATAGGCCAGAAGATCGGAACGGCCCTGGAAGGCATTGAGGAAATTCATATTTTTCCACGGCGCAATGACTTTGATGGCCGGGTTCAGGGCGTAGTAGGAGAGCTCAAAGCGCACCTGGTCATTGCCTTTGCCGGTGGCACCGTGGGAGACATACTGGGCGCCCACCTGTTTTGCAATTTCAATCTGCTTTTTGGCAATGATCGGTCGGGCAATGGCTGTACCTAAAAGGTAGCGGCCTTCATAAACCGTATTTGACTTGAAAACGGGGAATATATAATCGGTGACAAATTCTTTTTTCATATCTTCAATGAAGACTTTTGATGCACCGATTTTAAGGGCTTTTTGCTCTGCTGCCTGAAAATCTTCATCCTGGCCGATGTCGGCCATGTATGCAAATACTTCGTATCCTTGCTCAAGCAGCCATTTGAGGATAACCGACGTATCCAATCCGCCGGAATACGCCAGAACCACTTTTTCCTTTGCCATTAAAAACTCCTTAAATTCATTGTATATTTGGCCGCAAATTATATTCTACGGTCTTACATTGTTACTTTAAATATCAGATATTAACGCAAAAAAACAGATAACAGTCAAGCACATAGGGCAAGCCTTTATAATTTATCCGCCGTCATTGAGTTAATAACCTTCTAACCCACTCCTAATATTTTTTTAACATAACTCATATAGTCATAGTCGATAGTATGAAAGCTTTTAAAGAAAATGAACAGGAGGCGCACTGATGCTGATAACATTCGATCTTGACGACACCCTCATATGCTGGCAGCCGGAAATTCCTACCGAACCTGTGAAACTGCCCTGGTACCATAAGTGGTCCCCCGTCGAACCCCTGCGCCAGGGGACCGTTGATCTTTTCAAGAAGTTGAGACATTACGGCTGGCAGATCGGCATCTACACCACGTCCCACCGCAAATCCAAATACATCAAAAAACTGTTCAACCTCCATGGCCTTGAGCTGGATCTGGTGATCAACCAGGATACCCATGAAAAGATCGTAAAAAATCTCAAGGAAAAGAGAAAACCCTCCAAACTTCCCAACTGGGTGGATTCCCAGCTGCACATCGACGATTCCGAAGGGGTACGAATGGAGGGCAAACGCTTTAATTTCAGAGCCCTGGTCGTTGACCCGCTGGACAACAACTGGACGGAAAAAGTTCTGGCAGAGTCCCTTTCCGTAAGCCGCATGCTTGAACAAGGTGAGTACCGGGTGTAAGGTACGTTCCGGCCGCGATCGCTTCTTCATAACAACCATGGGCTGCTTTGACTCTATTCAAAAGTCGGATCAGCCCGACGCTGCAGACCTAACCAGTATCCCATTTTCTTTTAAAAATTGAATAGACTTGCTGCAGACAGGTGCCGTTGCCTTCAATGAAATAATGGCGTTGGGCTCTTTTTTTCTGATTGTTTCGGCTTTTTTCAAAATTGCCTGGGCATCTTTCATGATGATCCGGCTTTTCCGGTTTATGACCAAATGGAATTGATCTTTCCCATTGCTCTCCAAAACGGTCCTTGACGGTAATCCATAAATTTTTGGATCAACTTTTTCCATTGATTTTATCCTTGGGCTTTTCTTCTTGTTTTAATGGGGCGCTCCTTTTTTCCTTACTGTCGTGGGAACCCGGTGTCAAGGGCAAGACGCCACACCCCAAGGAACCATCACTTCAAACGTCAATTATGGTTGAACTACGGTGTCGGTGCATATATTATTGGCAGGCTAATTATAAAAAAAAAGGGGATACATGGGATTGTCTTTACAGGATCAGCTCCTGAAGGCCGGGATAGCTGATAAAAAACAGGCTAAAAAAGCCAACCAAGAAAAACGGGTTACGCGCAAAAAAAATAAAGGCAAGGAAACGGCACCTGAAGTTAACCAAACCCGGCAGGATCAGTTGGCCCAGGCCAAACAGAGCGACGACCTCAACCGTCAGGCAAACCAGGAGCGGGAAAAACAGGAAAAATTGGCCCAGGTTAAGCAGCTGATAGAGGAAAATCGTCTGGATCTGAGAAAATATGAGGACCCATACTATTTCAAGGTCGGAAAAAAAATAAAAAAACTCTACGTTAGTGATGAAATTACCCAAAAGCTTGGCCGGGGACAGCTTGCCATTGTCTCGTTGAACAGTGTCTATGAAATAGTCCCGGCTGAAGTTGCCCGGAAAATCGTCGACCGTGATCCCGATTCTTTGGTGGTAATTCATAACCCGGAAGAAGAATAACAAAATTGATTTAAAAGAATGAATATTTTAATTTAGGAGAGGCACGTATGCCAAAAGCATGTGATTTAAAAAAGGGCCAGGTGGTGGATATCAGCGGTGAACCGTACCTGGTTAAACATATTGATGTAAGAACACCCTCTGCACGGGGGGCTGTCACCCTTTATAAGGTCCGGTTCAGCGGTATCAAGACCCGGCAGAAATATGAAGACTCGTATAAAGGCAATGATACGCTTGATGAGGTGGACCTGCAGAGAAAACCCGTCCAGTACCTCTATCCGGACGGAGAGCTGCATGTGTTCATGGACACGGTGGAATATGCTCAGTATATGATTTCCGAGGACAGTATTGAAGAGGAACTGGTCTGGCTCACCGACGGTATGGAAGATATTGTGGGCATGTTCATTGACGGCAATCTGGTGGCCGTTGAAATTCCCGCCTCCCTTGTTTTTGAGATCACCCAGACTGCTCCGGGTGTCAAAGGTGCCAGCGCCACGGCCCGGACAAAGCCTGCCACCCTTTCCAACGGGGTTGAAATCCAGGTGCCGGAATATCTTGAGAACGGCGAGATGGTCAAGGTCAACACCGAAACCAGAAAATTTATATCCAGGGCGTAAGTTATTTTTGTTGCTTGTTCAGGGTTTTGAGAAATACTGGTCCAGTATCGGTTCAAGTTTCTTCCTGGACAGGCTCAGGTTACCCTGACGGAAAAAGTGAACGTCGCCGGGGTCAAAGCCCTGGGGCGGCGTGATGACTTCCAGGTCAAGGTTGAATGTCAGCATGGCCAAAATGGTTGTGAAAAGATCGGGGGATTTGCAGAATACTGAAATCCCCCTTGAAAATTCAGGCATTCGCTGGGTGTTCATGGTCATCAAAATATCTGCCTGCACTTCCTGTGCATAGGCTTTAATGCCCCGGGCAAGATTCATGTCCCTGACCATCCACTGCCCAAGATCCAACGGCACCGATGCCACGGTGCAACTCACCGTATTGAATTTAAATGTCTTACAGTCCCGTCTGAGCAGATCCCGTGTGTCCATTTCACTGATGTCTGATTTTGCCGCCCGGATTCCCTGGTAAAATTTATCTGTGTCCAGTCCGGCGATGGGGGTCAGGTGCGCTACCACACGTTGGTCGTTTGGGGTCATCCGCCCGGCCTTGGGGTCGAGGTTGACGGTATCAATGAGGATGGCCCCAAGCAAAAGGGCGGCAAGGCTTTGGGGAATGTTTTCTGCAGGTTTTTTTTTGTTATGATCAATCAGCTCTTCACCCACCAGGGTGGCACAGGACCCCACCGGCTCAATCCGTCCTAACGCATAGGGGTAGAGCATCAAGTCTTCATGGTGATCCATGATGAACTTGATTTTTTCCTCATACTTTAAAAAAACATGTGACGGCTTGTTATGGTCCACCAGGGCAAATCCTTTGACCCGGTCCATGAGGAGGTCTAACGGCTGGATATCGTCCAGGAAAAAAAGATTTTCAACCTCAATACCTGTTTGGGAGAGCACCCACCGGCTCTCTGTCTTCAGGCGGAAATCGTCTCGTCTGGTGGGAATTAAAGGTAGGGCTGTACAGGGTTTGCTGTCGTGTGCCAGCACCCAGGCCAGACCGATGGCGGACACCACGGAATCCAGGTCTGCGGCTTCATTGCCGAACACCAGCATGTCAATATCCTGGGTCTGTGCCCTGGACCGGGCACCAGCCAGAAACATGTTAAGCGGCTCTTTTTTATTTGCCATGGGAGCCGCCCTAAGCTTTTTTCAGGATTGGAGAGGGTAGGGGCTCTGCGATCTGTTCGGCGATTTGAAAAAATGCATCCAAAAGCGCTTCTTCGGGCACCGGGTGGTAAAAGGGCATGCCCAGAATCTCTTTAAGCGTCAGGTTCGCCCCCATGGCCCAGGCCAGAAGATGGGCCATGTGTTCTCCGGCCGGTGCCATAATCTCTGCGCCCAGCAGCCGTCCCTTTTGGGGTTCGGCATAAATCCGGGCCCTTCCGGCGGCTTTGCCGAGAATCATCCGGGCCCTGCCCAGTTCTTCCCAGGAGGCTTCGCCCACCACATAGTCAATGCCTTGTTGGGTCAGCGCCTTGTGGGACAGGCCTGCAATGGCGATATCCGGTGAAGAAAAAGTGATCTGCAGGGGAATGCGTTTTTTAAAGCGGGTTACAGTGCCGGCACAGGCATTGTAACCTGCAATGGTGCCGTCATCTGCCGCTTCATGGAGAATGGGTTTAAGGCCGTTTACATCCCCGGCTATAAATACGGGCAGATTCCCGATCTGCAGGGTTTGTGGATCAAAGACCGGCATGCCTTTGGCATTCATGTCAATATTCAGGCATTCAAGGTTTAAATCCTTGAGAACCGGCCGTCTGCCCGTGGCGATGAGCACCCGGTCCACGGTCCAGCGTTTGCTGCTCGCGCCGACTTCTAACCCGGTGTCGGTTTTGCCCAGAATTTCAGCGGGGCCAAGGGCAATCTTCATCTCTTTGGAAAAATGGTCAAAGGCATACTCTTCAAGTTTGGGGTCGGTCAGGCCACCGGCGGTTTTCCGGCGGGTCACGGCGGTGACGTCAACGCCGATGCGGTGCAGGGCCTGGCCCAGTTCAATGCCGATGACACCCAGGCCGAACACGGCCATGGTCCGGGGCAGGGTTTCCAGTTCAAAAAATTGGTCGGTATCAATGATAAACTCTTTAAACGGCTGCCAGGGCTCGGGTATAAACGGTTTTGACCCGGTGGCGATGATGATGCTCTTGGCCCGGATGGTTTCATCCCCCAAATCCAGGGTGTTGGCATCTATGAATCTGGCCCTTTTGCGGATCACCTTGTTCATGAACCCGGACATCTCCTGGATCACCCCGCCTGCGAATTCATCCCGCATGGCCCGGACGCGTGCCATGATTTTTTTATGATCCGGAACCAGACCCTGGGCACCGCTAATCCCATATTCATCAAAAAAACCGCATTTGTGAAAATCATCGGCCACGGCAATCAACGCCTTGGACGGCATGCAGCCCACCCGTGCGCAAGTCGTTCCCAGGGGGCCGTCATCGATGAGCACATAGTTGTCCGTGTGTTTGACCACCTCTTCCTGGGCCGTCAGTCCCGCAGAGCCTGCTCCGATAATCGCCACATCATATTCTTTTGACATAATTTTTCCTTTTTGTGGGTTGTACTTTTGAAACGGCGGGTATAGTTCTATTACACTGTAAATAGAACATAAGCCTTAAGCATAACAAATTCAATAAAATGATTACAAGGAGAGATGATGACTTTATACGCATTCAAAAATATCCGTCCCGAAATTCATGACTCCGTATTTGTTGCACCAACGGCTCAAATCATGGGTGATGTGCATATCGCCCG
Source organism: uncultured Desulfobacter sp. (assembly GCF_963666145.1). NCBI lineage: Bacteria > Pseudomonadati > Thermodesulfobacteriota > Desulfobacteria > Desulfobacterales > Desulfobacteraceae > Desulfobacter > uncultured Desulfobacter sp. The sequence continues at coordinate 1,849,464 of NZ_OY762614.1, read as the reverse complement.
GGATGCCTCGGTCTGGTTTCAAACGGTCATCCGGGGGGATACGGCCACAATCACCATCGGTGAGCGGACAAATATCCAGGATTTGTCCATGTGCCATGCCGATGAGGGGGTGCCCCTGACGGTGGGCAACGGCGTCACCGTGGGCCACCAGTGCTGTCTGCACGGCTGCACCATTGAAGATGACTGCCTGATCGGGATGGGGGCCACGGTGATGAATCATTCGGTCATCGGCAAGGGTTCGGTTGTGGCGGCAGGGGCCGTGGTACTTGAAAATACAATTGTCCCGCCGTACTCCCTTGTGGTCGGTTCCCCGGGCAAGGTAAAAAAGACCTATGAAAACAAAGAGGAAATCACACAGGTGCTTAAAGTTTCCTCGGATTTGTATGCCAAAAAGGCCAAAATCTTTGCCGATAAATCTCAGTTTTATGAAATTTGACGCTAATCTTTTTTCGGCGGAATGACCATCAGGGTGGCACTGCTTTTTGAGATATATTTGCCTGTGTCATCCTTGACGGTGGTGTCCACAAAAACAAGGGTCCGGCCCCGTTTGAATACCTTGGCTTCGGCAGTCAGGCGGCCCTTGGACGCCATGGAAAGAAAGTTGTTTTTCAGTTCAATGGTCGTCAGGTTCTCGCCGGGTTCCAGGGTGGTCATCACCGCATGGGCGGCAGCCTCACTGGACAGGGCAATGCCTAAGCCGCCCTGCATGATGCCCGCGCCCTGGAGAAATTCGGGCCGGACCTCCATGCTGAACCGGGCATAGCCTTGTTCAACGGCTTCGACTTTTATTTGTAAAAAATCCAGAAACGGGTTGTTGACCGGTTCGCCTGCCATCAGCTGGTTTAGGTATGAGGGGTAGTCAAACATATAAAATTCCCTTTAATTCGTTTTTGAACGGCTCCTCTAACGAGGCGTCCAAACACTGGTTTACTGTATATCAATTTCCCACCTTAACTTCAGTGGCGTGCGCATTGTAGAGAAAAATGCCTGCTTAATAAATAGATTTATTGACCTGGGAACAGGACGCGGATACGCTTTGCTTCAATCCGGTTTTACCGGACCGGGAAAAATGAAAAGCAAGGATGAAAATCGCAAAATGGTATTTGAAAAGATTCAATCTTTTTTAACCCAAAGCAAGGTGAATTTCAGGCTTCATCACCACGACCCTGTGGTCACTGTGGATCAGGCTGAGGCTATCGTGCCCCACCTGACTGTTAATCTGATCAAAACAATTGTTTTCAAAATCAAGAGCGGCCCATGGATACTTGCCGGTGTCAGCGGGGTGGACCGGATTCATTATAAGTATCTGGCAGATATTTTTGGGGTTAACCGTAAGCTGATAAGGGCTGTGTCCGCCCCTGATGTGGAAACCGGCCTCGGGTTTGAAATCGGCGGGGTGGGGCCCTTTCCTGTGGCTTCGGATGTAGCGGTTGTCCTTGACCAAAGCCTGATGGACTTGACCCATGTCTTCTGCGGCAGCGGGCGAAATACGGTTACCATTGAAATTTCCCCCGGGGATCTGGCCGTGGCCGGGTTGGCAAGAATCGCTGCCATCCGCAAACCTTAAATTCTATTGGCTCTTTCAGGCTCCCTTATTTAAGCGGCAAAATAATCCATGGCATTACTATATCGATAAATACGTTAAAAATAATTAAGGCCATATTGACATGAAAAAAATCAGGATTAATTTAGGCAAAAATTCAGATGATTTGTGGGAGCAAAGGTTTGTAGGCGGCAATTGACGATATCTTAAGCTTTCATGTAAACGTCGATTCCAACATCCCAAACAGTTCCCGCAACAACTTAAAAAACAACCCAAACGTAAGGAGGAGGAATTATGTTTACAAGAATTAGCGATATCGACAGATTGTTCGGGACCATGAATCTTCTTCAAAGAAAACTGGACAATCTTTACGGCGATTACGGAAAACCATCCGGTTACAGATGGGAATTGGAATCCGCTGCCCCCAGGACAAATCTTTATGAACACGGTGATACTTTTGAAATCAGGGCTGAAGTCCCAGGCCTTGAAAAGGGTGACTTGAATGTAAAGATCCAGGGAAACTATCTTGAAATCACCGGTGAAAGAGGATCCGATGCGCCCGATGGCTACAAAACCCATAAAACAGAAAGAAGGGTCGGATCTTTTTCCAGAAGTTTTACATTGCCGGCCGATGTTGACTCAACCAAAGCTGAAGCTACGCTTAAAGACGGCGTGCTGTATCTTACGCTTCCCAAGCACGAGGCCGCAAAACCCAAGAAAATAAGCATCAATTAAGCCTTTTTTCATAAATTTCTTAAAAAGGAGGTTTACCATGGATAGAGTGCAAGAGATCACCAAACAAAACAAAAAAAACGTCGAGCAGACGCGTCAATTGTATCGGGTAACGCCCACCGTAGATATTTATGAAAATGAAAATGAAATCCTTCTCCACGCGGACATGCCGGGGGTGGTAAAAGAGAATATTTCAGTTGATATTGATAATGGGACACTGTCCATATCCGGTGTCAGAAAACTTGAAATAAAAGGGGCTGCAACATATGAAGAGTTTTCGGATGTAGAATATGTCAGAAGCTTTTCCGTACCCCAGACCATTGATGTTGAAAGGGTCGAGGCGGAATTGAAAAACGGTGTGCTGAAACTGCATCTGCCCAAATCCGAAGCCGCAAAGCCCCGGCAGATAGAGATAAAAACCGCGTGACACATCTTAAATGTTGCCCGAAAATTTTGATGCGCCTTAAAAATTATAGGGACACCCCGAGGATGGAAAGCACTCACCAGGAGGCTTTCCATCCTTTGTTTGAGAGATGGTCCAATTTGTCCAAATTAGGTGCCCCCATCTTGGCAGTCAATGGGGATTCCGCCATGGAGAAGTTCCGCGTGTAAACATAGCTTCCGTTCAAAACTTGGTGTGTTTTCAGCTGGGTCTTTACCAGGATTCAGTTTTGGCGTGGCATTTTGGGGTTAACATGTTTAACTGTTATTTGTAACGATTTTTGTTGGACGAAACGTCACTTGTTTGCATGTTGCATCAGCGCGACTTTTCGTCCAAACACCTATTTTTGCCGGGCACTAATTGAGCAGTCTAACCTGAACCAGAAAAACCAGAATGCCTGCAATATACCCAAGCACGGCCAGTCCGCTGACTTTTTTCACGTACCAGAAAAAATTGATTTTTTCCAGGCCCATGGCCGCAACGCCTGCCGCTGAACCAATGATCAGCAAAGAGCCGCCGGTTCCGGCACAGAATGCCAGAAAGGTCCACAAAAAATTGTCCGTGGTAAACTGATGGATGTCATACATTCCCATGGATGCGGCCACCAGGGGCACATTGTCGATAATTGAGCTGATCACACCGATCACGGCTACGATAATGCTTTGTTCGCCAATGGTTCGATTAAGCCATGCCGCCAGGGTGGTCAGGATGTGTGAATCCTCAAGGGTTGCCACTGCCAGCAGAATCCCGATGAAAAAGACAATGGATGCCATATCGATTTTGGTCAGGGCATGCACCATGGTCAACGGCTGTTTGTCTTCGTCGGATTTTTGTCTGTGGACAATTTCGCCCACGACCCAGAGCACACCAAGACCGCAAAGAACTCCCATAAAGGGCGGTAAGTGGGTTGTCTCCTTGAACACCGGCACCATGACCAGCGAACCTAACCCGACAATGAACATCAGGTTGCGTTCAAACGTGGTGGTTGTTTTAACTGCGTTTTGTTCGCTTTTTTCTCCCACGGTCTTTCCCCGCAGCATAAAGCTGACAACAATCAAAGGGATGATAAGATCGGCAACCGATGCCAGAAAGACCGATCGCACCACACCCGTTGAACTGATCTGGCCGCCGATCCAGAGCATGGTTGTGGTGACATCGCCAATGGGTGACCAGGCCCCGCCGGCATTGGCGGCAATCACAATAACCCCTGCAAAGATCAGCCGGTCGTCATGTTTCTCCAGCAACTTTTTGGTCAGTGACACCATGACAATGGTGGTGGTCAGGTTATCCAGCATGGCCGAAAGAAAAAAGGTGACAATACCGATGAGTACGATTAGAACACTCTGGCTTGTGGTGGTAATCCGGGACGTGATTACTTCAAAGCCGTCATGGGCATCTACCAGCTCAACAATGGTCATGGCACCGAGCAGAAAAAAGATGATCTGGGCCGTACCGGCAAGATTTTCATTGAGCTGTTCGGTCACAAGGTGGTGGTTGCCTGTGGTAACAGCATAGATGGTCCACATGATGCCGGCACCCAGCAGAGCAGAAGCCGACTTGTTTACCCTGAGCGGATGCTCAAAGGCGATGGCCGAATAGGCCAGAACAAAAACAACGATCAACAACGTGTGCATAACGCCTCCTTTAATGTAAAAAAACAAACCGTCAAAATGTCAGCATAAAGCATGCCAGTATGATGTTGTAAAACTGCTTCAATTCGGCAGACAAAATTTGATAAAAAAATAGGCGAGAGCCTGATAATATTGTGCTTTTCAACGTTAGGGTTAATGGTATGATTTATGCTGTGACAATTGAGGCTTATTTAAGGATATTTCTAATTGGTGCCTGAACGGAACCCGGTGATTGGACGAAAAGTCACTAATTACTGTCACCCTGTTTTAAAAAGAGGAAAGTTATATGCCCGTTACCATCCGAACCAAAATTATATTAGGCTTTATCGCCAGTCTTATTTTTGTCAGTGTATTAAGTATGGCCTTTGGCCTGAATATCATGGCTTTAAAAAATAAAATGGTGGTGTTAGATCAGTTTCACGGTCTTTTGGACAATATTCTTGAAATCCGGCGGTATGAAAAAAATACCATTCTTTATGGGTACCAGGACAAAACCGTTGTGGAACTTCAGGAGTACCTGCATCGCACCCAAAGCGATATCACAAATCTTTCAGATTCCATCGGCATGGTTGCAGGCATTGACCTGTACAGCGACTTTAAAAAGAAGTTTGAAACATACAAATCACTTATCGGAACGGGCAAGCATCAGCTGGACACAGTAAAGGTCACGCAAATCCGATCCCTTGGCAGTGATATGGTGGCCTTTTGCGAAGGCCTTCTGGTAAAAAAACGCGAACGGATCAACCGCTCCCTTGAAAATATGGTCACCTTTTCCATTGTCGCCGTGGGCGGCTTTATTCTTTGTGTCGCCATTTTGTTCTTTTTTGAAGCCAAAAGCCTGCTCAAACGCTTAAAGCAGGTGACCCTGGCCACCAAAAGCATCCCCAAAGGACAGTTTAAAACCATCAAGGAATACGCCCCCAAGCACGATGAGATTTCACAACTCATCGCAGGTTTTAACCAGATGGTCCGGGAGTTGGATGAAAAGCAGGAGCAGCTGGTCCAGTCCAGAAAACTTGCTTCCATCGGTACCTTTACGTCCGGCATCGCCCATGAAATCAACAATCCGCTGAATAATATCTCTTTGACTGCCGACGGCCTGCTCGAAGGTTTTGATGAGTTTTCCGGCACCGAAGCCCGGGAGATGATCCATGACATCATTACCCAGACCTCCCGGGCAAGCAGTGTGGTTAAAAATCTGCTGGATTTTTCACGCAGCGATCGAACCACGATGTCACGGATCTGTGTGTCCGACGTGATTTCCGCCACCCTGGGGCTGGTGAGAAACCAGCTCATGGTCAATAAGATTCGTCTGACCACGGAAATTCCGGAGACCCTTCCGGCCATCAGGGGAAACCTGCAAAACCTGGAGCAGGTATTTATCAATCTGTTTTCCAATGCCATGGCTGCCATGCCCGAAGGCGGCGATATTCTCATAGCCGCGGATGTGCAGGAAGACGGCAGAATACGAATCCGGTTTAAAGACTCCGGCCAGGGCATCACCCCTGAGAACCTGGCCCAGATATTTGATCCCTTTTTCACCACCAAATCCGTGGGCAAAGGGACCGGTCTGGGCCTGAGTATTGTCTACGGCATTATCAAAAAGCACGACGGACATATATCTGTGGAAAGTGTAAAGGGGCAGGGGGCCTGTTTTATCATCTTGCTTCCCGCTGTCACCGATAATCAGGTTGATGTTCCGATCTGAAACATCCCGTTTGTGTATGCACTGATAGTGTCTGCCATCCTTTTTTGAACCCGCCATGGGCGTTCATGTTTCAAAATGAATTATTCTTTTCGTCCGGCCGCCTTTCCCGGAGGCCGGACGGTCACATTCCCTTTAAAATTTTAGGCCATATCACAAAAAAAACTTTTGAAACCCTTGTCCGGAAAGGGGTTTCGCTCAGCCTTCTCTGATTTTGGGCAGATGGCATTTATTTTGCTATCCACGCTTTTTAGAAGATTTTAAACGTGTTGGCACCTTCAATAGACGCACTGCTGGTGTGGTAAATGGTGCCTCAAATATAAACCCAAAAGAGGAGAAAATTTTAAAATGTGGCACTTGTATCTGCCGATTGCAGGCCTTAGCATCAATACCCTTGAGGTGTTTGCCATGGGGGGCTTTGTGGGGCTGCTTTCCGGCATCTTCGGCGTTGGCGGAGGTTTTCTGATGACCCCGCTTCTAATCATGATCGGCATTCCGCCGACCATTGCAGCAGCTTCGGACTCCAACCAGATTGTGGGGGCCTCCACCTCGGGCACCCTGGCCCATTACCGCCTGGGCAATGTGGATTTTAAAATGGGGATTCTACTCCTTGTGGGCGGGGTCATCGGCGGCACGTTGGGCGTTCATGTGATTAAGATTTTACGGGCCTTGGGCAATGCCGACTTTCTGATCCAGGTCACCTATGTCCTGATGCTCGGGTTTGTGGGATCTTATATGTTCATCGAAAGTTTGCAGTCTTTGCGGCAATCCAAGGCGCCTGCATCTGAAACCATTGGTTTGAATGAAAAGCCCCGCAAAGAGTCCATGTATATGCAGTTGGTCAAAAAACTGCCCTTCCAGATCCGGTTTGAAAAGTCCGGCGTGGAGTTGTCCGTTCTTCTGCCCCTGATTTTGGGTACCTTTGTGGGTATCCTTGCAGCCATCATGGGCGTTGGCGGCGGTTTCCTCATGGTTCCGGTCATGGTTTATCTGCTTCGCATGCCCATGCATGTGGTGGTGGGAACCAGTCTTTTCCAGATTCTTTTCACCTGTATTGATGTTACCATCATGCAGTCCACCACCAATCATACTGTAGATTTTATTTTGGCGCTGATCCTGCTTTTAGGCTCCACTTTAGGGGCCCAGCTCGGTGTCAAGGTGAGCAAAAAACTTAAGGGCGAACAGCTCAAGATCCTTCTGGCAAGCCTGGTGCTTGTGGTCATGTTTAAGATGCTGTTTGATCTTTTGATCACCCCCGATATTTTACTGGCATTTGCAGGAGGACATTAAGATGAAACCATATCAAAAAATCTTAACAGGTCTTTTGCTGCTCTTAACTGTCTGTCTGCCGGCACTTGTGTCAGCTGCTGTACCCGGCCCGGTGACGGTGACCCCTGCGGCCATTAACATCGGTGCCTCTTTTAACGGCATTGATATTAAAGTAGAGGGAACGATCCCTGAAGATTCTGACGCCGTGGTTCGCTTTAAATCCGGCGAACAGGACGTGGCGTTAAAAAAGAAGGGAAAAGCCATGGGCATCCTGTGGATGAATATGGGTACCGTAACCTTTCACCACTGCCCGGATATTTTCATGGTGGCAACCCCCGAATCATTCACCAAAGACTCCGACCAGTGGAAAGGGTTAGGCCTGGGGATATCCTCTTTGATAAACCAGATAAAGATTACACCCGCCCCCGAAGACAAATCCTCACTTTTTAACGAGTTTGTCAAACTTAAATCCAAGCACGGAGCCTATGCGTCCGGATTCGGCAATGTGACCTACCAGACGCCGGCCGACAACATGAAACCGTTTTCTGCAACGATCGCCGTTCCGTCAGGATTAAAACCGGGCAGTTACCAGGTGGAGGTCTTTACGGTAAAAGACGGTGCTGTTGCGTCCAAGACCGAGACCAGTGTTAACGTCGAAGAAATCGGTTTCCCCAAGTTCCTGTCTGCCCTGGCATTTGGAAAACCCCTGCTCTATGGTATTGTGTCGGTAATCATCGCCCTGGCTGCGGGGCTGCTTACAGGCTTAATATTTCAAGGCAGCAATGAAGGCCATTAGAAAGCATCTCAAAATATTTATTTTGAGATAATTTCTAAATAGGATTTTAATACGCATGGCAAAGTTTTGGGACTCGAAATTCATAAGCCGCCTGTGGGGCAAAAATAAGCTCCATGCAGAAGAACGTTCGATATTTGAAGTGTTTTCAAGTTTCAGGCGGCTTCTGGATTCCAATAATCAGATTTTGGATCTGATGACCGGCATGGGGGATAAGCTGGGGGGAGATTATATTTTTGACACCCACTATATCCATACCAGTTGCCAGGAGATCGCAACCCTTGTCTACAAACTGATTCATCATTTTAATTTTATTGTCCAGGACCGATACCCCGGGCTTGATGACGCCTTCTGGCGCATCAACTCCGGGATTCAGGAGATGCTTGAGGGCAAATCCAGCCTGCGGCCGGACCGGCAGTGCACCATTGCCGATACCTTTATTACGGCAGATCTTGAAGAACAGGTGGGGGCCAAAAACGCCAACCTGGCCCAGCTTAAAAATGTGCTGGGCCTCAATGTGCCGGATGGATTTGCCGTCACCTCCTCGGCCTTTCACTGGTTTTTGGCATACAACGGTCTGGACCGGGAAATTGAATCCCTGACCGCCCAGTGGAAAGAGAAGCAGATCTCTGCAAAAGAAGCGTCCGAAAAAATCAGAGCCGGCATTGACGGTGCGGCTCTACCGCCGGGAATGAAAAAAGAGATCCAGAAGGCGCTGAGAAGACTGGCCGGATGGGGCTCAAAAAAAAAGTTGCGTCTGGCCGTTCGAAGCAGCGCCGTGGGTGAAGACGGCACAAACAGTTTTGCAGGCCAGTATACCAGCTGCATCAACACCTGCGTCGATGATTTTTTTAAAAGCTATAAAACCGTGGTGAGCAGTGCCTACAAACGGGAGGCGATGGCCTACCGGGATGCCAACGGTTTTGAAGAGCACGAAATGGCCATGGCCGTGGGGTGCCTGGAGATGGTGCCGCCATTGGTGTCCGGCGTTCTTTATACCTTAGATCCGGTCCGCCCCGAAGAAAACCGCATGAAGATTAATGCAGCCATAGGCCTTGGTTCCCCCCTGGTCTCGGGGCGGGCCGTTTTTGACAACTATGATGTGGACAGGGAAACCCCCCACAAAATTTTGCATATGACCGTGGGTGAGAAAAAACAGTGCCTGGTGGCGCTGCCCCATGGCGGGGTGGATCAGGAAACGGTGCCCGACGCCCTGCAATCCAAGCCTTGCCTGACCCAGGAGCAGGTCGCCCGCCTGGCCGGCATCGGCATCATGGTGGAGCGCTACTTCAGGGCACCCCAGGACATTGAATTTTCCATCGATGCGTCAGGAAAGATCTGGATTCTGCAGTCCCGGCCCTTGAATATCAAGGAAGAGATGAGCCGGATGGTGTGCGATATTCCTAAGATCAAGGAAAAATACGACATCGTCTTTTCCGGCAAGGGCATGGTGGCCCAGGACGGCATTGCCATCGGCAAGGTGTTTTTATATGAAGACGGGCAGGATTTGGATGATTTTCCGCCGGGAGCCATCCTGGTCACCCGGCATGCATCGCCCAAGTTTGCCATGATCGCCAAATATGCCGCAGGCATCATCACCGATATCGGGTCCCCGGCCGGCCACATGGCCACCATAGCCAGGGAGTTCCGGGTGCCCACCTTGGTGGATACGGGCATTGCCACAACCAAGCTGAAACAGGGGCAGGAGATCACCCTGGATACCGAGGGCAAGGTGGTGTATGACGGCTCTGCCAAGGCGCTTTGTTACTATGTTTTTGCCGATGACAACTTTGCCGATACCTATGAGTATCGTCTGCTGAAACGGGTATTGAAAAAGATTTCCCCTTTGACCTTTGTGGACCCCGAGGACAAACGGTTTTCCCCGCGGTTTTGCCAGACCTTTCACGATATCACCCGGTTTGTGCATGAAAAGGCGGTGGAAGAACTGATCAATCTCAATTATTACGATCTGAAACATGAGCGCTCCAGGGCCCAGAAACTCAAGGTGGATATCCCGCTGGATCTCATGCTCATCGACATCGGTGAAGGGCTTGCGCCCGGTGCCGGTACCCGGGCGGTGCTGCCCAAACAGATTACCTCTGTGCCCCTGAATGCCTTTTTAAAGGGTCTGACCCGCAAAGGCATGTGGAACAGCGAGCCCATGAGCGTTGATTTTAAAAGTTTCATGTCCAGTCTGACCAGAACCCAGCCCCCCCACCAGACCCAGCCCGGCTCCATCGGCCAGAACCTGGTGGTGATGTCCAAGGAGTATATCAACATCAGCCTGCGCCTGGGGTATCATTTCAACATGATTGATGCCTACATGGGGCCCAACCCCAATGATAACTATATCTATTTCCGGTTTTTCGGCGGAGTGACCGATGCGGGACGTCGCACCCGGCGGGTGAGTTTTCTGGCCCAGGTGCTGGAAAAGGCGCATTTCAGAATGAAACAGGACAATGACCTGCTGGTGGCCAAAACCAAGAAAATGAGCTGGGAGCGCATGGAAGAAAGCCTTATTCTTGTGGGGGAACTGGTGGCGTTTACCCGGCAGCTGGATGTTAAAATGCTCAATGACACCTACGTGAAAAAATATGTGGATGATTTTTGGGCGTTAAGCTCAAGATCAGATTAGGCTCAAGATCAAATTAACCCTGTCCCAATATGGCCTGGCATTTCAGGTCGTATTTAAGGAGAACACCATTGGAAAAAGAGAGAACAACAAGCATTTTTATTCTGGACGATGAACCCATTGTATGCAAGCGCCTTAAGGCGTCCCTGGACAGAAAGGGGTATGCGGTTCAAACCAGTTGTGACAGCGTTAAAGCCCTTGAAATCGTAACCCATAACCCCTTTGATATCGTCATTACAGACCTGAAAATGGAAGGCATTGACGGCATGCAGTTTTTCACCGAGGTCAAAAAACAGCACCCGGCCACCCAGGTGATTGTGATCACCGGCTTTGCCACCCTGGAAACGGCCAAAGAATCCTTTAAAAAAGGGGTGTTTGATTTCCTTGCAAAACCTTTCAAGCTTGGTGAAATTTTTGCCGTTATAGAGCGGGCTGAAAATAATATCAAATAGTGTTTGTCGGGAGAATTAACTAACCATGATAAGAACCCTCATTACCCTGGACAAGGACCTGGCCTCCAGCATTGCGTTAAGATACGCCTGCAATGCCGCACGTAATTTTGATATGGCGCTCTCTGCCGTGCATGTGGAAGACCCCGGTCCCAAAGGCCGGCTTCCCGGTACCGGCTGGGTCCAAAGAAGCTGGGAAACCGCACTGGAAGAAGACGGCCTGCAAAAGATCAAGAGTCTGATCGACATGGAAAATATAAAATTTCCAGCCCTGGGAATTCCCAAGGTACGCATCGGGGATAAAACAGAAGAGACCCTCTTGGAGGCCCACACCGGCAATTATGACCTTTTTGTGGAAGGATTGCTGGCAACGGACAGCACAGCCGATTTTCACCAGGCTGTAAAGTCCCAGCTGCTTCGTAAAATGCCTTTGCCGAGCATCCTGGTAAAAAATATGATCCCTTTGGAATCCATGACTCTGGTGCTGACCCGGGAACATGACCTTGGGGTGCTCATGCCTGTGCTCTCTTATTTTATAACCCAAAGCGGCCTGCCCCTGGATGTCTTTATCTGGCAACCCAATAATGCAGATGTCCTTGAATTTACCGACACCAAAAAGAACAGCGACGCGTTTTTTACCCAGGTGGAAGAGGGTTTGAAAAGTGCCGATTGTCCTTATTCCGCTATCCAGGGTGTCACGGGGCCTGCAGCACTTTTGGCCGAAGAATTTGGTCCCCGCGGTTTGGTGGCCTCGGTAATCGGGCGCAAAGACCCGGCCGAAGATCAGCCGTGCATGTCGCTTCTGGCAAGAATGGAATCGCCGGTCATGATGTTCTGGCAATAGGCGTTTTGGGCATAAAAGGAGATATCAATGAATATATTAACTGTGTTGAACAATGATGCCAAAGACGGTGAACAAAACCGCCAGGTCTTGGCGGAAGGGGCAGCCATCGCCCGGCAGACCTGGGCGGATGTGACCCTGTTGGGGATCGATGCCGATGGCGGCAACAGTCCATGCGACGCTGCCATGGCGCAGATGCTTGAAGCTAAACACTCTTTTTTAACCATGTTTGGGGATTTAGGGGATGACTGCCCGTACACCCTGGAGCGGCGGGTATCAAAGACCGTGATGTCCGCCCCGGGTGTCTATGAAAATCTGGAGGTGCTCCAGGGCCGATTTAAAAATCTGTCCGTGCGTGTCCGCCTGGGAAGCCCGGCGCCCCAGGTGCTTGGGGAGGCCGCAGATGCAGGATCTACCCTTATTGTTATGGCAAACCATGACGCTTCCTCCCTGTGCCGGACGGTTGCCAATGAAGCGGGTTGTTCGGTTTTAGCGGTCAAGGGTGAGACCCGGCCTAAACGCGTGGTGTGCTGCCTGGATCAGGAAAATATCAGCCAGGCCTCCCTTGAGATGATCAATCAGTTAACAACCGGTTACCAGGCCGAGCTTGAGCTTGTGGGCATCACCCATTCAGGCGAACTTAAAGGTGAGGTGGACCGGCAGATGGATCATTTGGTTCAATACTACCAGTCCAAAGGCATTAACACGCTGGTAAGGCTTGTGGAGGACAAAACCATGGCAGCGTTTTTTTCCCGGTATGCCAGAAATCATTTGATCTGTCTGTGGATGGGCGAAAAATCCCGGCTTCAAAAACTGTTCTCCCGCCAGGGGATTACAAAGCTCATCGACGATGCCACATCCTCTGTGCTCATCCTAAGATGAGATTTCGAATTTTTGCCTGCATTCTTCATCCTGACGTGAAGCTTCCAAAGTGATGACGATGCAGGCATCGTGATTTTAGCGTGGTGATTTTTCTTTAACCTTTATGATTTTCACCGGCATATCTGCTTTAATTTTCTTTACGGCTTCTTCCATATTCTGATCATCGGCATCTATGAGAATCAGGTCGATGTGTTCCTTTTTTATAATTTTAATGAGTTCAGACTGCACTTCTCCCTCACCTGAATAGAAAAAGACCGGCATCTCTTCCTGGCGGGCCTGCCTGACAATATCCATACATGCACTCTCAAGAGATGGCGGTTTGCGCAGCCCGATGGTATCACAATTGTGGATCAACAGTACAAAAAGCCTGGCCCTGATACGCTCCACAAGGGCAATGCCGTGGTATAATGCTTTGAGATCCGGGCTTTGTGTGGAAAAAAGAACGAGTATGTTTTCGGTGTTCACATGTTATATCCAATTTTAAAAAATCATTGATTGGCGGCACACTGAATCCAGTTCGGAACAGCAGTAGTATTACCGCAGCACGCCATGTTGACACCATAAAAGACTACAAAATTCATGCCATCAAGAAGTTTCATAAAATGGGCATTATAAACGGGTATTTCCACGGATAAGCCTGTTGGTGGTTCAAAATGAAACGAGATGTTATTTCAAAATGAACTGAAAAAGAATGTTAAACAAAGGGTAACTACATGTCTTTATACTATTAAATTGATTTCGATAGATTTTGTGGCTACCGGTTTACGCCGGGACAGTTTTTAATTTCAAATAGTTATTTGAGACAGTATTTTTATACTGCCGTGGCAAAGGTAAATCATCCATTTTATGAACAACCCATTCAAAAAGGTCTGGAAACTGTTTACCAAATAATCGATTCGCCGCAGTGGTACCGTCAAATTGTTTCAATGTAAAATTGTGAATAATGGTTAATGCTTTTAGGCACAAGATCAAAAATAAATACCCTGCCTGGAGAAAACCAAGCATGCCTGTACAAAACTGAATGTAATAGATATGGTCCTCATGAAAAATAACATTTAAATGGACTTTTCATGACAAACCATATTGAATTCACAGAAGAGCAGTTATCTGAAATCACGCCTGCGGTAAAGTGTTTGTTAAACCAAACGAGAGAAAAATTAAAAGGGACTGATAGAAGGCAATTTATGGCCCATGTAGTATCTCTTATGGGGAAAGGTGGCCAAAGAAAAGCAGAAAAAGAGCTTGGATGGGACCGTCATACAATTAGAAAGATGGGACCGTCATACAATTAGAAAGATGGGACCGTCATACAATTAGAAAAGGGATGAAAGAACTGCAAAGCGGTTTTGTTTGTGTCGATAATTTTTCAGGAAGGGGGCGGAAACCCGCTGAAGAAAAATATCCTTTATTACTTGAAGATATCAAAAATATTGTAGAACCTATTTGCCAAACGGACCCAACATTTCATTCGACCAAATTGTATTCACCGATTACAGCAAAAGAGGTGCATAGAAAATTAATTGAATTGAAAGGATATCAACCGGATGATCTCCCATCGGTCATAACGATTAACCGGAAAATGAACCAGTTAAATTATCGTTTGAAAAAAGTGACCAAATGTAAGCCTAAAAAAAAATCCCTGAAGTGAATTTGATATTTGACTATGTTCATAATATCAACAGGATAGCAGATTCGAATCCGGGGATAATAAGATTGTCAATGGATGCAAAAGCCGTCATAAAAGTGGGACCATTTTCACGAGGCGGATACAATCGTTATGGCTTACGAGCCTGTGATCATGATTTCCAGCCAGATACGCTTTTAAAGCTTTTTGGCATATTCATTCCGGCAACAGATGAAACCTTCTTTTATTTCAGCGAAAGTCATATTACAGCAGATTTTATAGTCGATGCGTTAGAACAATTATGGCCGACTCTTAAGGAAGCATATGATCCACATACCTTGGTTCTGAATTTAGATAATGGACCAGAAAATAGCAGCCGAAGAAGTCAATTTATGAATCGTTTGGTTACTTTTTCTCAAGAAAATTCCGTGAGCATTAGCTTAGCTTATTATCCTCCATATCACAGTAAATACAATCCTGTAGAAAGAATTTGGGGTAGATTGGAACAACATTGGAATGGAGAACTTTTGGATAAGGTTGAAAAAATTTTAGGATTAGCAAGAACAATGACCTGGAAAGGCTGGCGTCCAGTTGTGACCTTTGTGGAAAAAACTTATAAAAAAGGCGTAAGGCTGACAAAGCAGGCCATGCAAATCATAGAAAATCAAATTTTCCGAATCAAAGGAATTGAGCAATGGGCTGTTGACATACCTTTCTATGTTGATTGATATTTTGGGGTATTTTATTCTGATATTGTGCCTAAGTTAAAATTTATGATACGATCTCCTCCCTCCCCATTCTGCGATACAATCCGTTGAACAAGAGGTTGCATATGGCCTATTGCACAAATATGATCTTTTTGTCTTTAGATTAAGGGCGACACCAGGCTTAGTTAACTTGAAATTTTATATTAATAAATCAGAGTGTTAATTTTATATCCGGTTTTTTAGTAACATTGGCATCATGATTGCTTTATAACCAACATTGACGTTACGTCGGACAACAAAAGAAAGGCATTAAATGACTGGTATATGAGAGGGGCAGGTGGAAAATTTGAAATGAGAATACTTATAGAAAACATGGTCCGGGCTCTGGTTGATGAACCTGATTTCGTCAGTGTAACGGAAATTGGAGGAATGCACACATCAATACTGGAACTACGAGTTTGTAAATCTGACATCGGTAAAGTTATCGGTAAGCAGGGACGGACCGCAGATGCACTACGGACGATCTTGAATGCGGCCTCAGCCAAATTAAGTAAACGGGTTTTCCTTGATATTACGAACGATTTAAATCATTAGCCAAATTTTATACGAGGTGATCTCAATGATCGCTGTCCGAATGACGTTAGACGTATTGTCGGAAAACAGTTGGAACTCATGCAGACCCTTTTCCCGCTGATCAAGCCCGTGGGCAAAGCAATTTTCTGGCGGACAAAGCAGGACATCTTGGTGTGCCACGAGGGCGTAGGACACCAGCGGGTGAAAGTCCCGTCCGGGATAATTGTCGGTTCATCCCGGTAGCTACCCAGACAGTGGGATCGGGAGACCTTCCTGCTGAAGCTCTGGGGAAACATGTAAGCCTATAGGGCTGCAGCAACCTGGCAGGCCGCAACGCGAGTGAACCCTGAGCAGGCCTCGAAAGTAAAGTCGTGGATGCCGACCCGCCCAAGATTCGGGGAAGGCCGAAGCGAAACGGGGATGTAACCGACCCACTCGTTTCGATCCACCGGGGTAATGGGGGCAGCATGTCAGGAAGGTATCTTAGGTAACGTGGGAGATCCGTCCCGAATGCGGGGTCGTGACCCGTAACAATCCATCAGTGAATTGGTTCGGGCGGGAGTCGGAGAGGGCAATAGTACCAATGATTCCGGGTAATGCCGGTTGAGGGAAGTGTCCTTACTTCTGATGTTCTTTTAAAGGAAATGAGATGAGGTGATTGGCCATGGGCCTGGAAACACCAAATAAGATTCGGATTCTCCAGAGAAAGATTTACTTTAAGGCGAAGTCGGAACCGGACTATCGATTCTATCTGCTTTATGACAAGATATATCGACCCGATATTCTTTTACATGCTTATCTGTCGGCAAAGCTCAATAAAGGTTCGGCCGGAGTAGATGGGGTAACCTTCAAGCAAATTGAAGAGAAGGGTGTCGAAGTGTGGCTGTCCGGGATCAGAAAGGAATTATGTGAAAAGACATACAAGCCACAGCCTGTTTTACGTGTAATGATCCCAAAACCAAATGGCGGGAGTCGCCCTCTCGGGATTCCTACCATAAGGGATCGGGTAGTTCAAACCGCAACCAAGCTGGTTATAGAGCCTATATTTGAAGCAGATCTTGAGCCAAATACATTCGGCTATCGTCCAAAACGAAGTGCTTTGGATGCCATCCAAATGGTACACCAACTGCTCTGCAATGGCTACACAGATGTAGTTGATGCGGACCTGTCAAAGTATTTTGACACGATTCCACACAGTGAATTGATCAAATGTGTAAGCCGCAGGATTGTGGATAGAAATGTGCTCTGGCTGATTAAACTCTGGCTCAAAGTACCGGTGGAAAAGCGGGATAAGGATGGTCGAGGGCAAATAAGCGGTGGTCGAAGAAACAAGACAGGTACGCCGCAAGGAGGAGTTATCAGTCCTCTATTGGCAAATATATACATGAACCGGTTCCTAAAAAATATTGGCGGATCAAGGGGTGTAACGAAATTTTTCGTGCTCGGATTGTTTCCTATGCCGATGATTTTGTTATCCTGAGTCGAGGTGATGCCTCGGAAGCGTTGAATCTGACCGATGTTGTTATGGAGCGCCTTGGGCTCAAATTGAATCAGGACAAGACCCTCATTGTAAATGCCCGAAACGGGAATTTTGATTTTCTCGGGTACACCTTTGGGCAAATCTGTTTTCGGAAAACAGGAAGAAAGTATATGGGTGCCAGCCCATCAAAGAAGAGCGTAAAGCGGTTGAAGCAGAAAGTGAGAGACATACTGCGACCCGGTGAAAAGAGCGCATGGCCGGATGTTAGGGATCGGCTCAACGATCTATTACAGGGTTGGAGTGCTTACTTCTGTTACGGCACGACTCAGATAGTCTATCGTGCTGTTGAGCGCCATGTTTATAATCGCGTCAGACGCTTTCTGGTCAGTCGGCACAAAGTGCGTTCACGAGGCATACGACGGTTTCCATCGGAGAGAGTATTTGGCGAACTTGGGGTGCTCTTGCCGAGACCGATGAAACGTACCGTACGACGTGTTCCTTAAGGTGAAGTCAGTCGGAAAGCCGGATGCGGTAGCTCCGCACGTCCGGTTTGATGAGCAGGGGTAGGAAACGGAGTAAATTTGCCACCGCGCCTACCCTTGACTCTACTCATTGCGTATATGTTTAGCCCTCGGTACAAAACAACCAATAATATTTATTCTTTGTGGATGGCCAGACGTCTTTATTAATGAACCGTTTCTCCTGATTGAGAGCGGCCTTATTTTTGATTCGTCCCTGTTAACGAGGATCCTTGGGGGGTATCATCCTTGCAACGAATATTGAGTAAATGCATCATTATGAAAAAAGAATTAAAGACGCTTGGAATAACAAAGATAATATTTGAATAAAGCTTTAAAGTTTATCTTAAAGACAGCTTGTAATAAATCGATAACGAGGGAGGAGATACTGATTTGAAACCCGAAAACATAGAACAGAAAAAGAGTGATCTGAAATTAAAAATATATTTTTGCCCCCATTGTCAGATGCCATTGATGAAAGGATATGTTAGAACCCTCAAAATGGAATGCCCAAATTGTCAAAAAATGATTGATTCAGAGGAGAAAGACCTTCTTGAAAAATAGCGAAGGATCGTTCTTTTATCACACTTGGCAATGAGGTGAGGGGGCAATTCGTGCTGCCTGGTGGCTTGCGGTTGCCGGGATGATGCGGATATGTTCTCCCGGAAATAGCAACGCATTCTACCGCTAATAATTTATATATTCAGAGGCTACTTAACAATGAGGGGGAAATCGGCTTTTAAAGTAGTGAGAACTTTGCCTGTTTTATATGGTGTGTAATCCTAAAATATTAATTCTCTTGACAGACCCTTTTCTTTTCATATATCCTACGTAGGATCGTCATAAGACTTGATTGTTTGAGTTTCTTCCTTAAATATTTTCCCCGGGAAATCAGCGAATATTCTTTAAGATGAAGACGATTCATTTTTTATTTTTTTATTTAGGAGACCGCCTACATGGCAAATGGTATTGTAAAATGGTTTAGCGAATTAAAAGGCTTTGGATTTATCGAACAAGCTGATGGTGGCAACGACGTGTTTGTCCATCATTCAGGTATCAACGCATCTGGTTTCAAATCTCTCAATGAAGGTGACCAGGTTTCATTCGACATTGTACAGGGTCCCAAAGGACCGGCAGCTGCAAATGTGACCGTGATCTAGTATCCCATTTTATCCCTGTGACATTTTAGCCCTGAGTAGATTTCTACTCAGGGCTTTTTTTATTTCGATTATTTTTCATAAAAAGTTTATACGTTACAAGGATATAATTTCAATGACTTTATTTAAACTGTTGCACTTTTTATATCCTACGGATTATCTTAGGGCCGCTACTTTACCTTTCATAATCTTTCGAAACGAGCCTGAAAAAGGACTTAATAATTGAAAAAACAACAAAGGGATAATCTTCTAATCTCTTTTTTCAAGGAAAAAGAGAAGTACAAAACACTTGCTGAGTACTTTGTCCGGCTCATTCGAGATGATCCTTCAGCGCCCAAAGAAAGTATTCATACGATACTATATCGAATCAAAGATGAATCAAGACTTATTGAGAAAATCGACCAAGAGAATATGAATTCTGAATTTGATATGAAGCCTATTACACACAAAAATTTTCATGAAAGGATTGGAGATATAATTGGTATCCGGATTATTTGCCTGCGCCTTTCGGACATTGTAAAAGTCGAAGCGTATCTTAAATTTTTAGTTGAAGAGAACCTATTAAAATTCATACAAAAACCAGATTATAAAAGATCCTTTGTTTTGCCAATAGGTCTTGGCAAGGTATCCCCACAAAATATCAATCTCCAATATAGTGGATATTCTTCAATCCATTACCAGATCAAATTAGGTGAGAATTCAGATGTAAGCGAGACATTTAAAAGCATTCAAATAGAGCTGCAATTACGCACAATTCTTGAGGAGGCATGGGGTGAAATCGACCATAAATATAGATATAGCTATAGCCGAATTGGGGAGACTTTTCCTGAACATATACATTCAGGTTTCTATAATTTGAGTGCTTATCTGCAAGCTGCCGCCATGCAGGCAGAGCAATTATGCCGTGAAGTCGAAGCCCATAGGCTAACAAAATCTCTAAAATTGAAAAGAAATAAAAACAGGTCTGTCTCGCCTGAATATGAAAGCAAAGAACAGATCAATGGTTCTGTTGATCCATTGGAGGTATCGTCTGCACTTAGATCAGTATTGGAAGAGATATTTGGATTTAAACCGACAGCCAGGACGCTTGCATATATCATTAAACGACTCAATAAATTAGAATACTCCCAGCGTTCTAAACGTTTTTTTCATAAAATTTTCACAAAGCGTCGACTGAATGAATTTCGAAATGTTTATCAGGAAGTTTTCAAACGAGATCCATTCACGAACGATAATAACAGAAATATTGATATAATAAATGCTGTAAATTTTGCACTTTTCGATGAAATCGAAGGCACAATGGTCGCAACGGAGGGATTGAGATCTACCCTGAAATGGAGAAAAGATCGTTTGTCAATATGAATGGATAAAACGCCTCTTTGGGGGAGACTATCATATCAAGTTTATTAGTGAAGGATACTATCATGTGGCTAAACGCATCTTGTCTTATTGAATTTCGAATGTCTGTTCCAACACCATTTTTGCTGATGCTTCGTCCCCGCAGTGGTTGCCAGCAATGGATCACACGCGAAGAATATATCTTGTCCCCCGGCGTACCCGCGGTAGAATTTACGGATTCGTTCGGCAACCTGTGTCAAAGACTGGTTGCACCAGCCGGTTTCTTTTCAGTTAGTACGTCCGTTGATATCGAAACGGCTGAGTTCTGCGATACTGCCCCAGGCGCGCCGTTTATCGACGTGCAACATTTACCGGATGATGCTTTGCCTTTCCTGTATCCAAGCCGGTTTTGTGAGTCGGATCGTTTCACGGAAATGGCTGCAGCGATTACAGCAGGCCGGCTCTTAGGGTACGATCAATGCGATGCCATTGTTAATTATATCCGGGATTCAATACAGTATACGCCGGGGCTCGGGCAACAGATAATAAGCGCATCTGAAGTAAATCAGCTTGGACAAGGCGTTTGCCGGGATATGGCCCATTTTGGAATAGCCTGTTGCCGGGCGCTGTCGATACCAGCCCGCATGGTAGTGGGTTACCTTGAATCGCTTGAACCAATGGATCTGCACGCTTGGTTTGAGGCATACGTAGGAAATCGGTGGTACACATTCGATCCGACGCGACTCGATCTGAAAGGAGGTCGTATTGCAATCGCTTTTGGCCGGGATGCAGCCGACGTGGCAATCTACACTCAATTCGGAGATCCAGTGGAATTGTTGAATATGAACGTTCAGGTTCACCGGATTCCCGGTCCCACACATCAGAGCAGAATTCAATAAACATTTCAGGATTCATGAATGCAAAAAAACATTTTAGAAATTTTCACTGATATTCTCGGTTCAGTCCGTGAACCGCTTGTAATTCTTGATGCTGATTTGAAAATAGTCAAAGCAAATCAAGCGTTTTATATGACATTTTGTGCGAAGCAGGAGGAGACAGAAGGCGTTTTAATTTATGACCTTGGCAACGGGCAGTGGAATATCCCCAGACTCAGAGAATTACTTGAGAGTATACTTCCTGAAAATACCGTGTTTAATGATTTTGAAGTGGAACATTCTTTTGATGTCATTGGGACTAAAATAATGCATTTGAATGCCAGAAGAATTTATAACGATTGTAAAAAAGTGGAGCTGATTTTACTGGCCATTGAAGATGTGACTGAAAAAGAACATTATAAGCGGAATCTTGAGGACATAGTGAAAAAAAGGACCGCCCAGCTTGTTCTGGAACAGCAAAAGACCGAACATGAAAAGGTGCTTGCCGAGAACGCCCTTGAGGAAGTAGCAATACTGAAAAAGCAACTTGAAGATGAACGCGCATATCTCAAAGATGAGATTAAGCTGGAACATAATCATGAGAGCATTATTGGTCACAGTGACGGGCTTAAATACGTGCTCTTCAAGGTTGAGCAAATTGCACAGAGCGACACAACCGTTATGGTTCTGGGTGAGACCGGTACCGGTAAGGAACTTGTGGCCCGTGCAATTCATAGCTACAGCAGCCGGAAAAAACGGGCACTGGTCAAAGTCAATTGTGCGGCATTGCCCTCAAACCTTATAGAGAGCGAGCTTTTCGGCCATGAAAAAGGGGCATTTACCGGCGCTGACCGCAGTCACAAGGGACGATTTGAGATTGCTGACAAAGCCACCCTGTTTCTGGATGAAATCGGAGAACTGCCCCTGGAATTGCAGTCAAAGCTGCTCAGGGTAATTCAAGAAGGTGAATTTGAACGGTTGGGAAATTCGCGCACCATCAAGGTGGATGTACGGATTATTGCCGCAACAAACAGAAATCTTGAGGAAGAAGTTGAAAAGGGGCGTTTTCGAAGCGATCTGTGGTACCGGCTCAATGTTTTTCCGATTACCATGCCGCCGCTGCGGGAAAGGAAAGAGGATATCCCCCTCCTTGCTGATTTCTATATTAATAAAATTTCCCGGAGATTGGGTAAGCAAATTAAGGTGGTTCCCCAAAACGTAATGAATGCCCTTTTAAACTATCATTGGCCGGGAAACGTTCGAGAGTTGGAAAATGTTCTTGAACGTGCAGTGATCAATTCATCAAGCCCCAAACTCAATCTGGCTGATGATCTCGATAAATCCTACAGCCATTTGGGCAAAAACTTGAAAACCCTTGAGGCGGTTGAGCGCGATTATATCATCCGCGTGCTTGAACAGACTTGCTGGAAAGTAAGCGGCAAGAACAGTGCGGCCCAGATTCTCGGCCTCAATCGAAGCACATTGCGTGCCCGAATGCGTAAACTCCGCATCGTTCCTCCCGAGCGGCTTCCTTTTAATTGCCAATGAGGCTCATTCTTCGTGCGGCCTATCCGATTGCGGCCACGCCCGGGATCGGTTACGGGAATCTTTAAAAAGGCACGATATGACCCATTGAACAAATAAGACCGTTTTTGAATTTCCCTTTCTATTTAGATAATCTCTCTCCCTCCTTTGTTTCTTCTTAAAATACAGCATCATCAAAAAACTATTCCTCTTGTCAGAACCATGGCGCAATGATTGCATTATTAAAAGTGCGAACACTCCAAGCAAGGAATGAGAGTAACGGAAAAACACTGATTTTAAACCAGGAGAAAAGATTATGGGTGATAAAGGAAAAAGAGATAAAGGCAGGCGTGAAGAACAGAAAAAAGCCAGGCAGACGCCAAAAGAGAAACGAAAACAAAAAAAGGAAAAGAGCATTTCAGAAGCAGTTTTAGGGAGGGGCCTCAGTGGCGTTTAGCCATCTTTTATATTTCGATATTCCAGCATGTTTTTAAGAGGTAGTTCGAATGATGATAGTCAGAATGACTTTCAACGCACATCCGGAAAAACATCTGGAAGTGCTGCAAACCCTCCTCTCACTGATTGAATCGGTGAGAGAAGGCCCCGGTTGCAGAAGCTGTTTTGCCTTTTGTGACATTGACGATAAGAATCGATTCTCACTGCTGGGGGAATGGGAAACCGAAAAAGATATGGAAAATCACATCCAATCATATCAGTTCGGTGTGCTTTTGGGAACAAAAACACTATTATCTGAACCGCTCAGAATTCAGATCCATAAAGTGTCCCAAACCTGGGGGATGGATGCGGTTCGGGTGCTCAGGCAAAAAAAGGGTTGATGGCATAAAATTATTCAAAGACCCAAACGGACGTCTGTGGCCGTGACATTATCCATATACGGGTATTACTACCGGAAAATTCGAGAACAATATGTTTTTTAAATCCATGATTCATCCCACTTGTGTGAATTGTGTTTCATAAAGGAATTGACTGTGACTGAAAACCAGACAAATCAATTTAAAGAGTATTTGACCCGGGCTAAGGGCCCATTAGGCGGTTTTTTCTCAAGTCTGCGGATGGGTGTTGGATTTCAAATTCTGCTCACATTGGCCGTAATTTTATACCTTTGCTATAAATTTTTATTCGCCTATGTAGAGCCGAATGAATACGGTATTAAGGTGATCCGTGTGGGAATATCCCGCGGGGTTCAAAAAGAAGTTTACCATGCCGGACTCTCCTTTGTCTTGCCCTTCGGCCTGCAGCAGATGTATCGCTTTCCCAAGGGTATCCAGGTGCTGGAACTGACCAATTTTCCAGAAACGGCAGCCGGTGGCGCCAGAAAAGACCGGGCAGCCCATATCCAGACCTCAGACGGTTTTTTTGTGGATGTGGATGTTTCCATGCTCTATCACATTCAGGATCCCTACCTGGTATTTACCACCATCGGCCCGGGTAAACTGTACGAAGACAACGGAATCATCCCCAAAGCCGAACCTGCCTTGAAAGAGACCCTGGGTAAACTGACCACCGAAGAATTTTATAACAGCCCCATGCGGGTTAAAAAGGCAGAAGATGCCAAAGATAATCTCAACCGGGAACTCAATTTGAAAGGAATTGAGGTGGACCAGGTGCTGGTTCGCTATTTCAGATACAGCCCTGAAATCCAAAAGAATATTGAAGCCAAAAAACTTCAGGATCAGATGGTTTTTACCAACCAGGCCGCAGCCCGGGCCGCCAAGGAAGAAGCCCAGTTAAAAAAGATTGTCCAGGAGGGTATGGTCATCACCGCCGTTGAGATGGAAAAAGGCCGGGCCTATGTGACTCGAAAAACTGCTGAAAAAGATCTCTATACCCGTAAAATAAAGGCCAATGCCGATTTGTTGGTAAAACTGTCCGAAGCCGAACGCGTGCGCCTGAAAAATGAAGCATTAAAAGGCATTGGTTCCGACCGTATGGTGGGCTTAAAGATGGCCCAGGCGTACAAGGGCCTTGACCTAATTATCCTTCCCAGCGACGGTGCTCATGGGGTCAATCCGCTGGATCTGAACAATACCCTAAAATTATTTGATGTTCGCCAGGGAGGTGCCAAGTGAAACGTTTTATCCTTTTTGTGATCCTAATGACGGCAAGCCTTTTGACCACGGGCTGCATGCCTCATACCACAGGGGAAACCGAAGTCGGTGTCCGGACCCGGAAAATCGGCCTGTTTGCGCCCAAAGGCGTAGAGGACCATGTGTATGCTCAAGGCTCGACCTATTTTTTTCTGCCTTTTATCAATGACTGGCATGTCTTTGACACCAAGCTGCAGAATCTTGAAAT
Source organism: uncultured Desulfobacter sp. (assembly GCF_963666145.1). Taxonomy (NCBI): domain Bacteria; kingdom Pseudomonadati; phylum Thermodesulfobacteriota; class Desulfobacteria; order Desulfobacterales; family Desulfobacteraceae; genus Desulfobacter; species uncultured Desulfobacter sp. The sequence continues at coordinate 1,824,433 of NZ_OY762614.1, read as the reverse complement.
GACCTTTTCAGAAAGCCGGGGGGACCGCAAAACCCAGGATGATCTGCTGTTTAAAACCATTGACGGAAATGACATCAGCCTTGATGTGATCATTGCTTACCGGATTGATGCCGCAAAGGCCCCGTACATTCTCCAGTATGTGGCTTCAAACGATGCCATCCTCCGGGAAACTATCGTCAGGACGGTTGCCAGAAGCAAGCCCAGGGATATCTTCGGGGAGCTGAAGACCGAATCCTTTTATGTGGCTGAAGCAAGAGAAACCCAAGCCGAAAAAGCCAAGGCCGCATTGGATAAGATTCTTGGACCCATGGGCGTTGTCATTGAGAAGGTGCTGACCAACGACTACCGGTTCAATGCAGAGTACACCAAAGCCATTGAAGATAAAAAAGTGGCGGACCAGCAGGTGGAGAAAAACAAATCAGCCCAACATGCCGCCCTCGAAGAGTATAAACGTAAACTGGAAGAAGCAAGGGGTGAGGTGAACAAAATGGTTGCCAACGCCGACGGTCAATATCAAAAGGATAAAATCGAGGCGGACGTTTATCTGGAAAAGCAGCAGCTTCTGGCAAGAGCCATTGAAGCGGAAGGTATTGCCGAAGCCAAAGGCATCCAGGAAATGAACAATGCCCTGGCCGGTTCCGGGGCCGAGACCATTGTGAAACTGAAAATTGCGGAAGCACTTGAAGGCAAGCGCATCATTCTGCTTCCGGTGTCCGAAGGGGGAATGAATCTGAAAACAACGGATATCAACCGGCTTATTGAGACCCTGGGGACTAAATCGCTTTCTACTATCCAAAGACCGGATTAAATACTTCCGGGCCTGTGGAGGCCTTCCCCGGAAAAGTGCAAGGAAAGGACAAGAACATGAAAGATGAGATTACCTGGGGAATCATTCGTCTGTGTATTGCCATTAATCAAAAGGCCATACAGATATATACCAAGCTTTCCCAGGCAGAAGAAATAAGTGAGCTCAAGGCGTTCTGGGTCCAGATGGCTGATGAAGAAAAAATACATGCCGATTTCTGGAGCAGGGTTGCGCTGATAGCTGAAGATTTCATCTTTCCTTGCATTTTTGATAAGCCATCGGACATTCAAAAAGAATTGTCCGCCATATTGGATAAAATTGAGGATCTCTCAAATCGCTGGGATGAAAAAAAATCAATGAAAAATGCATTTATCCTGGCCTACCGGCTGGAATACTACATGCTGTATCCGATCTTTGAAGTTCTTTTTAACGATTTAAAGTCCGTGAAAGGAAATGGAGATACGGTTCTCTCTGACACATATGACCGCCATATCAGAATATTTATTGATATGTTCATCCGATATGGCAATACAACACCCGAATTGGAACTTTTGGGAGAAACGCTGCAAAGCCTTTGGAAAAGAAATAAGGCATTGGTTGACATGGCTATGACTGACGGGTTGACGGGTCTGTTTAACCGGCGGGGCTTTTTAATTGTTGCCCAGGGCTTATTTTCCCTGGCCGAGCGGAGAAAAGAAAATTTAGCCGTCTTTATGATTGATATTGATCATTTTAAAAAGATTAACGACAAATATGGCCATCCAAGGGGTGATACCGTACTCAAAGACCTTGCGAAATCTTTGAAGGGGACTGTCCGGAAATCGGATGTGATGTGCCGGTATGGCGGGGAAGAATTTGTCATCCTGTTTCCCAATATCCATACTTCTGCAGTGCCTGTGATGGCTGAAAAAATCCGAAAAGAGGTGGAAGAATCCAGACCGGACGGTATTTTTACGACCATCAGTATCGGGGTCACCCAAGGGCTGGTTAAAAATAGTTCCGATAACGATTTTCTCTCCTGGGTTTCAAAAGCAGATAAATGCTTATACAAGGCCAAAGCCAACGGCAGAAATTGCGTAGTGCTTGATTGCTGACCCCATGGAGGGATATCGATGCATTTTCCGGGGTGGGTAAAAAAAATCACAGGCAGGTTTCCACATTCTAAGCAACGATGCACACAAAGAAAACAGGAGGAGCAATGACAGACCTTGTACAGTTTAGTATTATTTTAATCTTTGTCGGATTTCTGTTCTGGCTGGCCAACAGATATATCCCCATGGACAGGAGGATACGGCAGATACTTAACATTCTGGCTGTCATCGCCTTGGTTTTGTGGCTGGGTAATCTATTTGGGTCGTTCGAGTCCATTCACATCGGTTATTAATGATATCCCTGCTTAAAAACATTATGTTTTCACAAGCAAGACAACAATTAGAAATCCGGTCAGGATTTAAAAACCAGCGTGAGCATTGATGAACAATAGAGTCATGGAAAAAGCAAGATCGGAAGAGAAACAAAGTTAAAGTAAGACGAAGAAAATACAAAAGATCCATTCTTTATGGATAAACTTAGGAAATCTTAAAATGAGATATCATCGTATTAAAAAAGTAGTGGCAGCAGCCTTATTTATCAGTTCCATATTTACGCTGTCTTTCAATGCCTTTGGTCAGGATTTGAGTACAAATATTTGCAGGGAAGGATATGGTTCCTTCAATAATTCAGGCCAAAATCCCGATGAAATTATACAATATGGACACGGTATGATGCGGTACGGTTTTCAGGAAAGTGGAATGCGGGGTGAGTCCAGCAGATATCCAGGATATGACAGGAATTTAAGCGATGCCACCATAAATAAGCTGAATGCAGAGCAGGCCTCGTTTATTAAGCTCACACAAAATCTAAGACAGACGATTTATGAAAAAGGACTTTACCTGAAAGCTGAGCTTGCCAAAAAATCTCCGAATATTGTTACCGCCTTGGGTATTCAAAAAGATATTTCTGAGGCCAAAGGTGAGTTTGGACAGAAGATGATTGAACATATCATCCGGATGAAAAAAATTAATCTGGAAGCCGATGAAAATTAGGATGACGTGGCCTGGGCATAGTAGAGCGCCCCTGTCGGCGTGGCGATTGTCTCGGGCGTCCCGCCGATGCCCACCGTTTAAAGCGAGGTTAAATATGACCGTTTGGGTGCATATGGCCTTTTTATTCAGTTGTTAAAAATTTTTCAAATTGTTCGCTGATCTTAATTTCTTATTAATAGCTTTATGAATCAAGATGTTACAGCGACGATGTCGATGTGTTCTGTCCTGGCACGTAACATGAATTATAGGCTTTAAAGAAGTCATTCCTAAAAAAGGAGAAAAGATATGAAAAATACATCTAAAGAAACGATTTACCCTCCCGGATATTATGGCAAGAAAATGATGAGCGCCTCAGATTGGGCCGGTACACAAGTCAGACAATGGGAAAGAGCCCAGGCAGAAATAAAAACAGCCAGCCATTTCTCACAAAAGCATTGTATTTGTTTATCCCGAGGGATAGGTGCCGGCGCCATGGAAGTCGCTGATTTTCTGTCGGAAATAACAGGCTATCGTGTGATTGATAAAGAAATTATAGAGCATATGGCAAAAGATTCTTCTCTTACAGAAAAGATCATTGAGACTTTCGATGAGCGGTTTCCGGGAAAGATGCGTGAACTGCTTGTGTCTCTTTCCGTTGAGAAAAAATTTTTTAAAACCGACTATGTCAAACAGCTGGCAAAAACGGTTACAGCATTGGCTCATACCGAACCGACGATCTTTATTGGCCGGGGGACCCACTTGATTTTGCCCCGCCATACCATCTTATCGGTACAATTGGTATGCAGCAAAGAGCACCGGATTGAAAAATTGGCGAATACGCTGGGTATAGGGAAAAGTGAAGCAGAAGGAAAATTAAACATCATTGATGATGACCATCATGAATTTTTCAAAAAAATTTTTCTCAGGGAAAAAATCTCCCCTGGTGAATTTGATCTGGTCATTCATATGGATCACATTACCCAGGAAAATCATGTTGCCCAGATCATTGCGTGTGCCTTTGAACAAAAATTTCAGGTAAGTTTCAAACATAAAAAATAACTCCATTTGACTGTTGTGAAACGGTTTCACAAAAAAACAGAACGGTTTTGGGGCAGCAAAAGAGAAAATGATGTCTCCCTGCTGTCCACAACCGGAACAGGAGACGAGTATGATAACGGAAGAACGCCCTTTTGAGGGAATCAACTCCATTGCCGTAATCGGCAATTACCTGCCCAGACAATGCGGCATAGCCACTTTTACAAGAGATCTGGTTGAAGGTTTATCTGACCGGGCCAAGGATATCCATTGCTGGGCGGTTGCCATGAACGACAGAATGGAAGGCTATGCATATCCTGAAAAAGTACGCTTTGAGATCAATCAGAACAAATTAGCAGATTATGGTATTACCGCCCAGTTTTTGAATATCAGTCACACAGACATTGTCTGTCTCCAGCATGAATTTGGTATTTTCGGAGGTCCCGCAGGAAGTCATCTTCTCAAACTATTGTCAAATCTGCATATGCCGGTGGTGACAACTCTGCATACCGTTTTGAAAGATCCTTCTCCCGAATATCATAACGTCATGATCAAGCTGGGGGAATTGTCGGACAAACTGGTGGTCATGAGCAGAAAAGCAGAACAACTTCTCCAGGAGATTTATGGTATCCCCCGGGAGAAAGTCGCTTTTATACACCACGGCATTCCGGATATGCCCTTTATCGATTCAAGTTTTAATAAAGACAAATTCGATGTGGAAGGTAAAAAGGTCTTACTCACCTTTGGCCTGCTTTCACCCAATAAAGGAATTGAAACCGTGCTCCAGGCACTTCCGGCTGTGATCGACAAATATCCGGACGTGATGTATATCATCCTTGGCACCACCCATCCCCATGTGCTGAAAACCAAAGGGGAAGCCTATCGGATAATGCTTCAACAAATTGTTCATAATCTGAATATCAGCGACCATGTCATATTCCAGAATAATTTTGTCCCCTTGAGAGAATTGTGTGAGTTCCTGGGTGTTGCAGATATTTACATCACCCCGTATCTTGAAGAGGCTCAGATTACGTCTGGAACCCTTGCCTACGCCATGGGAACAGGCAAAGCCGTCATTTCGACCCCTTACTGGTATGCACAGGAAATGCTGGCAGACGGCAGGGGCAAAATTGTACCGTTCAACAATCCCGGCGCCATGGCAGAACAGATTAACGCCCTTTTATGCGATGATACCCAGCGCCACGCCATCCGTAAAAAAGCATACACCTTTACAAGGGAAGCCGTGTGGGCAAAAGTCTGCCAAAACTATCTTGACCTCTTCAATGAGGTTCGCCAGAAGCGAATCCAGCATCCAAGACCCAGACATTCCTACGTGGAAAACCTTAAAGCCATTACCCGCTTTGACCTGCCCGAGATCAAGCTGGATCACCTTAAATCCATGACCGATGATACCGGCATCCTGCAACATGCAGATCATACCATTCCCAGCAGACTGCATGGATACTGCACGGATGATAATGCCAGAGCCCTGCTGGCGGCGGCCATGGGACAAAGATATCTGCCGACCAACGGCCTTGGACTGGATGCCTTAAGCGGCCATTATTTAGGATTTCTTTTATACGCATACAATGAAAAAAACGGTCGGTTCCGTAATTTTATGACCTACGCAAGAGATTGGGCTGAGGAGATCGGGTCCGAGGATTCCCACGGACGGGCTGTCTGGTGCCTGGGAAAAACCGTGGCGTTTCTGGAAAATTCAGATCATCGGACCATGAGTACCGTGCTTTTTAAAAAGGCATTGATTGCCACAGAGAATTTCAAAGCGCCCAGGGCTGTGGCATTCTGTCTGGTTGGCATTGACGCCTACCTGGAAAGATTTTCGGGTGACAGTGACGCCAAAAGGATCAGGGATGTTCTGGCAGAAAGATTATTCAATCAGTTCTGCGAAAATAAAACCGATGACTGGCCATGGATAGAGGATACCTTGAACTATGCCAACGCTAAACTGTCCCAGGCGCTTCTGGTATCGGGTCATCGAATGGAAAACCACGAGATGGTGAAGATGGGTCTGGACAGTCTTACGTGGCTGCTGTCCATCCAGACGACAGATCACCATTTTGTCCCCATCGGCTGTCACGGCTGGTATAGAAAAAAAGAAGAAAGAGCCAGATTTGATCAGCAGCCCATCGAAGCCAAAACCATGGTTGAAGCATGTGCCGCAGCCTACGACATTTCCCATGACCGGCAATGGTTCGAGCGAGCCGTCATGTGTTTTAACTGGTTTCTGGGGCACAATGATTTGAACATGCCGCTGTATGACCCGAAAAACGGCGGATGCCGGGACGGACTGATGGTGGATGGCATCAACCAGAACCAGGGGGCGGAATCAACGCTTGCCTGGCTGCTGTCGCTAATGACACTGCAAAAACTCTATGCAGATGAACTGCTGCATCCGTCTTCATCCTATTCAACAGGGTAAATATAAAGGACAATTTTATGCGCATTGCCATGCTGTCACCCATTGCCTGGCGCACCCCTCCACGGCACTACGGCCCCTGGGAAAAGATAGCTTCATTGCTGACTGAAGCCCTGGTGGGCCTTGGTCATGACGTCACGCTGTTTGCCACAGGGGATTCGATTACACACGGCAGCCTGCATGCCGTGTGCACCAGGGGATATGAAGAGGATTCAAACATCATTCCCAAGGTATACGAATGTCTTCACATCTCCGAATTATTCGATCATGCAGAAGAATTTGATATCATACACAATAATTTTGATTTTCTTCCTTTAACCTATACTGGCCTTACCAGAACACCGGTGGTGACAACCATCCACGGTTTTTCATCCCCTGGAATTTTACCGGTGTATCGCAAGTACAATAAAAAAACATTCTATGTTTCCATCAGTGATGCCGACCGGGCCGAAGACCTGGATTATATTGACACCATTCACCATGGCATTGATATAAATGAATTTGATTTCCAAACAGACCCGGAAGACTATCTGTTGTTTTTCGGCCGTATCCATCCGGATAAAGGCGCTAAAGAGGCCATTGAAATCGCCCGGGCATGCGGCAAAAGACTGATCATGGCAGGGATTATCCAGGACAGCGCATATTTTAAAGACGATATCCAGCCGTTCATCGATGATGCTAGTGTGGTTTATCTGGGCAGTGTCGGACCCGAAAAAAGAAATAAACTATTAGGCAAAGCCCTTGCACTGCTTCACCCTATCAATTTCAACGAGCCCTTCGGCCTTTCCGTTATCGAAGCCATGGCCTGCGGAACCCCGATCATCGCAAACAACCGGGGGAGTATGCCCGAGCTTATCCGGAACAAAAAAAACGGATTTCTCGTTTCCGGCATCCATGAGGCCGTCGGCGCGGTGGAACGTATCAGGGATATTGACCGGGAATTCTGCCGTCGGACAGTGATGGATCATTTTACCATCGACTGCATGGTCAAAAAATATATCCGGGTGTATGAGCAGATCATGGAGACAACCAGGCGTGAAGATCACCGTCCCTGGGGATTTTATAGAATACTTTCCGATGAGAATACCGTTAAGAATAAAAAAATTGTGGTATATCCGGGAAAACGACTGAGTCTCCAGCGGCACCGGTATCGCGATGAGCACTGGTATATCGTCAGTGGTAAAGGCATGTGGACACTCGGCGAAAAAACAGTTCCGGTGACTGCCGGACAATCAGTCGATATTCCAAGAAAATCCATACACAGGATTGAAAACAGCGGCCAGGAAAATCTGGTATTTATGGAAATTCAAACAGGAGACTATTTTGGCGAAGATGACATTGAACGTCTGGCTGATGATTTCGGAAGAATCTGACTTATGAGAAAGGATCCAAATGAATACGATGCAGGATATTGTAATGCGTTACCTGAAGAACCCCATTCTGACCCGGGAGGATGTACCGTACCCCGTTGCAACGGTTCACAATGCCGGGGTGGTCAAATATAAAAACCGATATATCATGCTCTTCCGGGCCCACTTAAAAAACGGGCGGTCCATTATCGGCAGGGCGGACAGTCCGGATGGGTTTACATTTAAAGTTTTACCGAAACCTTTTTTGACTCCGGCATCCTATGGAATTTTTGCCGAATATGAAGCGTTTGGTATTGAAGATCTGCGTATCAACCCGGTGGAAGGGTCATACTTTCTCACCTACAGCGCCTATTCCCGCCACGGGGTTCGAATTGCTCTGGCCCGTACAGATGATTTTCAAAAAATTGAACGGATTGCTTTGATCACCCAGGCAGATCTGCGTAATGTGGTCATTTTTCCTGAAAAAATTAAAGGTCGGTATGCCCGATTGGATCGCCCGCATTCAGAAATTTCGCCATGGTCCATCTGGATTTCCTATTCCCCGGATCTCATCTACTGGGGAGACTCACAGGTTGTCATAAAGCCGTTGGCCTACCACTGGGATGAGATGAAAATCGGCCCGGGCGCACCTCCGTTTAAAACCAATGAGGGCTGGCTTCATATCTACCATGGTGTTTTTAAAACCATGTCCGGATCCGTATACCGGCTCGGTGCTGCGCTGCATGATCTTGCCGATCCGGCCAGAGTGCTCGGGGTGTCCGATCAATGGATCCTGCAGCCGGAAGATACCTGGGAACAGACCGGCTATGTCCCCAATGTGGTGTTTACCTGCGGCGTGGTTCCCGAAGATGACGGGACTGTGAAAATCTACTGGGGGGGCGCGGATACGGTGATGTGCATGGGTACTGCAAAGGTCCGAGACCTTGTCTCTTTGTGCCTTGAATATGGCCGTCCGCCCATGTAGCCCCGAATTGAATCAAGGAAACACACATATGCGCAGTAAAAATCATGGTAAGCTTTTAGTGACAAGAAAACCCAACAAAATTGTCGGGGATACTTCTCGTGTCATTACAAGGCCTCATCTTCCCGAGGATGCAAAACGCATCACCTTGATCATCGAACGAATCCGCGGGTTGTCTGAAAGCAGACAACAAAAATTATTAACACAGATCATAAAAAATTTTTCCAGGCGACATGAAGACCTGACTCACATTTTTGAAAAACATTTCAGCCTGGTAAAAAAACATATTAAAAAAGGCAGATTGCTGAGTGAAACTGAAAGCGCCTTGGTCGGCGCTTATTTTACAAAGGAGTATGCCATTGAATCTGCCGCTCTGTTCAACCCGTCCATTGTTCCCCATCCGGTTCAAGACCACCTTGAAGAAGGCAGCCTTCGGTTTGTCATGAGTTTGCGGGCCACCGGAGAAGGGCATATTTCCTCCATTGTTTTCAGAAGCGGCGTGCTCAACCGGTACAACACCTTCCGGTTTGATCCGGTCAGTGAGTTTGTGGAAACACCGGATCTGAAGTTAAACCCTTTTTATAAGCGCAAGCTTTTTCAGCACAAGCTCAAGGAAATGAAGGCGGATAATGATATCTGCACCTGTGTTCTCAATGCGCTTCCCGAAGAATTCAGCAAAGAACAATTGGTCCGTGAGATGGGACGTCTTCATAAACATCCTCATTTTACCCCAAACAAGCAGAATAAAACATTTGAGATTATCAACTGGCTTTCTGATTCTAATTATGAGGTGGACTTCCATTCAGATCATCGAATATCTGAAAGGGTTATCTTTCCAGTTTCTAAAAATGAGAGCCGCGGGATAGAGGATGCCAGGTTTGTTCAATTTTTTGATGATACGGGTGAATCAACCTATTATGCGACCTATACCGCATATAATGGGGTTACGATTCTCCCCCAGTTAATCGAAACGAAAGACTTTATCAGTTTTAAAATTACAATGCTGAACGGCAAGGCGGCGCAGGATAAAGGGTTGGCCCTGTTCCCCCGAAAAATTAACGGCCAATTTGCCATGCTGTCCCGGCAGGATGGCGAAAACAACCATATAATGTTTTCAAAACACCTGCAATTCTGGAGGACTTCTCATATTATCCAGCGACCGGAGTATCCCTGGGAATTTGTTCAAATCGGCAACTGCGGCTCTCCCATAGAGACAGAAAAAGGCTGGATCGTTCTTACCCATGGTGTCGGGCCCATGCGGCAGTACTGTATTGGTGCCATGCTCCTTGACCTTGAAAATCCCTGCAAAGTCATTGCACGGCTTGAACAACCGCTTTTAATACCCACAGAAAAAGAGCGAGAAGGATATGTTCCAAACGTTGTCTACTCCTGCGGCTCAATCATCCATACTAATGAACTGGTTATTCCCTATGCCATGTCGGATATTAATTCGGGTATCGCAACGGTTTCGGTGAATAATCTGATTAACAGCATGCGCAAGGTAACTGACAGAAGTTAACCACTTTTCAAACAACATAGTTATTCAACAAATTTTTTGGAGAATTATATGAGTAAAATAGTAGCAGCTACCAATTCCATGATTGCCAATTCTGACAAAATATCAACCGTCATTAACAGAGATAGTTATTGGTTTTTTTTATATCATAAGAAATATGCTTGGTGCATAGAAAATTTAGATCACGAAGGCACAAATAGTTCTATTTTGTACTTTTTAAAGGCTGAAGGAAAATTCTATGTCAATGACGTAAAAGTGTTTGAAAGGCTGAGTCGTCAAGATGTTAGATCTTTAGTAAAACAAGGCGAGGCGATTGAATATAATTCAAATGAGATTGGGACAGAAGAAGCGCTGCAAGCATTTCGCCTGCTTTTCACCATAGTAAAGGAAAGGGGATTCGGTATTGACAACATATTGGATGACATAAAAAATATAGGTCTTACCACCACTTGAAGTCTGTCTTTATGGCCTATTAAACCGTACCAGTGCACTATTGCAGTAAAAACTTCCAGAAAATGTTAAATACCCTTGGGATGGTTAGCAGCATGAGCCGGAAAGGGAATGGGCGCATTCCCATTTTCCCGGTTTGAAAAAAGCCTATCTTTGAGAACAAAAAACGTGATAGTTTCTGTTCGCTGAGACGACTATAAAAATGGACTGTGCTGATGAAAAAAGCTGAAGATTGCAATACTGTTGAGGAAGTCTATGCTTGCCTGAAAGAACTGGAAGACGATCCGAGGTTGGTTCGCAATGCTCAAGAATTGGAGCAGGTAGAACGTGAAATACTTGGGTATACGAATCGACTGAGTGCCTTGCTTTTAAAAAAAGCATCCAGGGCTCATTAAATTCCTATGATCAGGTCGATCAAGAAAAAGAATTGATGTCCAGCTGGCCGGGCCGGATGAAAAGCGAAGGGCTTGAGACCGTTTCGATTCAGTGTTGTACAGGTAGTTCTGTTGATGTTCGTGTTCGATATTATCGGCGATCCTGTGACCGTCGAAATCGAAAAAGATATAAAGGTGCCTACGCCGGTTTAATCCTTCTTGGAATCCATGATCGCTGCTCACCAGCTTTGGCTTCTATGGTGAGTGCCTGGTCGGCCTTATTGAGTTCTTTTGAAGAAGTCCGTCAAGTGCTTTGTGATCATGGTATGGTGTTGGATATAAAGGTTATCCGTAAACTCACCTATCGTTACGCAGAACGGGCCCGAGCCGAGCAACAAGCGGGGCGAATCCCACTAAATGAGAGAGATTCACTTGAAGGGCGACGGGTGGTTATAAGCACCGATGGTGGACGCACACGGTTAAGAGAGAAGAAAAGAGGTCCCAAAACCCCAAAAAATAGAACCCGATTTCGTGGGGCGTGGCGAGAACCCAAACTTTTGATTATTTATGTGGTGGATGCCCAGGGAAAACAAGAAAAAAGCTTCTCACCATTTATTGATGGCAGTTTCAGCGGTCCGGATGGCATATTCCTCCTGTTAAAGGGGTATTTGAACGCCCTTCATATCCAGAAGTCCGATAAAATACTGTTTGTTGCAGATGGAGCACATTGGATTTGGAACCGGATCCCCGGACTGATCAAAGCATTGGGTTTGGCTCCTCAGCGAGTATATGAACTTCTTGATTTTTACCATGCCGTGGAGCATTTGGGTAAAGTATCAGCCCTAAAGAAGACCTGGTCATCCAAGGAGCGCAAACGCTGGGTGTCAAAACAGCGGGGCTTCCTGCTGAAAGGAAAAGCCGCTGACGTAGTACAGGCCGTCCAGACACTTTGTCGAGGCAGAAACAGTAAGGCTATTAAGACGGAACGGGATTATTTTGTGCGCAATGAAAGACGGCTTGATTTCCCAACTGTAAAAGCGTTGAATTTACCTATTGGCAGCGGTGCTATTGAAAGTTCAATTCGTAGGGTGGTGAATTTACGTCTGAAAGGTCCATGCACTTTTTGGTATCGGGAAAATGCAGAAAAAATGATTATGCTACGATCATACTTTAAAGCAGGGCGTTGGGATTGTTTGAAACTCATGGCAACCACGCACAATCCAATGCCGGCGGCATGACCGGGAAAATGGGAATGCGCCCAAGGGAATTGTTGGGACAATGCCGTGGCAGAGAGCTTTTTCGGTAGTTTGAAGACTGAGAGGGTCTTTTTTACAAACTACATGACCCGAGAGGACGCCCGGAGAGACGTCGTTGATTACATCGAAATGTTTTATAATTGCAACCGACGTCATTCCTATTTAGGGGCATATCAGTCCAAAAGAATTTGAAAAACTGTGGTTTTAAAAAAAGCCGCTTAACAAAAGTGTCCGCTTTTACTTGACCAGGCCAGAAACACTTATGCTTCTGCCTTTAAACACTGGTATAGATTTTACGCCTGTTTTTTTCTCCTGTAGATTCCGGCAAGACTGACAAGGCCAGAAACTAAAAGAAAGACTGTAGAGGGAACAGGTACAACAGTTCCTGCCATCTGATCGGCTAAAATTTGGTGTACTGCTGAAGTCGGATGAAAACCGTCCCACGAAAGATATTTGTCAGGATCTCCAATGACAGTGCCATCTGGCATTACAAACTCGCTATAGCAAGCTTCCGTAGCATTTGAGAATCCTGCTGCTACAGGATCTGCAACGATTTCATTAAAAGCACCGAACGTATCGAACCAAATAAAATTCACATCCGCATACGTTGATTCCAACGAGCCTAAACCGGCCTCTAAATTTTCATTGAATCCTGTAGTTAAAGCGCTTGCCATCTCAGTCACTTCCGATCCCAATGCCATGATCATTGGCGTCAATCCTAAATCTGGTATATTGGAAACAAGAATATTTTTGGCACCAAATCCAGCTAAATCTTGAATAACGGATAATAAGTAAGTAACGGATTCAGTCGGACTTAGCATTGTTCCGGAACTTCTAAGGTAATCGGCTAAATCATTAGCCCCTGCCCAAACAACATAAAGCGCATTTGGATCGGCCATTCCACCTGACGCACCAGCGAATAGGTCTAATTGCTGCAGCAGACTGTAGCCCCCATATGGATGGCTACTGATTCGAGCACCACCGAAGGAAAAGTTTGTGCCTCCCGCCAGGTAAGGACGGGAAGAAAGTCCTAAATTGTCGGATAAATAGTCAATATAATTAAGGCCATTGGTGAATCTGCCGACATTGATGCCATCGGTGTATTCAAGGGGTGGTGTTGGTCCATTCGAGTTCGACGAAGTCGCGGCAAAAATGTTCCCTTGATCCGACAAACTATCTCCAAATACATACATCCCACTGAACTGCGACGCCCAGATTGGGTTCGTGGAAAATACCGAGATTAACAATAAAACGATTATACCACGTAGCTTCATACTTTTTTCCTTTGATTAAAAATAGGATTTATAATGGGTAACGGGCCTGACTCAGAGAGCCAGGGCTTGAGTTGATGACGCTGTGCAAAATCGATATGCAGCTCCCAAATATTATGACAACATGTTCTAAGCTAAATTTGTTGGCAACTTATAGTACTTGAATCTCAGAACGCCTTCGGCCTTTTTGCTATCCGTAGTGCCCTTTTTATAGCTGCCCCCCTCAAAAAAGGCCGGTGAACTGCAATTGTTCGCGAATGGCTTGAAATCCAAATATGGCAACAACAGCGGCAGTCTGCGCGTGACCATCAAGCGCCTTGCCTGATTGATCAAGATAATTGGGGTCAGAATAAAATTAAAGAATTAAAGGGGTCGTCGGCCCTTGACTCATCAAACAGTTACGTGCCCTATACAGTATTTCATGCAAAAACAAGATCTCAAAAATTTTCAGGGAGATCAACATGTTTGCTCATATGAGTCAATGGACGACTTGACCCCTCTGATGACCCCTCTGATGACCCCTCTGAACAGGAATTCTAAAGGCAATACGTTATTGCTTGCCGCCGGAACCGCTTGGTTCTATGTCTATAACTGTTATGTCTTGGGACCCGGTAAATTCTGCATCGTCTTTAGTATAGCCGATCAGCCTAAGCTCGTTTTCACCAGGAACTTTTAATGCCCCCGTATCAGCGAGAGCTTTGACTTCACTCATGACAAATTTTGCAACAAAATTTCCTTGGTTGTCAGCCTTCCACCAATCTATTGGTATTCCATTCAAGGTTACGGTTCCGCCATCAACGCTACTAAAGGCAATATTGGTATGTATGGTTACGACTGTGCCCTGGCTCTCGAGATTTAACGTGCTCGGTGCCACATCAATAGAAATCTCAAAACCATAGGCTGGTATTGGCGCATTGATAAACGCGATTGAAAAAACAAGGCAGAAAAAAATACTGATAGCGACTGTTTCAATTTTTTTTGACATAATTCCCCCCTCTTAAATAACTGTAATGATAGATTTCATCTGGCCATCGTAATTATCTGCAAGTAAAAAAACAATATTTCTATACGATATATTGAACGAATTTTATTAAAAAATAAAGTATGTTAGCGCCATAAGCTGTCAGAAATTATCAACGTGAATGATTCTTAGGTTCGTCCTTACTTACCCCGGCGAGTACTGGTATTAGCCGTCGTTTTTTTCTGCTAATCTGCGACTAAAATATTATGCGGCCATGTTCTTAACTTGTTAATGAATGAAATCCTTTGGATTTCTACAGCGCCTTTAGTACCTCTTTTAAAAATGCAAAGGTCCTCTCCGTTGAGCTGATGGACAGTTTTTCGTTTGGGGTATGAACATGCCACATATTCGGCCCCATGGAGATCATGTCAATCTTGCCAATGCGCTCAGAGAGTATTCCGGTTTCCAGGCCTGCATGGATGGCCATAATTTCCGGTTTCCTGCCATACATCTTTTCGTAAACCTGTTTCATCGTCTCCCGGACTTTGGATTCTGGGTTGTAAGGCCACGATGGATATTCTGACTGAAGTTCTACCTGCGCGCCAGTGAGTTTTCCAACAGCATAGAATCTATCAACAATCTCATCCTTAAGTGTTTTGACAGAACTTCTGGCAGCACTCTCAATGATTACCATGTCTTCATTTGTATAAAGCACACCGACATTGTTTGAACTTTCTACCAATCCTTGGATATCCTTTGACATTGTCTGGACACCACAGGGCAGAAGCAACATGGCATTGATGAGATTCATCATGGATGTCTGATTCATCACCAATTCCTGTTTTTCGCATTCTGTAACAGTGATTTTCAGTGCCGGGTCGGAGACTCTGAACTCATCGTTGAAGATCTTCTCAATTTGCTGAATTGTTTGGCTAATGTCTTCGTTGACAGAAACGACAGCTTTCGCTCGCTTTGCAATTGCATTCATCTTTTCTCCACCCTCAAGTGAAGAGATACCCGCTATGCGTTTTATTTTATTCAACAGTCTTCCCAGCAATTTAATGCTGTTGGCTCTGCCTTCATGGATTTCTATGCCGGAATGACCGCCCGTCAGTCCTGAAATTTCAATCTCATAGGATCTGTTGTAGGGATTCTTCACCTTCGTATACGGCTGCCTGAACAATATCCGTACACCGCCTGCACAGCTGACAGTGAAGATGCCTTCTTCTTCCGAGTCGATATTAATGAGTCTCTTGCCCTTGAAATGCTTGCCGTCAACATTGATGGCACCGTCCATGCCGGTTTCTTCTTGAGTCGTAAAAAGAGCCTCTATGCTTGGATGAACAGCTTCAGTAGCTTCTAAAAGCGCAAGCGTCATGGCTACGGCAATGCCATTGTCCGCACCGAGGGTGGTCCCATCTGCCGTGATGAAATCGCCATGCACAATCAGTTCGATTGGATCTTTGTCAAAATCAATGACCTTGTCCTTTTCTTTGGCACAGACCATGTCCATATGACCCTGAAGAATCACTGGATCAGCGGCGACTTTTCCTGGGCTTGCCGGTTTCTTAATAATCACATTGTTGTTTGCATCCTGAATTGTGTCAAATCCAAGTTTTTCTCCAATGCTCTTGATATAGTCACTGACCGCCTTTTCATTGCCGCTTTCTCTTGGAATACGGGAAATCGCTTCAAAGTAGTACATGACACGCTCCGGCTGAAGTCCCCTTAATTTATCCATACTCTTTTACTCCTTTATGAAATCAAAACGCCTTGGAAAAGATGGGATTATTCGATTTGAAACAAAACGGATTATTCCAGACGGTACTTTTTCATTTTCCGCCACAGGGTCGTTCTGGGAAGTTTCAGGATCTGGGCGGCCTGGCCTTTGTTGAACGCGGTCTGCTCCAGCACCTTCTCAATGTATTTTTTTTCAACCTCTTCCAGGGACTCGAACTGGGATTCATCCACACTGGTAAATGAAAGCTCCATCAGATCCCGGGGCAGGTCCTCACAGCCGATATACTGGTTTTCGGTGAGGGCTACGCCGCGTTCTATGATATTTTCAAGCTCCCGGACATTGCCTGGAAACGGATACTGGTTGAGCACCGCCATGGCCTTTTTGTCCACACCCGTGATCTCTTTTTTAAACTGTTTGTTGTACCGGGTCAGAAAATGCTGGATGAGCAGGGGGATATCCTCTTTGCGGTGCCGCAGGGGCGGCAGCATGATAGTGACCACATTCAGGCGGTAGTAGAGATCCTCCCTGAAATTGTTCAGTTCCACCTCTTTTTTCATGTCGTGGTTGCCGGCGGCCACCAGGCGGACATCCACCGAAATGGGCTTGGTGCCGCCCACCCGAAGCAGATTTCTTTCCTGGATGAACCGTAACAGCTTGACCTGCATGTTCGGCGGCATCATGCCGATTTCATCCAAGAAAATCGTGCCTTTGTCAGCCGATTCCAGCAATCCGATTTTGGTGGCCGTTGCCCCGGTAAAGGCCCCTTTTTCATGGCCGAACAATTCGTTGGTAATCAGATCGTCGGAGAATCCGCCGCAGGAAAATGCAATGAACGGTTCCTTTTTGCGTGCCCCTAAAAAATGGAGGGCCCGGGCCACAAGTTCTTTGCCGGTGCCGCTCTCACCCTGGATTAAGACGCTGCAGTTCAAGGATTTAACCTTGTCGATCATCCGGAGCACGTCCTGGATGGCCGGGGAGTGGCCGATGAGAAACTGTTCTTTGGACTGTTTGATCAAGGCTTTTTTCAGCGCTTCTGTTTCCCGGACAAGCTGGACAGATTTCAGGGCCCGTTGGCTCAAAGAGAAGAGCAGATTCATTTTCACAGGCTTGACCAGAAAATGAAAGGCGCCTGCCTGGACCGCTTCCACCGCAGTCTCAATTGAACCGAAACCCGTAAAAATAATCACTTCGGTGTCAGGGGAGATCTTTTTAACCGTGTTAAGCACTTCCATGCCGTCCATGCCCGGCAGTTTCAGGTCACACAGCAGCAGGTCAAAGTGGACGGCCTTCATGCGCTGGACAAAAGCGTCTCCATCCGCAAAGGTTTCAATCTCATAATCAGACCGGCGACTAAGGCCTCGCGCTATTTCTCTGCATGCAATGGGTTCATCATCCACGATGGCGACCCGCATGGGGTACGGTGTTGTTGGCTGCTCCATGCCCTATTGATTACAACAAATCCCGTGTGATTTAAAGAGGCTTTTTGATCCTGTCTTTTCGGTTCCTCATTAATTGAGAATGACGAGATATGCGCCGGTTACGGCCAGCAAAATGGACGCCAGGCGCTGGGACGTCATTTTTTCCTTGAGCCACACCGTGGCCAGGATAAAAATAAAGATGGTGGCCATCTGGTTTAACACTGCGGCCCTGGATGCACTGGTATATTTCATGCCCGCCACCCAGAGCACCAGGGCAATGTAGTTGCCGCTCACCGTTGCCGGAAATGCATTGAGCCAGGCCTTTGAAAATTTAAGCTCCCGGACAAACCGGACCCGTTCCGGATGAAACATCACAATGGGCACAAGGCCGACTAACCCGGCGGCCACCCTGACAAAGGTGGCCCAGAACACATCGGCCTGGTCCAGAACTTCCTTGGCGATCACAATGCCCAGTGCCACGAACATCATGGCAAGGACCCCTGCACAAATTCCCCACAGATTTTGGCCTTTGCCTAAATTCCCGGCGCTTACATCCTTTAGGGGCACCGCACCCACGATAATGGCGCAAAGAACAAGGGCACTTCCGACGATCCCTAAAAACCCCATGCGTTCACCTAAAAGGATATAGGAAAAGACGAGGACGGCGGGCAGATACAGGCATTCCACCACTGCCACCATGCCTGCCCCCAGGCTGTTCAGGCAGGAAAAATAAAATATGTCGGCCAGGGTAACGCCGAATAATCCCGACAGGATAAGAAGCCACCAGACACGCGGGGCTGTATCAGGGAAGAACGGAATGCCCATGACCAGCATGGTTAAACCGATCAGGGCCATGGCCACAACACTTTTATAAATATTCAGGGCAATGGGCGAAAAACTTTCCCCTGCTTTTTTAAACAGGATAACGGCAAAGGCCCAGAAAAATGCGCATGCCAGCGCAAAGGCGGAACCCATAATTTCCTTTCAGGTTTTACTTGGTATCAGGTTTGTGTCTAAGAAAAGCGAAAACTGCCTTTCAGGTGCGGGACGCCTTTGGCCTTGTCCCGCAGTTCAAACCGTGCATCGGTTCCCGAAAACGTATACCCCAGAGTGATCCGGGCCGGCATGAAAATGGGCAGTTTCAATGCCCCGTCCATGCTTGTGAGTGCGGGATGGCCTGCTGCCTTTTCAAGACTTGCCCCGGCCCGGGCCATGCTCCAGATGCCGTGGGCAATGGGCTGTTTAAAGCCCATGGGCAGGGACGTCCAGGTATAGAGATGATGGGGGTTGAAATCCCGGGATACCCGGGCGTAACACCGGCCTGTATTTTGGGGCACTTCAATGATTTCCTTCACCGGCAAAGGGATGTCCTGGGGCGGCTGCTTTTTCTCTTTGGGTCTCTTAGACTTGGCCCGGGTCAGATAGGTGGCAATTCCCTGCCACACCAGATCTCTTTCTTCTGATTCTGCAACGGCTTTTTTTTCAGGATGATCGCCAGCCGCGGCCGCTTCCATGAGAAAACGGGAGACAATGCCTTTTTGCGTCCGGGTCATATCCAGCATCCGGCAGTAAAGATCCAGTTTCATACCTGGTGCCACCGACTGGATCAGTTCAAAGGTCTGGCCGGTCTGGATCAGCCCCATGGGGGTGATGGGAAAGCATGAAGATGATATGAACTTTGACATCATGCCGATGAACAGGGACTGAATATACGTTGCCGGCACACCGGATCTATCCGTGTCGTATCCGCACACCTGCCTGAACCTGTTTACCTTCTCCGGATCAATCGTAACCCCGGGGTACACCATACAGATTTTTTCAAGAACCGTATCTTGCCTTAAGGTTGCAGGGCGGACCATGGACAATGTGATCAGTTTAACAAATATTTTGGGGATGGCGGGCTGGGTTTCCATGACAGCCACCCGGGCCGGGCCTGAAGGCGAAAATACAGTGTTCAGGGGCATTACGTTCATATCCTGTTCGACGTTAAAGAATGCCTGGCATCCTATCATGTCCGGCAGGCTTGTCAATATATGTAACGGCCCGATTTATAATAGCCTTGGCCCGGAATCATTCACACCGCCGGGATCAGCATCTGATACAATTTTTGTTAAAAGTCCCTGAAATCCGTGTCATTTCCATCAAAGGCCATCACCTGATTCGGGCGTATGGCCTTGGATTTTGCAGGTAACGTGATCATTTTCTTTCCTTTAGCCCCACCCCTTGCCAAAGGCTTGATGTCATGAAAAGAACGCCCTTTCTGTTTTATTCTCCCGGTCACCAGCATAACAAGGTCGTCCACATATTCTTTGAGTTGTTCCGCCTGGGCACTCATCTCCTCAGCTGCAGCGGCAGACTCCTCGGCACTGGCCGCATTCTGTTGAACCACATTGTCCATTTCTGAAATGGCGCTGTTGATCTGTTCAATGCCATTTGATTGCTCTGAGGATGATGTGGAAATGTCAGATACCAATTCGCCGACTTTTGCCGTACTCTCAGCAACCTTGGTAAAGGCCTCATTGGTGGAGGCGACCAGCTCTGACCCGTCATTAACTTTTTTGACTGTTCCTTCAATCAGTGCCGCTGTATTTTTGGCTGCCTCTGCTGCCCTTATGGCAAGGTTCCTTACCTCATCGGCCACTACGGCGAATCCTGCTCCTGCCTCGCCAGCCCGGGCTGCCTCCACTGCGGCGTTCAAAGCAAGGAGATTGGTCTGGAACGCAATTTCATCTATGGTTTTGATAATTTTGGATGTCTCTTCAGATGCCTTTGAAATATCTTCCATGGATTGGGTAAGATGGCCCATGGATGCATTTGCTTCGTTGACCACTGTATTGGCCTCTTTCATTAACCGGTCGACACTGCTGGAATTTTCAGCATTCCTTTTTGTCATGGAGGCCATCTCTTCCATGGAAGAAGAGATCTCTTCAATAGAGGCGGCCTGCTGGGTGGCGCCGGATGCCATGGCCTGGCTTGAAGACGACACTTCGCCGGATGCCGCGGCTACTTGGCTTGATCCTTCGTTAAGCCCTGCAATGATTCTGTTCACTGGTTTGGTAATGCTTCGAGTGATAAGTACGGCAAAGAAAATCCCACACACTATCGCCATGGCTGTACCGATCCATATAATCATGTTGGCCGTTGATATTTCGCTCTCCATTTTTGACTTTTGGTCGATCCTCGCGGCAGCACATACCTTCATCGCCGCCCTTGCCGTTTCCACCATGCTGTGCTCAGCCTTTTGCTGGCGATTCGTCATTTCAACATATGAATTAAGCGCGAGGTTGTATCCATTCAACTCTTTCTGCAGTTCGTTCAGATCGTTGATATTTTTCTGCTTGGTAAAACGAGATTTAAGATCCTGGGACAGGTCATAGATGTTTTTAATATGCTTATTTGCAGTGTCCAGAAATTTCATATCACCGGAAATGATGTATTCCTTTTCATTTTTGCGGCAGTCCAAAAACCATTTGATCATCCGGTTTGCGTCATCAGCTTTTTTCAGCTTGTCCATCATTGCCTCGTCTGACGCTTTTCGCACTTCCTCAAACTGGGCTTTCTGTTCCATCCTGATTTTCTCTATCAAGTTCAAAGCAATGCCAGCTTTTTCCCGCATTGTCGTCATTGCAACCGCCTTTTTCCGCCTCAGTTCCACATATTCGTGAAAGGCTGCTGCATATGCACGGATTCTGTCCGTCACCTGGTCCATCTGGTCTTTATTCATGGTTTGCTTAAAGCTGTCTTTAATCGCACCAGCTTTGGATATCACTTCCTTAATACCTTCATCCACCTTTGCCACAAAGGCTTCATCATTACGCATGATATAATTTTTCTCATCTTGCCTGATAGACAATGTCGACGTGACCAGTTCCGCCACACCGTCAGTTTTTGAGGAACGGTCCACTACACCTGACATGCTGTTAAAGCCGATAAACGCAACGATACAGAGAAAGACCATTATAATTGCAAATCCAAACGCCATTTTTATCCCCAGACTAAAGTTTTTCATCAACTTCTCCTTTGTTTGTGGTGATTATAAATTTTACATTTGATTGTTTTTTTATAACGGATCAGAGAGACGCTTTAGGCGTCAGGAGACATCTTTCAATGTCTTTAGTTCCTCATATGAAATTGTTTTATCGTCAAATTTGATGAAATGTTCAACAGATTTGTAATATAGTTTAAATCGTGATAATGTTCCATATAAATTGTCTCTTTCAATCTAAAATTTTCATCCAAATTAAGGCTATCAATTGTTTCCGCCTTGAATTTGAACAAATTCCCTAAAAACGGGGTTATCGAGTTATAGGATCTCGTTTAAGCACTAAGAAATTGAGTTTCGACTGGATTAAAAAACGTGTGCTTATTTTTATGAATGCCTAACTTTATTATTGACCCTGTATGGCTAAGGGTATAGAAGCAGACCGTTTGATCAAAATGAGCATGTCAAATCCAAGGAGACTTCATGGAAACCAGCATCAAAAGTCCCGTCTCACCTGGGACTTACATCATTAAACAGGCCGAACGTGTTAACCTTAACCCAAGTCTTTTGTATGAAGCGGTCATTGATCTTTCCGCCCAAGGCTTGATCACTGCCGACTGCATTAACAGAGCCGCCGGTATCCTGCTTCATGATTTGGGGTTACCCCCCTATTTTTTTGAAACTATAACCAAGGATTTATTGACCAATATACTTTCCTCCATTGCCAAAGGTCTTCGGGTTCGAGACGATTGTGTTGATCTGTTCCCCTGGGTGGCGGACATTGATTTTTCGCTTTGGGAGAACACGCATGCCCCGAGGGTTCGCATTGCCACCGCCGAAACCCGGCAGGCCATGGAGACCATGTTGGACAGCCAGCTGGTGGGCCACCGCAGGGAATACTATTACAATCCGGAAAAAGAGTACTACACTTATGTATTCTGGGCCGCAACCATTCTCGATATGCCGGCGGACAAATTGTCCGGATCCCGTTTTCTTTTTGGCCTGGACAGAAAATATGACCAGACGCCCAAGCTGACCCGCAGCCGTTACGAAATGTTTCTGGAAACCGTGGAAAACGAAGTGACCCCGGTGATTGAGATGTTTCCCATGGCCGATACCGCCGAAACCCGGTTCATGTTTAATTCTGATTTTGAAAAGCCCCAGGTGGGGCTGCTGCGCAAATTATTTTCCGACCATGGCCTGACCATTACCCGGGCGTACTGGGAGCCCTACCGGACAAAAGCCGGCGTTCCCTCATCCATCTGCTCCATCTATGTCTCCGGCGATTTGTCCGGAAGCCTGCAAGAGCTGATCATTGATGATCTGCGGGCATTTTTAAGTTTCAGGGTGTCTGAAATCATCAGGCTTTACGTGGACGGCACCTTAAGTTTCCGGCAGATGCTTTTTGCCGGAAATGCCGTGGATTTTACCCATATGTTTATTTATAAGGAACGGGGCACCCACGGTGACAAAGAGATCATGGACAGCCTGGAAAATGCCGATCACAAGGCCGCATTCGCCTCCAGGGTCCACGAATCCAACAAGTTCACCTATGTGTCCCGCAAAATTATGGAGACCGTCTGCGCCAATCCCGACCTGGTTAAGGTGTTGTTTAAGCTGTTTGATGACAGGTTTAATCCTTCAGGGCCCTGCGATTGCGATGAAGATAAACTGAACCGTGCCTGGGCAGGGTTCGAGAATACCCTGGCCGTCAGATTCATGGACAATCCCCTGGGCCGGGATATTTTTGCGTTCATGTTCAAATTTATCCGTGCCACCTTAAAGACCAATTTTTATAAACCTGAAAAGCGATCCTTTGCCTTCAGGATGGACAATCGTATTTTGGACCCCCTGGTATTTGAGCAGTTTGTCTTCGGTGTCTTTTTTGTCAACGGCCACTATGCCACCGGCACCCACCTTCGGGCCGACGACATTGCCCGGGGCGGGCTTCGCATGATCCGGGTCACGCCGGGCAATCATGCCCTGGAGCTGGACAACGCCGTGATGCTCAATTATGCGTTAGGGCCCAAGGCCCAGCGCCTGAAACATAAGGATATCTGCGAAAGCGGTTCCAAAGGGGTGGTGGTGCCCCATCCCTTGTACGCCACCTACAGCATGCAGGCCCTGTATGACTACACCGACGGCATCATGGATTTGATGCTGCCGGATCAGGATGTGGTGGATCACTATAAAAAGCCGGAAATGATCTTCTTTGGCCCGGACGAGGGGACAGCGCCGTTGATGGACAAGGTGGCCCTGCGGGCAAAGGAGCGGGGATACGACCACTGGCGGACCATTACCACGGGTAAAAGTTTCGGTATTCCCCATGACACCTACGGTATCCTTGATAACGGGGATCTGTTCGGGTTATTGGTCCATGACGAAAATTCAACGGAACTTGCCGTGAACGGAAAAACCGATATGATTGCCTCGGACATGGAAGAGATTTGGCAGCGTATCGGCAACAAGATTGAGATCAGCGGCATGACGACGACTTCTGTCATGGGGGCATTTCGCACCATGATAGACCACTACGGGGTAAAAGAGGCGGATTTAAATCTGATGATTACCGGCGGCCCGGACGGCGATCTGGGTGCCAATGAGATTCAGTGCTACAAAGGCAAAATCTGCCTGGTCATTGATGGCGGGTCTATTTTGTTTGATCCGGACGGCCTGGACCGCCAGACGTTGACCCAGATTGCCTTCATGCGCCACACTGCCCCCCGGGTAAACTCTTTGGGATATCCGGTGGAAAAGCTTGGCCCTAAGGGTTTTATGGTGCCCCTGAAAGGCAAAGATATATCCCTGCCCGACGGCACCCTGGTGGCTGACGGCGCTGTATTCCATAGAAATTTTCTGACCGATCCGGCCACCCGGAAATATATTGAACAGGCAAATATCCAGGCGTTTATTCCCTGCGGCGGATTCAAGGATACCATCAACCGGGGCAATGTCCGGGTGTTTACCGAAAACTTTGCCGAATTAAAATACATCGTGGAAGGGGCCAATGTCTTTTTTGACGATGCAGCCCGGCGATTCATTGCCTCATCCACGGGCATCAAGCAGATCAAAGACAGTTCCGCCAACAAGGGCGGGGTGTTCTCCTCTGCCGTGGCCGAGGTGCTGACCGCCTTTCTGCTGGAAGATGATTACGAAGAGCGCCTCCTGAACCATGTGGATACCCGCTGGGCACTGATCCGGGATATCATGGATCTTGTGGCCACCTATGCCCGGGCTGAAACCTCCATGCTCATCCGCATCCACGAATCGGATACCAGTGTGCCCCTGTTTGTACTCTCCGAGAAGACCAGCGAAGAGATTTTCTCCTTCCAGGGGGTGGTGGCCAACCACATTGACGAGGTTGTCGCCGATGAAGAACTTTTGTGGAAAGTGCTGCAAACCTATATCCCCAAAGTGCTGGCCGAAAGTATGGGCAAAGACGCCGTTTTAAAGATCATGAACGCAGAAAAGCTCAAGTCCTACCGAAATGCGATTATTACCAAAAAAATTGCTTCCATGGCCTTCTATAGACATGGTACAAATTGGGAAGAATATGTTCAAAAGGCCGTCGGCGATTTTGCAGGTGCCATGGCCGATCTTTTCAACGACGGAAAATAAGTATTGTTTGAACGCAAAGTTACCCATGTTCAGGTTTGCATCCGGGTAACTTTGCGGGCATACGCCCCGCTACCACGTCGTCCAAACAATAGTATTTTCGTTCAGGCGCGAGTGACCCTTAAAACAGGAGGCGATGTAATATGGGAACGATAATGGATATTGTCAGCGGCAGAGACCCCTACGAAAAAGAGTTCCATCAGGCGGTTTATGAGGTGATGGGATCGGTTAAACCGGTGCTTGATAAAAATCCGGAATACCGGCATGCAGCCATCATGGAGCGCATAGTGGAACCGGAACGTGTGATTCAGTTCCGGGTGCCCTGGGTGGATGACCAGGGCCAGGTACAGGTGAACAGAGGATTTCGCATCCAGATGAATTCCGCCATCGGTCCTTACAAGGGGGGCTTGAGGTTTCATCCGTCTGTGAACCTGTCTATTTTGAAGTTTCTGGCCTTTGAGCAGGTGTTTAAAAATGCGTTGACCACCCTTCCCATGGGGGGTGGAAAAGGCGGGTCGGACTTTGATCCCAAGGGGAAATCCGACTTTGAGGTGATGCGGTTCTGCCAGAGTTTTATGACGGAATTGTACCGCCACATCGGCAATAACACGGATGTCCCGGCAGGAGATATCGGGGTGGGGGGCCGGGAGATCGGATTTCTTTTCGGCATGTATAAAAAGTTGAAAAATGAGTTTTCCGGTGTGCTGACCGGCAAGGCCTTGAACTGGGGCGGCTCGCTGATCCGGCCCGAGGCCACAGGATACGGCTCTGCTTTTTTTGCCGATGAGATGCTGGGGACCCGCAATGAAAGCCTCAAAGATAAGGTCTGCCTGGTGTCCGGTGCCGGTAATGTGGCCCAGTATACCACCCAGAAGATCAACCAGCTGGGCGGAAAGGTGGTGACCCTGTCCGATTCCACCGGCTATATTTATGACGAGGACTGCATTGACGAAACCCGCCTGCAGTGGATCATGTATCTTAAAAATGTTAAGCGGGCACGGATCAAAGAGTATGTGGAGAAATATCCCAAGGCTCAGTATACGGATCTTGACCCCAACCAGGACCATAATCCTTTGTGGAATCATAAAGCCGACTGCGCCTTTCCTTCGGCCACCCAGAATGAAATCAATGCCAAGGATGCCCAGAACCTGGTGAACAATGGTGTCTATCTTGTGTGCGAAGGGGCCAATATGCCCTCCACCCCTGACGCCATTGATATTTTTCTGGATAACAAACTGCTTTATGCGCCGGGCAAAGCTTCCAATGCCGGGGGCGTGGCGGTTTCCGGCCTTGAGATGTCCCAGAACTCCATGCGCATTAAATGGACCAGAGATGAGGTTGAAGCCAAGCTTAAAGGCATCATGCAAAGCATTCACCACGCCTGCCTGGATGCGGCGGAAGAATATGGAACCCCTGGCAATTACATGAACGGTGCCAATATTGCCGGTTTTGTTAAAGTGGCGGACGCCATGATGGATCAGGGTCTTGTTTAATTTAGGTTTAGCAATAGTATAAAAACGTGATGTATACAGAAAGAAAAAATCTTGAGCAGGAGTTGAACCATGTGCTGCGGGTCTGTGTGGCTGTGGGGCGCAACCTGCTTGAGTATGGTGCCGAAAGCGCCTTGATCAGAAATTTTATTGAACGGACCGGGGCCATATACGGTATGGCCTTCACAGAGATATCTTTGTCCTCAAGTTCCATGGTTGTGTCGGTGATGAAAGCGGACAAATGGGCCACCCTGACGGCCAAATGTCCGGACCGGGGTGTGAATATGGGCAAGGTGATGGCCGTTGAAAAGACCATCATTCTGGCCCAGCAGGGGCGCCTTTCCATTGAAGAGATGGAAAGGCGCATTTTCAACCTGGACGCCACAACCTATAACAAGCATCTGGTGGCCGTTGCCATCGGAATTTCCTGCGCTTTTTTCGCCAAGTTGGCCGGGGGCGACATTCAAGTGTGTCTGGTTACCTTTGCCGCCGCCACCCTGGGGAAAACCGTGCTCCGGGAATTACAGCAGCGGGCATTCGGCCCGGTGGCCTGCTTCTTTTTCGCGGCCCTGGTGTGCACCTGCCTGTCGGGGTTGGCGCTGAAATTCAAGATCGGTGCCGACCCTTCCATCGCGGTGCACTCTTCCGTGCTGCTGTTTGTCCCGGGCTTTCCCCTGGTCAATGCCCTTTCCGATATGGTCAAAGGGTTTAAGAACATGGGGGTGGCCCGGTGGATTTCGGCCTCCCTGATCACCCTGGCCACGGCCCTTGGCATGATCTGCGCCATGAATATATTGGGGATATAAAAGATGGGAATCGATTTTGGATTTCTGCTCAATTGTTCGTATGCCATGGTCCCGGCCCTGGGGTTTGCCATGGCCTTTAACGTCCCGGCCAGACAGCTTGTCTTTTGCGCCATTGGCGGGTTTTTAGGCTATTTTGTGAAATTTTTTTTAATGCACCACGGCCTGCACATTATCTGGTCAACCTTTGTGGCCTCGGCCTGTGTCAGTTTTTACGGTATCGGATGGGGCCAGAAATACCGGGCCCACCCGAAAGTCATTACCGTTGCCGCCATCATTCACATGATTCCGGGCACCTTTGCCTACAATACCATGATTGCCGTTGTGGCCATTGCCTCGGGCCATTTTACAGACCAGACCCTGAGTGTGGCTGCGGAAAACGGGCTTAAGACCCTTTTTATTCTGGGTGCTATTGCATTCGGGCTGGCTTCGCCAAGCATGTTGATTTACCGCAGGAAACCGGTTGTGTGAGGTTTCTCTTGCGTCCGCGCTTATCCTTTATTCAGGACGTTGCGGCAGGCAAGGGCGAAATCTTCGGGGTAGCATCCGCTTATAAAGCGCATCTGGGCCTCGGAAAAGGTGCCCGGTGCATAGGGAAGCCGGGGGATAAACGAGTAGACCAGGTGCTGGTCGGTGACCGGGCTGTTAAAGCGGCCTGAAAACTCCACACTTGTGACCATCTGTGCCCCTAAGGTTTCCAGGGTCTGGATGGCAATGCGGATGCCTGTGTCCAGGGCCTCCCGGGTCTGCGTATCTGCGGCAAGCACATGGGAGCAGGGGGCTTTGGTCATCAGCATCAGCTCCCATTCACTGACCTGGGCCTTGGGGGCGAAGAGCATCACCTCGTCATTTTCCCACACCACCAGATCGTCGGGGCCGTCCGGATTCATGTCGGTGCGTTGATTGGTTTCAATGGCCTGGATGAAGGCGGTGAAAAAATCGGTGTTGTGGGCGGCCTTGTAATCCTGGATAAAGTCGGTCACGAGATCCCCGCAGGCAAAACAGGCGTAAGGGTTGCCGTCATTGTCCAAGATGTTTTCCGGGATCATGGCGTTCTGCTGGTGGATCATCTGGTGGGAGGCATGCAGCCGGTGTCCGGACTGGGCAAACCCGAATCCGAAATTCCATCCCCATAACGCCCCCGTAAAAAAAGCCGAATCCTCGTCCTGCAGGCCGTGGTTATCTGATGCCATGGCCTTTGTGATATCGATACGCAATTGTTCAAGTTCCGCTACAGAGAGGCTGCGGTCTGTTGCGGGAACCGTCACACCCAGCATCCGGGCAACACGTGCATAGATGCGCTGGTAATACAGATGCCGGATACCCGCCATGTCGGACGGGGTCAGGTCATTCGCCCGGTAGCGGATCTGATCGTTGGCCATGTTGCTGGCATAGTGGCCCCAGGGAATATATGAGTTGGCCCGCATATATTCAAACACATGGGTGTTGTCCAGGCTTTCTCCCACAATGGGACTGTTGCCCTGGATGCCGGGTTTGAGCACCATCAGCTCTTTGTAGGCATCGGGCAGGGCGGGGTTGTTGCCGAGCACATCATAGAGATCATGGTCGTGGATGACCGGGAAGGTTCTACCCTGATCATTTTCTTTAAAGGCAACACCCGTGGGCGGGCAATCCTCTCCATTATCATATACAAAGTCGCAGGCAAGGCAGGCAAGGGCGCAAAGGTCGTCAGGATCTGTAGACGCCTGGGCCAGGGCCAGTTTCAGGGGGCGGGGAAGCAGGGTGAGCATCCGGCCCACAAGCGCGTTTGCTCCCCCTTTCTCCTTTTGCCACTGTTCCAGGCCGGCGGTTAAGGAACAATCCGGCCGGGTGGAAAGTTGTATGGTATCCGGCCGCTTTGCCTTGTGGTCCGCCCAGGCCGAATTGATAAATGTACTTCCCCGGAATGGGAATGCATTGGCGACTTCATAAATCCGATCCGCTGCGTCCGCCCGGACCTGACCCTGGGGGTAATTGGTCAGGTTTTCCACCGGCCTGCCGTCGGGCAGCCGGCCAAGCATATCTTTTTTTGTTTTTTGCCTGAAATTATCCACCGCAAATCGGGGTTCATGGATACCCACCACAAACCCTCCCCGGGGGGTGACACAGGTCCTGGGAGTTTTCATTTACATCTCCGGGGCTTGTGACGGTACCAGGCAAAGAAAGGCCAAAGGCCCATCGGAGCTGTTTTTTATCTGGTGATCAGCATTGGGGGGGATAAAGACCGCACTGCCCTGGGACACCTCATGCCATTGATCCCCAATGAGGACCTCGCCTTTGCCCTCAACCACATAAATTTCATGTTCCCAGTCATGGGTGTGCCGGGGGGCGTGGCCGCCGGGTTCAACGTCAAATCTTCTCATGCAGAAATTGGGGGCCCCATCCGCTTTGCCGATGAGTACCCGGCCGGTGACGCGTTTGACCAAGTCGTTGTCTATTTTTGTTTCCGGAATATTTGTATAGTGAGTGGCTTTCATTTTGCCTCCTTAAAAAGCGGCACTGTTCGTCCGCGGTTAGCGCTGTTACCTGAATCTAAGGGCCTGGGCTGCAATTGTCAATGCCTGTGCCGGCTGTGGCTTTGTTTCCTTCTTTTCTTCTTTCAGCGCCCCATTTGGGATTGGATCAACACGGTGATACGAATATACGATTCCATATTTAAATTTCGCATAAGAATTTATTTTTAATTCGTAATTTTTAATGTGGTGATCTTGCAAGTAACGAAATTTGCATTAAGTTACTAAACTTGCACTGTTATGAAACGGCTGGGCACATTTAGTACGATAGATGTTTTCATTCCCTGGCGGCGAAAGGCAGGCCGGAGGAACGATATTTAAGGATTGTTTTTAGAATATTCCAGTTAATAAAAATCAAATAAATATGGTCTATGGTGCAAATTGTGCATCGTTTTGATTGATTCCGTTCGCTTTATTATGCCGAAGGGTCTGCTGAAAACAGTTTGCCCTTCATTGCAGATGACATGGGAATTTTTTCATCTTGATGCCGGTACATTTCATTGATTTAGAATGATAAGCCTTGTTGGGCTTGAAAGTTTTTGGTTTTGCACTGAATTGATTTGAATCAGGTAGCTGGAAAAGGAGTTTAGCATGTTTGCCGTGAGATCGGCTATCGTCGAAAAGTATTTTCGAAGAAATGTAAGATCGCTAAAGGTCGGCGGGCTGTTTACTGATAAAGAGCTGTTTTTTATCAATAAAAGACAGCCCAATAACACAAGGGCATTAATTAACGAGCACATCCAAAGCGTACCCCGCAAAGGGTGGTTTTTTGACAGCGACCATGGAAGGCCCTGGGCACTGTCGTACACAAAACGATGTATTGATTCTTTTCTGGCTTTATGCCTGCTTGTTTTTTTTGCGCCGCTGTTGTGTCTGATTGCATTGGTGATAAAACTGAACAGTCCGGGCCCCATATTTTTCCTTCAGGAAAGGACCGGGTATCTGGGGCGACGGTTTCGGATGGTCAAATTCAGGACAATGGTTAACGGCGCTGATAGATTGAAACTCGGTGTGATGCATCTGAACCTGCATGCTTCGGATTCTCCGGATTTTAAAGCGACCGATGATCCCCGCATCACCGGGGTCGGCAGATTTCTGCGCAAATGCAGCCTGGATGAACTGCCGAACCTTCTTAATGTTGTCAAGGGTGATATGAGGCTGGTCGGCCCAAGACCAACATCATTCAATACGGATGTATACGCCCCGTCAGACCTTGCCAGGCTTGTTGTGCCGCCGGGCATAACCGGTTACTGGCAGGTTATGGGAAGAGGTGATGTGGATTTTGGTGATCGGGTTCTGATGGATGCTTATTACATTCAACAACAAAGTCCGCTTTTTGATTTAAAAATACTTTTTAAGACTATTTTTGTCGTCCTTAATCACAAAGGCGCATACTGATAAAAAATATTGTTATTGATAAATAACAATTTTATAGACTAAGAAAAAAATAATACCCTAAGTATATTTTATGCAGCCGAATTTTTAAGCTTGACATTGATAAACTCAATGAAATAAGTAGGTCTGATAAATGAGTCGTTCGGTATTAGTTAATTCTCTCTAAAGGTTTTATAAAATATGCAACGTAGATTCGTTTTATTCTTTGCTGTGCTTGCTCTTTTCTCCGGGGTGTTCGGTTGCAGCAGTAAAAATCAAATTCCACCGGAAAATATCCAGGTCCTGCCTTTAAATGCTTCAGACGGTGTATCAACCCAAGAAAATAGAATAAAATCGTTGCATGTGGACGATGTCATCACTGTTTCCTATAATTTCGCCTACCAGTTTCAGCAAACCGCTTACCGGCTGCAGATTTCCGATACCATTTCCGTAAAATACACCTCTTTACCGAACCTGAATACAACCCAGACGGTCACGCCGGACGGCAGGGTTTTTCTTCCATATATCGGCAGTTTTTCCATCGCGGGCAAAACCCTGGCAGAAGCGACCCAGGCGATAAAGGACGGATATGCGGGGATTTTATGGGAACCGGAGTTGTTCCTTGAGTTGACGGCATATGGAAAAAACGCCGAAGAACTTAAAAATGCCACCAGTTCATCCAGTGCGGGGCAGACACAATCCATGCGGATAAGGAAAGACGGAAAAGTGTCACTGTCAGGCATCGGAGAAATTCAGGCCGCAGGGAAAAACCTTCACGACTTTACTGCGGATGTCAATGATGCCTATAAACAGCATTTTAACAATGTTCAGGTCAGTATCAATCTGCAGTCACAGGCGTCCAGTTATTATTATGTGCTTGGCGAGGTCCGCAATCCGGGTATTTATACGACAAACGAGACCATTACTACCCTTCAGCTTCTGGCCATGGCCGGCGGCACCACCAGCGATTCAGTCCCTGCCAAGGCCGTTCACCTGCGTATAAGGGATAATGTCATGAGTGCGTATCAT
Source organism: uncultured Desulfobacter sp. (assembly GCF_963666145.1). NCBI lineage: Bacteria > Pseudomonadati > Thermodesulfobacteriota > Desulfobacteria > Desulfobacterales > Desulfobacteraceae > Desulfobacter > uncultured Desulfobacter sp. The sequence goes on along the minus strand of NZ_OY762614.1, from coordinate 1,791,969 downwards.
GCCAACTTAAATTTTTTAAAGGGCAGCAACACAACGGGAATTAATTTGGCCGAACCCGGAGATATCCTGTATGTGCCCAAATCCAATCTGTCGAATATTGCCCACATCATGGGGTTGGTTTCCCAGACCCTCATGTTTAAGGGCATCAGCTATAATATCAGAGGCTGGGACCTGGAAAATGACGACTGATGTTAAAGGACACATAATTGATTTTGATGTTTACCCCGGACAATTAGCGCGGATTGAGTTCATTAATAAAGAGACCTAACTAACATGCCAAAGAAAAATTCAGCCAGTGTTTCAGAATGGTTCCAGGATATATTGATTATCATTTTTTTAAGATGGAAACTGCTGGTATGGACAACCATTGCCACCGTGATCATCACCCTGGTGTTCACCTTTATCCTGCCGCCGCTTTTTGTGGGCCATTTTTCAATCATCATGCGGGGCAGCGAACAGGATGCCCAGATGATTCAGCCCGGCCAGGACTACAGGGTTAAAAGCCAGGTGACCGACATGGCTGCAGATGAAGAACGGCTTTTAAACAGTCTAAAATTGTCCAGCCAGGCATTGTCTAAGATCAAAGAAAAATATCCTGATGCATATTTTGGCTGGATTCGGTTATCGCTCTCCGAAGATTCGGCGATCAAAAAAATTTTTGGTCAATTAACGGCGACCATAAAACATGTTCTGGGCGTTCAGGATACGCCGGATATAAGCGACCCCCTGATTGATGCGCTTCATGAATCCGTTGTAGTCACCCCCGTCATTGGCTCCCATGTCATTGAAGTTGAAATGATGCATTCAAACCCCGCGTTTTTAAAGGATGCATTGCAAACATATCTGGACGCATATATGAACATCCGCCAAGAGCTCTGGATGGCGACCAGTGCGCCGGATTTTTTTAAGCGGCAGGCAGACAACTATTTTAACGAACTGATTCAGATCAACCAGCAGCTTTCGGCGGTTAAAGAAAAATCCCGGGTTGTCAATTCCCAGCAGGAGATGGCGGAACTACAGCAGGAGGCAAATGATTTAAGAGGGCAGATCAGCACCCTTGAAGTCGATATCAGCGGCTTGAAAAATTATTTAAGCCAGCTGGAACATATGAATGTTGTTGACCTCCTGCCGGCAGAACCGTTTCAGGAAGTGCCCAACGAATCCCTGAAGACCCTGCGGGAAAGTTTGAGCCGGGCCATAACCGAACGTGCTGCTGCGTTAAAATATTTTGATTCAAACAGCTTGAACCTCAAGCGGATCGACAAGGAAATATTAGAGCTGTCCGGGAATATCAGGAAAAATCTTACCTTGTCCGCCAGGCAGCAGCTTGATTCAAAGAAACACCGCTTGGCGCTGCTCAAACAAAAGCGCCGGGGTATTATAGATCAACTGCTCAAGATCGATAAGGCTGAAACACAGATCACAATACTGCAGGAGAAAGCTGAAGTTTTAAAGGAAAATGCCAACCTGTATGAAACCAAAAATCATGAAACCCGGATCAGTCTTGAACTCAGGGATGAGACCTTTTCAAATGTCGCTGTTTTAACCCCGCCTTATGTGGCGGCGAAACCTCTTTTTCCCCAACGCCCGATTCTTTTGATTCTATCGCTTTTTGTCGGTCTTTTTTTAGGAATCTGTACAGCCGTCTTACTGGAAATGATGGATGACTCTTTTAAATTGCCAAAACATATAGAAAAGGTGACGGGGCTGCCGGTTCTTGCAAGTTTTCTGGCAGATACCCCAAAGCCGGACCTGCAGATTCCTTCAGGTGCAGTAAAGGGGCCTCAAATAAAATCTTCGGATTCACGCACAAAACATATGCCCGGGCTTAAATAGCCATGTCTAAGGCTTGGAATCGGCGCAGATTTGAACGGACATTTCGATGGGTGTTATTTGCCTTGGGATGCACCGTTGTCCTTGTTTTGCCGGTAACCGAAGGGATCAAGATTGCAGTGCTCTCCATGCTTGGGATTGTCACGCTCCAGGCCTGGGACTCAAACCGTATTCCGGTCATTGTTTTTCACAGTATTTCCAATGATGGTGACTGGATACGCGACCCCAGTATTGTTGTTTCGGTGAAAACGTTTTCGGCACAGATCAAGTGGCTGTCAAAGCTCGGGTATAAGGGCATCTTTTTTGATGAGTTATATAACATCCGTAAAAACAAAGACGGCAGTGCCGGCAAAAAAATATCCATCGCCTTTGACGACGGATATCTGGATAACTGGGTGGGGGCGTTTCATGTGCTTAGAAAATATCATATGAAATCCACCGTTTTTGTCTCCACCGACTGGATTGATAAATATGAAACACTGCGCCCAAGAATGCCCCATGCGAAACCCTCCGAACTGAACTGGAAAGGCTATCTGGGACCGGCAGAGATTACGGCCCTTCAGAAAAGCGGTCTGGTGGATATTCAAAGCCATGGCACCAGCCACGATCATATATTTGTTTCGGATCAGGTGATCGGGTTTGTGACGCCCCATAAAACACCTCATACACTTTTCTGCCATTTCAACCCGGATCTGAAACCAGAATGGTTCAAACATGAGGTGACACTGCCGTCCGGCTATCCTTTATTCCCCTTTGGCGAGGCATTATCTGATCGAATCTTTTATCCAGATCCCCAATTAATAAACCTTCTGGTTGAGGCGGCCGCCAGCCCAGGCTTTTTTGACCAATCTGACTGGGAACAGATACTGAAGAACATCGTCAGGCAGTATAAAGAAACCAATCAAAAGATCGGTACCTTAGAGTCCCGGGACCATGCAGAGAAAAGATGGAAATCTGAACTGGTTCAAAGTAGGGAAATTCTGGAAGGACTGACGGGCAAACCGGTTCGGCACCTTGTATGGCCCCGGGACAAATCAAATGCCATTGTTGAAAAAATGGCCTTGAACTCCGGGTATCTGAGCACGACCCGCTCCCCCGGACATCATAACAACAGCGGGGCCCCCACCCAGGTTGAACGGATCTCCATTGTCGGTACAGGGTATCCGGCCCTGGACGTTGCCCGGGTACTGCTGGAGGTGTGGACCTTTAAAGGGTGCTATATTTTCTGGCCGGTATTGTACCTATTGCAAAAGATAACCCATCCCCTTGTCCTAAGGTATGCAAAGGCCTGAATGCTCTGGCTGTCAATCATATTAGGGGTTGCGGGGGGGCTGGGCCTTATCCTGGCAAATGTCATCATGGGCGCTGCGCCCACCATGGTGGTGGCACTTCCTTTTTTTGTTCTGTTGGTATTACCCCTTCGTAAACTGGGCAAAGGGTATCAAATCATTCTGCTGTTTTTGATCTGCCTGATTCCCATGGATGTGTTTGCGGTGATCCCCGGGGCTGATCATTCAACTACCCTGTTTAAACTATTGTTTCCCTTTGTCTTTATTCTTTTCGTGGGAGACAGACTGCTTGGTGATGAACCTTCAATGCCGCTGAATGCCATGGACAAATGGCTTTTGTTTTATGCGCTGTTCAATTGTATTCTGGTGATCACCGCCGTTAACCGGTTGCAGGCCCTTGACACCATGAGGCGCTATATCAGCATGTGGGCCATGTATTATCTGTTCAGCAGAGCGCTCGCAAAAGATCCGTGGCCGGACTGGACACAAAAAGCCGTGATTTTCAGTGCCGCCGTTTCCGTGCTTTTCGGATTAAAGGCCTATATTGACGGGCAGAATCCTTTTTCAGAACTGGGTGTCGGCGGGTTGCTCGTCAACGATGTCCGCATCACCGGTGCCTCGGGCATTGATCCCAATGCCTATTCCATCCTGTTAATTGTTGCATTGATGTGGGCCGTTGTCTGCGCTGTGGGACGCAAAGACAAATTCCGGTTGTTTTATATGATTTCAGCGGGGCTTATACTTACCGGAATCGGACTGACATACTCCAGATCGGCGTATTTGACGCTTATTGCCTCTTTCATGTTTCTTTTGTTTAAGATTCGAAACCTGTTAACCCCCACCCACATCGTCGCGTTGCTTTTGTTGGTACTGTGTTCCCTGCCGTTTGCACCGGACTCCGTTGTGGAGCGGTTTGAAACCCTGTTTATATCCTCCCAGCGCCAGGCAGATTATTCTGTTCAACGGCGCGCCAATTATTACAATGTCGCCGCCAATATCCTCAAAGATCATGCGTTTTTAGGGTGCGGACCCGGTAATTTTCCTGTCCTTCACCAGATGGCCAAATATCAGGATGTCCCGGCGTTGTTGGGTGTCCCCCGCATGGCCCACAGCATGTATCTGACCGTCATCACCGAGTCCGGGATTTTCGGATTCATCTTTTTTACGGGTTTTCTGATCAGTACATACCTAAGGCAGAAGGCCATTTATGACCGCCTTGACGGACACTTTAATTTCGGGCTGGCCTTGCTGTGTTCCTTTGTTGCACTGCTGGCCATGGGGCTTTTTCTACACCTGCAGATTACCAAATACCTGTGGCTGGTTTTTGCCATGACCCGGGCGATGGATAATCAAAGTGACGGTCAACAGGAAATAAAATCCGTTGCCACACCCGGCGGATTAAAAGGGTAACATTCATTGAAGAGATCCATCGCCCATATTGTTACACGCTTCCCGTCTGTTTCGGAAACATTTGTTGTGGCCGATATCCATGCCATGAAGAGGCTTTGGCATGAAAATCATCTGTTTGCTTTTTTTAAAAATCCAGGGGATGTGCCTGACTGGATTACCAAAGTACACTATTTCCCGGTTTACAGATTGTACCTTAAAACCCAGCTCTATTTTTTTTTCAAAAATCCCGGGCAGTATATCAGTTTGTTTGCCTATGTCATGTCAGGGCATGCATCAAAGAAAAAAGAGATGGTCAAGGCGTTCATTGCCTGGCCAAAGATGGTTCATGCGGCATATGTGGCAAAAAAAGCGGGCATTGAATCCTTTCATGCCCATTGGTCGAATATGCCGGCAACCACGGCGTTTATTATCTCCAGATTGCTTGCCAGGCCATTTTCCTGCACCGGGCATGCCCATGACCTGTATAAATTCAATGCCTTTCTCCATGAAATACTCAAACACTGCAGACTGTTTTTAACATCAACCCAATACAACAAACGGTATCTGGCTTCGACCTATCCGGATGTTGATCAGTCAAAAATTCAAGTCTATTCCCATGGGGTTGATGTGAGGCTTATGTCTCCGGGAAAAATACCCTCCCCCCCATTTGTTTTTCTTTCCATTGGCCGCATGACCTGGCAGAAGGGATTTGACACCCTGTTTCTTGCCCTTCGCATCCTGATCGATGATGGTGTGCCGGTACGCTTGAATTTTCTGGGTCTCCCCGGCCACACGGAAAAGGCGATCCGAAAGCTTTGCCGTGATTTAAAACTCAATGACCACGTTCAATGGCTTGAGGCGTGCAGTCAAAATAAAATAGTAGAATTGTACCGTTCGGCCCATGCGTTTGTTCTGCCGTGCCAGGTGGGGCCCCATGGTGACCGGGACGGTATCCCCAACGTCATACTTGAGGCCTCTGCATGCGGGCTGCCCTGTATATCCACCCGGGTCAGCGGTGTGCCTGAAGCGGTGATTCATGGGAAAACAGGCCTGCTGGTGGAACCCTGTGACCCCAAAGCCCTGGCCGGTGCCATGAAACGCTTGTGTGAGGATGAACCGTTAAGGCGTGAGCTTGGCATGTCGACAAGGCAATTCATTGAAAAAAATTACGACCGAAAAGTCTGCCATGAACGAATCATTAGCCTGATGGAAACATATCATGGATAGAATCCGCATTCTTCATCTGGCCCCCCACATGAATTTCGGCGGCGCTGAAATCATGATCCGTAATCTGGTTCAATACACGGATAAAAAAAAGTTTGAACCCATGGTGGCCACCTGGCTGGGCGGTGAACTGGCAGACAATCTGGAAAACGAAGGGGTCAAAGTCTTTCAAGTCCCGGCTGCGCCTAAACCGTTACGTTTGGCAGGGCTCAGGCGGCTGATCAGGCAGGAGAAGATAGATATCCTTCATACCCATCTTTTTGTCGCCGGGTTTTACGGGCGGCTGGCAGCCATCGGCAATCGCCGTTTAAAGGTGATCAGAACCCATCATGGCATGACATTTAAGACCAAAACAATCCGGCGGGTCATTTTTGAAACAGTGTTATATCCGCTCAGCAGCTGTAATACGGCTGTCTCGGATAGCGTGATTCAGCATCTAACTGGTGCGTTGAAATGGAAACCGAAGCGGCTGCGTTTAATTCGCAACGGCATTGACGTTGATCGGTTCCGGGCAAAGCGGGAGGGTATGCATGATCCGATTACGATTTTGGCCGCCGGTCGGTTATCCAAGGAAAAAGGCTTTGATATCCTCATTAAGGCCTTGCACCTGCTGGCCGAAAAAAAAAGAAATTTCAGATGCATGATTGCCGGAGACGGGCCTGAAAGGGCAGCGCTTTTAGATCTTAGACAAAGCTTGGGTCTTGGGGAGAGGATTGAATTTTTAGGGTACGTCCGCGATATCTCACCACTGATGAAAAAAGGAGATCTTTTCGTGATCCCCTCCCACCATGAAGGCCTGCCGCTCAGCCTGTTGGAGGCCATGGCATCCGGACTGCCCGTTATTGCCAGCGCTGTGGGCGGGATACCCGCGCTTTTGATGCCGGATAAGGGATGGGTTGTGCCGCCGGCCAACCCGGAAGCGTTGGCGGATGCCATTGAAACCGCGTTGGACAATCCGCATCAGGCGCTCGGGATGGGGCAGCGTTCGCAGGCCGACGTCCTGAATGCCTATGATATTAAACAGACTGTCAGAAATTATGAGGATTTATACCTGCAATTGATACAGAGGAATGGAACGGTTTGATAAAGACCCCGGGAGATTAAGGTGTTAAAGAAAAGTTCAATAGACAGGCCGATTTTTGTTATTGGCATGGACAGAAGCGGAACATCGATCATATCGGAAATCATGTCCCTCCATAACGATCTGGGCTGGATGTCTAATTATAACCACCGATTCCCGCAGTTTCCCAAATTGTCTTTTTTAAACCGTATCACACAGATCCCCCATTTCGGCTGGTATCTGAGGGGCAAAAAACGCCAGGATAAAAGGGTGTCGTCCCGGTTGAGAAAATATTTACCCTATTGCGATGAAGGGGATTATACCCTGTGGACACAATTATGTGGCCATGATTTTACATGGGATTTTCTGGGCGGTGGCACCCCGTCTGTGCGTACCTGTGAAGGGGTCCGCAATTACATCCACACCCTGCTCAAGTGCCAGGGCAGGACAAGGCTGATCGTTAAACTGACAGGTCCTCCCCGGATCAATTTTTTAACGACGATTTTTCCCGATGCCGTCTTTGTCCATGTGATGCGTGACCCAAGGGCTGTGGTGGCCTCTTTGATGAAGGTCTCCTATTGGAAAGAGAATGGCGGATGGGAACGACCGTTCTGGACCGGATTGTTACCCGAAGATATTCAGGTGTGGAAGACCGCTGGTAAATCGCCTTGTGTTCTGGCAGCTGTTCAGTGGAGGCGGGTTGTCGAACGGACATGGCTGGAGGGTCAAAAACTTTTGCCCGAACAATTCATCGAGATAAAATATGAAAATTTTGTGGCATCGCCGTTTGATACAATCACAACTTTATTAACTCAATGCGGTTTGGGGTACAGCCGTACCGTCAAACACTATATTGACCGTATCGGCAATGTTCGGAATATGAATACAAAATACAAACAAGGGCTTAGCGTCGATGAACAGATTGCGATTCAGCAGGCTGTAAAAAATACGGCCCAAAGGGCGGGGTACCTGTATTAATTACGCAACCTTGGTGTGAAGATCCAAATTTAAATTAGATCAGCTTATCTGACAGGAGGGGCAAAATGGTACATCCTACGTCCAAAAAAATCGAACAGGCATCCAGACGGTTCAATCTTAATTTGCTGCCTCTTGTTGTTTTCTTTTTTATTGTGATGTTGCCGCAACCGTCCTGGTCAGCGCCCCAGGAAATGTCGGCATTAAGACAAGGCCGGATTCATATTTATGCCCAGGGCAAAAATGAAGTCCTGACCGTCTCTTACCAGCCGGAATATGGCTGGGACGAGCCGCTTCTTTTTTTGGGGCCGGACGGGCGGCTGATTAAAAAAGTGTTTTTAGGCCACAATGCATCCGGCACGGTTAAACTGCCTGTTTCCGAAGGACCGGGGCATTATGTCCTGATTTTAAAACCCAGCTATCTTTGGCGCGTCTCTCTTAGTGACGGGTACCTGTTGTTTGAACCATCGGTTGAGATGGCCGGTGTTAAAAGAGATTTCAGTGATCCCCCCTTTTTTTTTCGCGTACCTGCCCACACCGCAGGGTTTGACTTTTTTGCCATCAATCACAAGTCATACAAAGGCCAGGCTGCCCGCGTAACGCTGTTTGACCCCAAGGGCCAGATGGTTGCAGATAAAAAATTGCCGGAAGTCAGCCCCAAAATACTGCTGCAAAAACTGAAATCCCAAGGCGTTGATATATCCGAAATCCGCAGCTCTGCCGGCAGCGGAAATTTTAATCCGCCATCCGATCTCATACCCACAGAACACATTCATGTCAGTTCCCCGCAAGCAGGTATCTGGAAAGTTGAGATCGGAACGACGGGTAATTTTATGGCTGATAATGTTGGCTTCTGGGTTGAAGGCATTCCATCGTATTTCACCATGACCGCCAACGGATTTGAAAATGAACCGCGTCCGTCATGGGCGTCTTTTGCGGATTCGGATTTTATCCCGGTTACTGTTACGGTGTCGGATCAGCAACTAACCCCACCGATATTGGGAGTTGTCGGTCCCTTTGGGCCGGAAAACGGCCCCCGGGAAGCAAAAATGGCGGAATACGGCATCCAGGCAGAAAAGGTGTTTTTAAGTCATGGTGCTGAAGAACCCGGCAATGACAACGCCGACCCCAATACGGCCTATCTCTCTTCATTCCATTTTAATGACCAGAAGGACCTCTATGATAGACCGGGTAAATTTTCACTGGTGGTCATGGACCGCTTTGCGGGCTGGCTGGCAAATCTTCCTCCAAGAACCCAGGCGCTGGAGTGGGCAGAGTGGGCCGCAGTCTCAGCCGACAGCCTGATCACTGAAAGAAAACTGAATCCTGAAAACTTCGTGATTCAGTTTTTAAATGAACCCAATAAAATTTTGAAAATGGAGCAGTACCTTGGATTGTTGAAGGCTGCCGGTTCAGGAATTAAAAAGAATCCCAATACGCGCAATTGTCGGATCGGGGCGCCTGCCATTGCCGCCGGTTTAAGCCTTAACAAGCAGACGGATCATGAATTTTTAGACACACGTTGGATCGAAGAAACCTTAAAACAGTCCGATTCCCTTGTGGATACCATCGTGTTTAATGTTTACGGCGCAAGTGACCTGGAAGACACTTTCCTTTACGACGCATTGATAGAGACGGTGGATACGCTTATCAAAAAATATGACTCGGACGGGATTCTTGAGCCGATGATCATTGGTGCCACCAATCGGGAAGGGGGGCTTGTCTCAAATCGATTGTTTTGTGACTGGCAGGGCGCTGTGTGGTGGGCCTCTGTGCTGGCCCGGGTCATTAACACAGGTAAAATAGAGGCCATTAATTATTTTAATATTATCGATAAGGGAATCCGGAAAAAAGGCCTTTTTACGGCCGACAGAAAGCCCAAGGGGCAGGCGGTGGTACAAAAAATGTTTTCCCGTGCGTTACTAAGCGGACGTTTAGTTAAAACCCGGACGGATCATACGGGCCTTGAAGCCGTTTCCCTCAGAACGGACCAGGGGGTGGTGATGATCCTTGTGAATAAAAGTTCAAAAAAGATGAACGCGTCCATCGTAATGCCCCATGGTTCCCAAAAACAAATGGCGGTAAACAAAGTGATGGTATTTAAGGGGCACAATCCATCCGTTCAGGAACCGCCGGGTAAGGGCCAGGCACTTAAATTGTCTCCCTTATCCGTGAACTGGATTGAATTAAGACGGGGTTAACAGCTGTAACATGTCACTGATAAACAAAGCATTTTCTCTGGTTGGGTTAAAGGCGCTTAATTCCGGTGCCGGTTTTCTGATCAGTTTTTTTGTGGTGATCGTTCTTGGCGCCAATGAAACCACAGACGCCTTGTTCGTTGCCATGTTTTTCCCCATAGAGATGGTCCGAATGATTGCAGGGCGTTTGCCCCTTGTGCTTGTGCCCGTCTTTACGCAAAGTTATCAGAACCAGGACCGTGACCCCGAATCGCACTTTCTGGGTTGGTGGCTGCCCTTATTATTGATACTCACCCTGGTGCTGGTGGGAGCTGCACCGGTTCTGACTAAACTGATGGCACCGGGGTTGAGTCCGGCGGGGCAGACCACGGCGGCCCATTTATTAAGCATTCTGGCCCCTTCTTTTTTTCTCTTTGGTTTGTTTGGTCATGCCATGTCTGTGTTTTATTATCATAAACGGTTTCTCTTTCCTGAAATTGCCCAGTTTGCATGGCGCCTGACAGCGCTTCTGTCCTTATTTTCGGCCGGATACCTCTGGGGTGTTTACGGGTATGCCGCATGCCTGACCCTTGCCGGATCTATTCAGTTTCTGGTCTTATACCTCAAAGGATGTGGCAACGGGTGGCCGGTGATGTCCGTTAAACGGCCGGATATCCAGTGGCCGTATCTGAAACTGATTCTGGCCGGCTCCGGGCTTGTTGTGGTCGCCTTGGGCTTAAACCGTGCCACCGTGCTGATTGAGCGCCTGTTTGCTTCATTGATGGGCGCGGGAAGTGTTTCCATATTTTTTCTTACCGAACGGCTCACAAGGTCTGTCCCCATATTGCTGGCAACAAGTATTTTCACCACCTATCTTCCCAAACTCTCTTTAATTGCCAAACAGCCGGAAAAGATGGGTATGATCCGCCGGGAAATGTTCAGCTTTTTTATGATCGTCGGTATGCCCATATCCATATTGTTATTTTGGGCTGCCGGGGATCTGGTCGATATGCTGGCTACCCACGGCCGTTTTACCCGGGATCAGGTCATGCCGGCAGTTTTTTCCATCCGGTATTTCTGCTTGGGCATCCCCGCCATCATCAGCAGTACGGGCTTGCGCAATAGTTTTATTGTGGAACGAAACATCAAAGAAATTTTGCTGTTCGGCATCATCAGCGTGATCTTAACACTGGCACTTGATTTTGTTTTGCTGGACTTGGGACTTAAAGGCCTGGCCCTGGCCTCTTCCATAACCGCATGGATGATATTTTTGTTGCTGTGGATACGGTTAAAACTTGTTTTTCCATCGGGCAGGGATCTTTTTAATATTGTTGGTTCACTGTTTTTAATGATTTTATTTTTATTCGGGCTGCCTTGGAGAACCTGGGAAATTTTGCCGGGTTTGCGTTTGGGGATAGGTGGGCTGGGGGCATTGATCATATACGGCATCTGCATTATTCCCATATCCAGACAAATTAAAGAACATATATCCAATTGAGCAAAAGGAAGAAATCTATGGAAAACGAAGCCTTAAAATTTATCATTAACCGGAAAATACTCGAGAAGCCCAACCAGGCATTTATTTTTGTCTCTGCCGTTCCCAAAGAGGGGAAAACATTCACCTGCCTTAAAGTTGCCCAGATGTGTCTGGACAGTTTCAGCGTTAAAAAGAAAATTGCTGTTGTTGACTTTAACCTTGAGCACCCTGACATAACCGACACAATGAATAATCCCGAGCAGGGATGGGCGTTAAACGCCTCAGAAGAGAACGGCAATCCGGCTGTAACAGACTGGTGTTTTAACTACCCGAGTGATGCGCACCCCAACCTTTTTTTCATTCCCCAGGGGCGCCTGCCGGCCGATGGTATGGATTCCAGCACTGTTTCCCAGGTGTTTTCACAGGCCATGGCGGGGCTCAAAGAACAGTTTGATCTTGTTCTGGTGGACGGGCCGTCTGTTTTAACCTCTTTGGCGATGCTGACCAATACCCGCCCCTTTGATGGGGTATTTATTGTGGTGGAGGCGGAAAAGACCCGGGAGCAGGTGGTTTTGACCGCCATAGATCAGTTAAAGGCGGCAGATCCCAATATCCTTGGAACGATTATGAATAAACGGCACCATCATATCCCCGATTTTATTTATAAAAAGGTTTTTTAATTCAACACATGTTCATTCTTGCACAAATCGCTTTTTGGCTGGCGGCCGGATTAATGTGTTTGCAGACGGCATACCCGTTAATACTGGCACTGATTACAGTGTTTGTAAAAAAACGGCAAGCTCCTTCTGAGCCTTCCGGTAATAGCGATGCAAGCCAGGTGCTTCAGGTGACCTTAATCGTCCCGGTTTATAAGAATGATATCCACCGGCTGCCTGAAAAATTGGTCAACAGTTCAAGATTAAACGTTGCACCTGAAAAGATGGAAATTCTGGTGTCTGGAGATGGTGATTTTCCTGAACTGCCCAAAATAATCGGTAATGCATCGTCATGTTTCCCGGTGCGGTTTCATCAAACCGGAGCGTGGGTAGGAAAAAATATTGCCTTGAATCAGGCCGTGGAAAAAGCCGCCGGGCAGATTATTGTGGTGTCCGATGTGGACGCTGCCTTAGATCCCGATGTGATATCCATCATCACCCAGGCGTTTCGCAATCCGGATGTGGGGGGCTTTTCCGGGACCGTCCTGGTGAACGGATCAAAATCTTCAGCGGCAGGTATCGGCAGTGTACAAAAAAAATACTGGTTGTTCGAAAGATGGATAAAAAAGGCTGAGATGGATCTGTTAGGAAGTGTTACCTCGTGTTCCGGGCAATTGTTTGCCGTAAGAAAAACACTGTATCCGTATCTTCCCCCTGATGTCTGTGATGATATTTTCATTTTATTATCCGTGGTAAACCAGGGCTTTTTCTTTTGGGGCCTGCCCGAGGCGCGGACCTTTATTTCTCAACCGTCAAAAACCGTTTCAGGGGAAGTTGAGCGGCGGTCGAGAATTGTGGCAGGGGGGCTGAACGCGATCTGGAAAAACCGGCAGATATTTTTTAAAAAACATAGCTTCAGGTATGGTATCGGACTGTTTTTCCATAAAGTTGTCCGCCGGCTGACCCCTTTTCTTCTCATGACCATTGCGATAACCAGTTTGATTCTGGCATTTTCAAGTCCCTGCTGGACAGGGCTCTTTTTTTGCCAGATTTCTTTTTACGCGGTTTCAGTTCTGTCATTTTATGGCGTATTGAAAATTAGAAAACTATCTTTTTTATCATACTTCATCGCATTTAATATTGGGACAAGTGTAGGCGTTTTCCATTTTTTGACACGAAAGGCAAAATCCAAATGGTAAAAGGCGCTCACTATAATATGGATTGTATTTTTGGGGGCTTTGGGAAAATGACAGGGAACTCTTTTACTTTACGGCCCATCCATGCTGACGACGGCCGCAAATTATCCGACCTTCATGAAAGTGTCTGGGGAAATCGCTTCAATGATGGGTATTGGGCTTGGAAATACCTTGCGCCCCCCTTTAAAACCGCCACAAATGTTGTGGAGGGGCCGGACGGAAACATTGTCGCGTTCACAGGGGCATGGATTCGCCCCATACGCGCCAGGGGAAACTTATATGAGTCCTGTCAGTTGGTAGATGCCCTGGCCCATCCGGAATACCGGGGGGGGGCTGCCTATGGATACATCATGGACGTCATGAAAGATCTGATCTTCAAACAAAAGGTGTTATTGTTCGGTTTTGTTAATGATGCCTCTTATGCAGTGTATAAAAAATGTTTTGAAAAACAGATATTCATTGATGAAAATACACCTGTCACGTCCCTTATTCTTCGTCCTGGAAAATTAATCAATGCACCGGAGATAGTTCGAGCCGCCGCCGGTTGTGTGACTGAAACGGTGGTCAAGACCCGTATCCGTCTTTCTTCGTCAAAGGATGTATTGGTTACAAAGTCCTATGAACTTCCCGGAGATATCGAACTGCTGTGGGAGAAAATCAAAGATGACTACCCGTATCGTCTGGTGCCGGATATGGATTATTTAAGATGGCGTTTCCAAGATTCCCCGGATCAGTATCAATTCTGGATAGCCAGGAAAAATACCCAATTGGCAGGGATGCTTGTGACCACCCTGGTGAAAAGGGCTGATAAAGTAAAAGGATACCTGGTTGACTGGCTGTTTGGACTTGAAGAGGTCGATGTGTTCAAGGTGTTGTTAAAGCAGGCGCTGCATTGGTTTTTACAAAGACAAACCAATGTTGTGGAGGCATGGCCGGCAAATCAGAAAGATCCGGCCGTCGGCGTCCTTAAATCTTTTTTCTTTATTAAAGGACGGCGGAGCAAACGATTGATTGCCGGTTGTACAGAACCGGCCATGTACCAAATGGATAACATGTCTGCCCGGGACCTGCTCATATCCCGGGGCGATTCTGATTTTTCAACCTTGATTTCCAACTGAAACAGGATAAATGCCAAACCCATAGGAACCTAAAATGAAAGTAAACACAGATAACCTTGGCATCGTCAACCTGCCGGACTTTTTTATTGTGGGGGCGCCCAAAAGCGGGACAACATCATTGCACTATTATCTGCAGGGTCATCGGGACATCTTTATGCCGGAGAAGAAAGAACCCTGGTTTTTTAGTTTTATGAACAACAAACCTGCCTTTGACAGCCCGGATAAGCTGCCGGGGATTATTGACAGCCTTGCCGGTTATGTGCAGCTGTACCAAACGGCATCCGACGGCCAAAAGTGCGGGGATGCATCGCCATCCTATCTTTATACCCATGAGACAAGCATTAAAAATTTAAGAATTGTTTACCAGGATCCTGAACAATATAACAGGCTTAAATTTATCATCAGCCTTCGAAATCCCATTGATCGGGCATGGTCGCAGTACTGGACATTCAGCAGGACCAGTTCAGACACCGCGCCATTTCAGGAAGCGGTTCATCCTGACACAATCAACAAGCGGCTTGGCAATAACTGGCAGCCGTTTTATGATTATATCGGCTTTGGGATGTACCATGATCAGATTAAGGCCTATCAAGATGAATTCGGCAAAGACCGGGTGAAGATATTCCTGTTTGATGATCTGAAAAAAGACGCCGGGCAAATCTGCAAAGAGATTTTCCTGTTTTTAGGGGTTGATCCGGATTATACGCCGGATACAAATCAGATTTATAATCCTTCGGGAAAACCCAAAAGCGAGTTGCTCAAAAATTTGATTATCTCTCCGAATATTTTGAAAAGCGTGGTGAAAAAAGTGATCCCCAAGCCCCGGCGGCAGCAGCTCAAGCATATGGCTGCCAGGAAATTGATGACAAAGGTGGAAATGCCCGCTGCCGCAAGGACGATACTCAAACGACAATTTGAACCGGAAATACGCAGACTCTCACAATTACTGGACCGGGACCTTGGACATTGGCTATCTTAATCTTCCTATTTGATCACACGGGCGAATTTAACAGTTAGATCCTGATCATTCAATACACGCAGGCGAAAAAAACAATTGTTGCCTAAGCTCGTGTTATCCGGAATGGTATTAATCTTAAAGGTGACGGTTTTCAACATATCATCCGATGCTCCGGTAATGGTCGACGATGACAGGTAACTCTCCCCGGCAGGCACTTCCAATACCCATTGGCAGGCGTTATTGTCAAAATAGGTTATTTTAATTGTAAATGGTGCATTCAACGTGTCTAAAAATCCCGGTTCCAGGCTGAAAATCATTTTATCACTGCCATTGCGTACATCTGTGGCCCGGGCGGAATAATCAAAATGCTGCCCCGAAGGATCATTCCAGAATGCTGCCCGGTTAACGGGCATCACCGGTACGGTTTTCGCCCCTGCCTGATCCCGCTGATAGAGGAATCGTTCGAAGTTCTTTATGGGGTATACCATTGCATGGGCTTGTACATATACCGCATCCTGGCGAAGCCAGCATGCCGCATCGGGAATTTCCCAGGGCGTTTTTCCGGCAGTTTGTGTCCACCATTGGAACATCCGGGGGGCATAATTTAAAAACGCCTCCGATGTCCACGCGTAATTCATACCCAGCTGGGCCATGCGCATGATTGCACTTTCGGTCATATGCGTTTGCTCAGCCAGGGCGTTATCCGCATCCGGCTGTTCAAAGGTATATTCCACTTCACCTAAAAATATCCTCTGCCCGTCACGCAGGGGATGGGACCAGTCCGCTTTCATATACCCATCTGTATAGGTCTGGCCCACTTCCGGGGCGAGAATGTCATGGTAGGTGTCCGGGCCGCCATGACGCCATCCCAGGCCCATGTCGAGGGCATAATCGTTAAGCCGGTCGCCATCATAACCGGAATTTTGGATTTCACCATAACCGATCCAGATCAGCTTGTTCACATGTTCCCCTGCCGCATCAATCCAGGCGTTAATTCTGGTTTGATAGGTTGTCAAAAGGGATTGTTCGGTCATACCGGCATTCAACGCATTTTGCAGGTAATCGCGGTGCAGCCAGAACTCCTCCCCCAGCGAAGAAGAGAATCCTGTGATATAAACTCCTGCAATTCGTTCATCCGCCAGATAGCCCTTTTTGCCAAAAAAATCTATGAACGTTAGAAGCTGGTTTTGTAATCCGATGTCCCAGGGCACAGCCACCCGGATATACATGTCAGATGTATTTCGGGTTACAAATTGTGCAGGTCCGTACAAATCCAGCACCCATTGGGGTACATATGGGCAGTCAGCATCCATTGTATCACTGAGATTTTTACGTGCTGTAACATGGCATTTTAACCGAAGAATAATTTTATAATTTTGGGTTTCTGCCTTTTCCAACGCCGCATCCAAGGCAGAAAAATCATACTGGTTTTGGGCCGGATTTAAATTTGCCCATGAAAGAGTGATCCCTTTGACGGACAAAAAGGCGTGATCCGGATCTCTGTCCATATAGAATCCACCCGATCTGCTGGACGCCTGAACCCAATCGGGCAGGGACCAGTCTGCGCCTGTGTCGGTATTTGTTACCTCTATCTTGGTGGCGGCCCAGGTACAGATGCCGCTGAAGGTTAATATCAAAATAAGAAACACGATAAGGCTGTTGACCGGCTTATGTGTTATTTTGTTTAAGATGAGGGTCTTCATGGCGAATCTCCTTTTGTTTTAATCCATTGGCTTGGCGTTTGTGCGGGCAACGGTGCATTTTTGAATTAACCGATCTGTCTGGGTTTTCAATTGAACCTGTTTTTGGTTGGAAATGGGGTGGGGACCAAAGCGAAGCTGTTTGTGGATTTGGATAACGGTCATAAGCGAAGGAAGATCCTGTTGGGAAAACGCCTGTTCTTTGATGCGAATAAAAAATTGTTCATAGGTTTCATGGGGCTTTCTGGAAAACCCGGAACGGACAAGTTTTTCTTCAAGTTTTCGGAGATAAAAGTCCGGGGTATCGGGCATGGCTCCTGACGTTGCATGGTTTTGTGCATGGCCAAGCCTGTTTTCCTTTTTGGTTTTATCTTTTCTGAGCAGGCGCCTGATGATCAGCAGCCCGAGGGGCACCAGAAGCCACAGCAGTTTCTTTTTGGTTTCCGGGTTTCCCCAGCGGAGCACGGCCAATCCGTATCCCATCAGGGAAAACAGGTCGGGAATCGCCGTTCTTAGGAAATGGCTCGCCTCCTGGGTTGTCCAGGCCGGGGGGGTGGTGTCAAAGAACGTCCAGCGGCCGTTGACAAACACCTCGGTCCAAGCGTGGGCATGTTTTCTGCGCACAACAATTTTGTCTGACAGAACGCTTTTTTCAAAGGCCATATACCCGGTTACATATCTTGCGGGAATACCGGCCGCGCGAAGAAGCAATACCGTAGCCGTTGCAAAATACTCACAATGCCCTGCCCGGGTCCGGGTCATGAATGCCGTGATGGGGGATGTTGTCTCATCGGTTTCAAGGTCAAGGGTGTAGCTGAAATTTGTAAGAAAATATTTTTTTATTTCGGATAAAATCATTTGGGGCGATTTGCCGGGGGCAAATCCAAGCTCAACGGCCAGATTCCGGAACAATGCGTGTTCCTGATCCGGGAGGAGCAGGTCGGATTTGCCCGGAGGCAGGATATTGGTGCCGGGATCGCCGTACCGAACATCATAACGCATAAAGCCCGGGGCGTCCTCCACCACAAATGTCCCCAGTCCGTTGGTTTTGACACCGGAGACAGCTGGGCAGTTAACCCCAAGGACATTTTCAGGTAAACGTAACACTCCTTTGGGCTTTTTCATCCGGGTCAGGATGGTTATGCCAGCACTGTCCGGTATGGATTGACTTGCCAGGTACGGATGCCGGCGTTTGGCATCCGTACCCATGTCCCGGAGATCTGACACGGCCGGCAGGCCCGTATTAAATTCATCGTCGTCTGACAGGGGGATCAGTTCAAATTTATTTTGGACCGCCGTCCACACCTTGCCTGAAAGCAAGTTATAAGCAGCTTCTTTTATAAGATAGGTGCCCCCATCATAATTTTTTGACGGGATCACTCTGAAAACGATTTTGTTGGAAAGTTTGAGACGGCCGATCTTGCCCAGGGCCGTTGTGCCCCGGAGCGGATCGGAACTGTCGCTCATAAACAGATACCATGCCCGCCGGGTCATGACCCTCTGGGAATAGTGGAGGCCTGCCTGCAGGAAAAACCCAATGGTTGCGGCAACAATCATGGCGGCAATCCATATCCGGACATCTGCCCCCCTGGGCCGCTGGAAAAAGAGCACAACGGCAATAATGCCCAGGACAACCGGGTAGTAATGGACCTGGCGGCTCTCTGCCGCCGCAGCCGAAGAGATCAGGCAGATGATGATAAATGCAAGGCTTAAATTTATTCTGACCGCCGTCCCCTTGGCCCCTCCGGTTATTTTTTTCTTGAACAGGTACAGGGCGTGTACATCAATGTCCGCTGCTGCACTGTATTCTTGAACAATAATTAAAGGTAATCCGAAAACCGGCAGGTAACGCAATATGTTTACCAAAGCGGTTTCAATATCCATTGAAACAAAATAGATAATGGTGCCGGCAAGACACACCGTGCAGGTGTCACTGATTTTATTTATCTGGTCTAAGGATGGATTCCATCGTATGTTTAGCACCCGGGCAAGCTCAATAACAACGCCCATCAAACAGGCAAACATCATATATCCGGTTTGGTACCCCCAGAAGATAAGGGCGCAAGCTATGGTTAGGGGTATGGTTTTCATAAGATTTGGCTGACCCTGTTCAAGCTTGTTTCAACATGGTCCGGATCAATCCGGTGGACGGCCCCGCCGGGGGGCACTGCATTTTCATTTCCCACAAGAAAGGCGGTGGTGGTAATGGCGTTTGCCTTCAAACTGTTGAGAAAGTCCAGGCGTTCATTGTCCAGGCAGGTGAATATCAAAATACAGCCGCTCAACCGCTGTTTATACTTGAGCACGGCCCGGGATACCGGTGAAAAGTCGTTTTCGCTTGCGGGTTGAATCAATGCCAGGATTTCTAAAAATTTTGTGTGGCCCAAAAGTCCCCTGCCCGAGGCATAATGGTAGACCCGGTTGCCTGCAAAGAAAATATCCAGCAACGATTCGCCGGTTACCAGATTCGCCACATATGAGGCGGCTAAACTTACGGCCGCCTCAAATGCCTGTGCTGCGCCCTTTGGTGCATGGGTGTCCAGAATCAGGGCGTGCCGGACAAAATGCTCATCCCTGTTTTCCCGGATAATGAGCTTTCCTGTTTTGGCAAGGCTTTTCCAGTGAATAAGGCGCATGGGGTCTCCGGGCCTGTATTCCCTTAACGAGATGAATTCATCGGAGTTGCCCACCTTTGATGTCAGGGCAATGCCGCCGGTATGGTGTTTTCTGGACCCCGGCAGGGGCAGTTTGGGAACATTATACCGCCTGGGCAGAACAAGAAGCCGTGCTTCACAGGTGGTATGGTAAAAGGAACGGGTGAACCCCAACGGTTCCTTTTTAAAGAAGGTGAACCCTTTTAGGTAGATGTATCCCCTGTTTAAGGGGGTCAGTGTTGCTCTGACAGCAACCCGGCTTTCCGGGGGAACGCTCGGCACCTTTTGGCCTGTGAGGACCGCGTTTTGTTTTTGGCGGATCAGCCATCGCCAGCGCTGCAATTTAAATTTTCTGTCCCAGAGATTCCGTAAATGCTCATGGGGCTCTCTGGCGTCGGTAAACTGCTGGAGGGATGGAATTGCGCTGCTGAACCGCTCCCGGATTTTAAAACCATCTTTAGGGTGGTTTGTCCGGTTGCCCACAAGAATCGTGTAGATCACAGGGGTACCGGCTGTGCCGTATTCCGGCAGAATTCGTTTTGCAAAAAGCCCCTTGGGGGATTTAAATGAGAGCGTGTTCGAAACGGCAAATAATGAGAGTAACAAAGCAAAGAGCTGATACACCATGCTTCTGAAGGTATCCAGCCCCAGGACGGCGGTCAGGGCCAAGGCATAGATTAAAAAATTGCCGGCCATGGAAAATTTGTTTTTTTTCCAAAACGCCAGCCTGTCCAGCCGGACATAGGCGTGGTAAAGGTATTTTGTTGTCGCCTTTGCCACCCGTTACCCCGGCGCTTTGGTGGCTGCGACAATGTCGAGAATGGTGCCGGCTGGTGAATTCCCCGAAAAAATGAATTCCGGGTCCAGAACCAGGCGGTGGGCCATCACCGGTACGGCCAGTTCCTGGATATGTTCGGGCATGACAAAATCACTGCCTGAAAAAAGAGCATAGGCCTTGGCCGTTTTCATCAAGGTGATGGAGGCCCTGTGTCCGGCACCCAGAGCGATGCCTTTATGGGTTCGGGTCTGTCCCACAAGGCTTACAATATAATATTTAAGCTCCTGGCTGATAAACACATGATCCACCGCCTGTTTCATGGCCAGGATTTCTGATTTCGTAACACAGGGTACAACCGCATCCACCGGTTCTTTTGTCTCCTGGTTTGTCAGGATGGTCACCTCGTCGTCGGGCTTTACATACCCCATGGACAGTTTCAGGGCAAAGCGGTCCATCTGGGCCTCGGGCAACGGATAGGTGCCCCTGGATTCCACGGGGTTCTGGGTGGCGATGACAAAAAAGAAATCGTCCAGCTTTAAAATGTTCCCGTCGATGCTCACCTGGGATTCCGCCATGGCTTCCAGCAGAGCCGACTGGGTTCTCGGTGATGCCCTATTGATTTCGTCGGCCAGAAGAATATTGGTAAAAACCGGGCCCTTATGAAGCCTGAACTGCTGGGTGGACGGGTCAAATATGGAGACGCCGCAGACATCCGATGGCAATAGGTCCGGGGTAAACTGGATTCTTTTAAAATTTGCATCAGCTGAAAACGCCAGGGCCTTGGCAAGAGTGGTTTTGCCGTTACCCGGCGCATCTTCAAGCAGGATATGGCCGCCTGCGGCAAGACCTGAAAGCAGCAGGGTGATGGTGTGATCCTGGCCCTTTATAATGCCGGTAATGTTTTGGAACAGCTTTGTATAGGTCTCAAATCCCGTCATGTCTCTTTGGGTTCCTTGACTGATTCGGGTGGGTTGATAAACAGATGTTACCACAAATTACTGGATCAACACGAGAAAATAATGGATCAGCGGGCCTTCAGTACCCTGATTTGTCAAGATAATGGGCCAACGGTTGTGACCTGAGCATATTGGCGGCTTTTTCCGGGGTGATGTCCCGCTGGTGCATGGCCAGCATCTCATAACCGTCCATGTGATTTTTCGTGCTGTGGGGGTACCGCATCGGCGGATAATAGTGAAAATGGAAATGCCATATGGCGCTTGTGCCGGCCGGTCCCTGTATGATGGGCTGCTGATGAATCCCCATGGCATATGGAAACGCGCTTTCAAACAAATTATCATAACAGATATTCAACTGCCGGATGATGGCGGAAAGATCCGTTTTCTCCTTTTTGTCCATAAAATTAATGGCCCCCATGTGACGCCGGGGAAGAATCATGGTTTCAAAGGGCCATCCCGCCCAGAACGGCACCAGGCACACAAAGGTGTCATTGGAAAAGACAATGCGTTTTTTTTCGTCGAGTTCGCGTTCAAGATAATCGCACAACAGGCAGCGGTCATGGTCCTGCATGTAACATTGCTGCCGAAAGTCTTCTTTTAAGGGGATGTTGGGGATAAAGCTGCTGGCCCAGATATGTCCGTGGGGGTGGGGTGTGACATCGTTAATCATATCCCCTTTGTTTTCAAAAATCTGGATATAGGCAATATCTTCTTTTTGGCCCAGTGTATTAAATTCATCAATCCAGACGTCGATTACGGCACGAATCTGATTTTCGGTCATGCGGGCCATGGTCAGGTCATGCCGGGGATGATAACAGATGATCCTACTCAGCCCCGACTCCGGTGCCATCTGAAGCAGGGTGTCCAATGGGGGCCTTTCCAGGCCTGTATCCGGCAGCAGGGCCGGAGCGTCTTCGGTAAAAATAAACGGTTGGGCGTACATCGGGTTGGCTTCGCCCGACGCCCGACGGTTGCCCGGGCACAGACCGCATCCGGGATCGTACTGGACAGAATGTGTTTTGCCCGGTTCCTGGTGTTGTCCAGTCCATGCCTGGTCTGTGCGATGGGGCGAGACCAGGACCCATTCGCCGGTCATAAGGTTGAACCGCCGGTGGGGACGGTTTTCTGGGTTTGATTCAAATCCCTTGTGTTTATGCATGGCATATCCTTACAGATTAATTATGAATCGAACAGAACATCTGTTTTGGCGGCCATGGAAAAATCATTTTTATGCAGACCTTTAATCTTATGGGTTGTCCATAACACTTCCACGCGTCTCCAGTCCAGAATCAATGTGGGGTGATGATATTCGGTTTCTGCCAATTCAGCCACCTGGTTCACAAAGGCCAGGGCCTGTTTGAAATTTTTAAAACGAAATACACGCTTTAAAGACGGGCGGCCTTGTCTATCAACGATCTCCCATTCCGGCACTTGGGGTTTGTATGCATTTATCTCTTTGTCTGTTGCACCAGGGCCCCCTTTTTCGCAGGGGACACATTTGTGTTCGGTTAAGAATTCCATATGAATCTCCACTGGATAGCGATTTGTGTGTACCGGGTAAAACCCGTACGCTTGAAAATTAGGATAAATGTAATGTATTTCTAAATATCTGGCAAGTCCTGCCCCTTTCGCAAAAAAAACGGACGTTAAATTTAGACAATGTCATGCTAAATGAAAGGGTTAAGGACGGTTATCGGGAAATGAATGCTGTAAATGGCTTGAATATATTTCATGGTTATTCTAAATTCTTTCCTGAGCATTATCATATCATAAATAAAATTCATGTTTTTAGGAGTGACAATAAAGATTTTGGATTGTTTCAGCCGTGCGACTAAGAGGGGGGTGAATGAAATTTGCTGCGCAACAAATTATCATCTTAGCCGGAGTTATGTTCAGTATTGCAATTGTTACGCAAAGTTTTGCAGCAAATAATGTTCAGACAATAAAATTTACTGAAACCGAGCAGAAATGGTTGGATGAAAAACGAACGCTACGGTTTAGTGAAGTCAATTGGAAACCGTTGTCGGATGTTGACCATTTCCCTGATTACCGGGGCATCATTGCAGAATATTTAAACATTGTCTCCGATGCCACCGGTATGAAACTGGCTTTTCATCAAAGTAGCACATGGCATAATGTCATCACAAAATTTAAAAACGGTGAAATTGATTTAATCCCTGCCGTTTCCATTAGGGATGATATTGGGCCCAATATTGTGTTTACGCAGCCTTATATTACCTTTCCGCTGGTGATCGCAACCCGATTGGACGCAGATTTTATTGGCTATACCAATGAATTAAACGGCAAAAAAGTCGGTGTCGGTAGAAATTATACAAGCTATTATTTTTTAAAAAATAATTACCCGCAGATAACCCTGTTACAGACCGACGATGTATTGCAAGGCCTTCGACTGTTGGAAAAAAGAGAGATCGATGCCTTTGTGGGACATTTGGCGGTAATCGTTCATATCATTAACAATATAAATATAGATGTTAAAATTGCAGGCAAAACTGAGTATGATTTTGAACACCGGATGGGAATTAATAAAGAAAATAAGGATGCGGTAGAGATATTCAATAAAGTCTTTGCAAATATCAGCAGTCAGCAACATAATTTGATCTATAATAAGTGGATTAAAATGGGCGAAAAACGGGTCGACTATGCATTTATCTGGAAAATTGCAGTCCTTTTGGCCGTTCTCTTTTCCGGTGTCGGCGCGTTCATTATTTATCGATATTACCTTTTAAATCAGTTGAATCAAAGGCTTATGGCCATGGCCAATACGGATGCCCTGACCCAGTGCGCCAATCGAAAAAAATTAAATGAGGAACTTGAGGCCGCAGCCTATGGTCTGCAGCGGTATAACATCCCCTATAGCCTGGTTTTAATGGATTTGGATGATTTTAAACAGGTGAATGATTGTTTTGGCCATGCCGTCGGCGATGAGGTCTTAAAATCGGTCTCTTTGATTTTAAAAAACAATGTGCGGCAAATGGATACCGTCGGCCGATGGGGGGGAGAGGAGTTTTTAATTGTTTGTACCAATACCGATATTCAGGGTGCAAAAGAGACAGCTGCAAAATTACATAGTTATATTCAATCTTATGATTTTCCTGAAATCGGGACAATGACAGCCTCTCTCGGCGTAGCCCAGTGCAAAAAATCCGAGTCCATTAGAGATTTTTTCGTGCGGATTGATGCGGCCCTTTATCGTGCCAAGGAAAATGGGAAAAATCGTGTTGAGATGGCCTGAAATCAGATGTGCCGATATTTGTTTTTTAAGGAATCAGGCGGTTCATACAAAAACCGACACAGAAGGATGCAGCCACGGTTAAAAGGGTGAAAAGCAGCACAAAGGGCCAGCCGAACAGGGATACCAGCATGGGCAGAAGCGCGGGTTTGACCGCGCGGTTGACCAGAAATACGGCCATCAGAGAGGGCGCGGCACCCCGGTCCCGCAGTTCTTTGAGAAGCGGATACCAGGCAAATATCGGACCGGTTGATAAGATACCGGCTATCGCGGCAAAACAGGTTTGCTTTATCCCGGAACCGTTTTGTGCCGTTTTTTCAAGCTGTAGCGGGGTTACGAAGAGATTAAAAACGACCATAAAACAGAACACCAGGAAAAATGGCAGAAGCAGAAGACTGAAAAAATTAAGGCTGATGTGAACGGCCACGGCTGTTGTTTCAGGGGCTGTCCACCAGAAGGCAATATAGAGGACCGCAACCAAAAGGAGAAATATTCCTTTGAACGAGCCTAAAAATTCAACCCTTTTTTTGATTGGCTTGATTGATCCTTCCATGCAATATCCTAAAGAAAGGTTGCAGCCCCGACCATGACCAGTGCGATGCCCATGGATAAAATGAAGCATAAAAAATTTCGGACAACAGCGAAACGTTTGCCAAGGGCGGCGCTTTCTGCGGGCAGTTGAACCACCCCGACTGTCACCCAGGCGCATATCAGGGCGGTGACCGCACCGATGCCGACCCCCTGTTCAAGGAGTTGTTTGCCAATGATATAGCTGTTGGCAGGATTCCCGGTAAAAAGCGTTCCGGCCAATGCCCCTTTGAAAATCCCCTGCAACGTGCCGCCTGCAAAAAAATCCGACAGGATGTGCCGGGGAATAAACGCGGTCAGCAGGCCTGTTAAAAAGACAATGCCCACGATGACTGGAAGCATGCTGCCGATCTGGGTGAGGGCGTGGCGGCAGGCATTGCCCAAGGCCTGGGGTGTTGGCAAACATGAGGTGTTCGAGGGTCCCTTCGGGACTGCTGCCGAATTTGTGGCATGGGTCCTTTCAAATTGTTCAAGTACCTGGGCTGTCTTTCCGGTCCTTCCCGTGACCACTGTGATACCCCGTGCCGCAAGCTGCCGTTCACTGACCGGGCTTAACCAGCCTGTTATAAAAACATCGCATCGTTCGTCAACGGCCATGGTGATGAACTGCAGGCCAGCGCCCGGGCCGGATTTCCCTGATCCCTCAAACCATTGCAGCTCTTTGGACAAGATGTCCATTACAAGCAGGTGGGACGCTGTACCCGGTTTGTCGCTCACCTGGGCGTCAAGGTCTTTCCCAAGGGTCGTGACGGCAATTTTCATGGACCTTTCCCTGGCTTGATTTTTTTAAAGATTGAAGCGGTCTTCAATGGATTGTATTGCATCCTGGGCCGCATCCTTGAGATCTTCGTGGGCCAGGGCCGCCTGGCGGTTCATGATCCAGTCCCGGGTATCCCGGGTCCCAATCTCTCCCAGGGCGTATAAAATGTCGCCTTGGACCGGGACGTTTTGGGTACTGAATGCCCCAATTAAAATTCTTTCGAGCTCTGCGCACAGGGCCGGCGCCGTTTCGGCAAGGGCTTCCACCACCACCATGGCACCCAAACGCACAGACCAGGTGTCGTGAAAAAGAAGTCCGGCAAATCCTTTGAACAATTGGCCGGACGATTGCATCCGTTCGGTGATCCACTCTGCCCGGCCATCCTCCAATATGGTTTTTAAGGCCTTTGTATCCAGATCCATGCTCTCTTTATTGACAATCATGTCCAGGATTTCTTCTTCTGCCACAGCCCCGGTCCATCGGGCATCGTCATTTAGAATCAGGCAGGGGGCGGACATGACCTTGTCTTGATGGGCTTTTTCAGGAAACAGGGAACCGTCAATGATGTGAAGATGAATGTTTTCACAGGCAGCGGCAAGGGGGATGAGACGCTCAACCATCCCCGGGCAATGGGGGCATTGCAGGGCAATATACAATGTAAGCCGGCAGGGCACTTCAATATTGTTTAAGGTGTTACGGGTGCCGTCACTTAATTTTGGCTGGTCAAGTGCGGCCAGGCCGTTTAAAAAAGGCGCCAGTTCTCGTTCCAGGGGTAGAGCGGAATACAGAATATTTTTTTTTAGAAAAAAACCGGGCAGGTCGGCGGGTCGACTGCTGTTGGTCCAGGAAATGGAATTCGAGACCGCCTGCCAGCGGCGGGCAAATGTTTCAAATGTTTTTTGTTCAAGATGTTCTGTGTCTGCAATACTTAAGGTCGGGCGTCCCAAAGGCGTCCAGGCCTTGATTCGTTCTTTTGTTGTATCGTCCATAATTGGCCTCCAGTTGACTTGGGTGGGTTGCCTGTATCGTCGTCTGATACTTATCAGAATCCAGAGCTTAAATTAAGGAGAAATTATGTAGTGACTTTTCGTCCAATCACGGGTTTTCGTGCAGACACTATGTAGGTAACAGTGCAGAGCAGAAGATCGGTACCAGCCGCACGGCAACCGCATGGGTGATACCGATCGAAAAAACGACTACTTTTTTTGGGCGGTGTTGGCTTTAAATTCGTCTTTGTTTATTTCAGTGACTTCTGAATTTTGAATTGTTAAAATGCTTTTGGACCTGGGATCTTCAAATTTGACCGCCCCGCTTTTTTCCTGATCAATTTGTTTGGTGTAATAGATTTTCTCGGTGTTCAGGTCTTTGACCTTGTAGTAACTGCCGCATGCTGTCACGCAAAAAAGAAAGCAAGGCATGATGACCATAGTTAAAAGTCTTCTTTTCATTTTTTCTCCTTTTTGTTGTTAGTGAAAAATTTCTTACCTGCTGCTGAGCTAATCACCTGTTATGCTTATTTTGTTTAAATGATGGTATGAATCCGGAACAGATTGTCTTTTTATGATGGTGCGGGTTGCACAAACCTATGATTTTCGCTGGTGCTGGGCTGTCGTTTACGATGACATTTTTTTGATCTGGTATGTAAACCCAATGATCGATGTTCTGATTCTTCACCCATACTTTTAATGCCATTGATGGTGTTTACTGTCAATCAGAATTCAGGTTTTAAAATATGGGTAAATCATGTACATAATGGCCTGACAATAAATCAACTTTCTACGGGTAAGTTTCATGAAATATATAGCAGACCTGCACATCCATTCAAAATATTCCCGGGCCACGGCCAAAAATCTGGACCTGGAGCACGTTTACCACAGTGCCCGGATCAAGGGCATTACCCTGGTGGGCACCGGGGACTTTACCCATCCTGCCTGGATTCAGGAGATAGAGACAAAACTTGAGCCCGCCGAACCCGGGCTGTTTGCGTTAAAAAAAGAGATCGCAGAACAGATTGATGCCGATGTGCCCGCTTCATGCAAGGGGCCCGTGCGTTTTATTCTTCAGTGTGAGATTTCTAATATTTATAAAAAGGATAATCGGGTTCGCAAAAACCATAACCTGATCTACCTGCCGGATCTGGATACGGCAAAAAAGTTCAATGCCCGGCTGGATGCCATCGGCAACATCAATTCCGACGGCCGGCCCATTCTGGGTCTGGATGCCAGGGATCTGCTGGAGATTATGCTCGAAACATCTGATCGGGGTTTTTTTGTTCCGGCCCACATCTGGACACCGTGGTTTTCCATGTTCGGGTCCAAATCCGGATTTGATACCATTGAGGAATGTTTTGGTGATTTAAGTTCCCATATATTTGCCTGTGAGACCGGGCTCTCTTCGGACCCGCCCATGAACTGGCGGGTGAAAGATCTGGACCGGGTGCGCCTGATATCCAACTCCGATGCCCATTCTCCGAAATTTTTAGGCCGCAACGCCTCTGTGTTTGATACGGATCTCTCCTTTGATGCGGTGCGCGGTGCCCTGGAGACCCATGATCTCAACGCCTATAAAGGCACCCTGGATATGTATCCCCACCAGGGCAAATATCACTATGACGGCCATCGCAAATGCGGGGTGTGTCTCAATCCCGATGAGACGGCAGCGGTGGGCGGGATTTGTCCCGAATGCGGGAAACCCCTAACCCTGGGAGTACTTTACCGGGTAAGGGAACTGGCTGACAGGCCGGAAGGATTTAAACCTGACAACCGGCATCCCCATTCCTATGTGGTGCCCCTGGCGGATATTTTATCCCAGATTTTCGGTGTGGGACCCAATACCAAAAAGGTGAATATCCATTATGATAAGGCCATTAAGGCCTTGGGGCCGGAATTAGAAATACTCACACAGCTTTCGCTTGACATCATTGATGGTGCGGGTGTGCCGTTGCTGTCCCAGGCCATACAAAAGATGCGGGACGGGGATATTCACATTGACCCAGGGTTCGACGGCGAGTACGGAACGGTCAAGCTTTTTACCCGGGAGGAAAAAGAGGATATCCAGGGAGAAAAAAGCCTGTTTTCAGATGCTGTTCCCCGTAAACGAACGAAAAAAACTGCCGGTGTGTCTCGTACCTCTGAAACGCTTTCTAAAAAAGATGCTGTATTGCCTTTGTCCCAAAAGAAAGATGCACCGGTTGCCGTCATCCCTAAGCATATCCTGGATGGGTTGAACCCGGAGCAGGAGCGGGCGGTTAAATCCCAATCAAAGGCCGTGGTGATCCAGGCCGGGCCGGGTACGGGCAAAACCCGGACCCTTACGGCCCGAATAGCCTGGCTGCTCAAGGAGAACAAAACCGACCCTGAGAACATTCTGGCCTTAACCTTCACAAATAAAGCGGCCGGGGAGCTTGGCGATCGGATTGAATCCTTTATCCCCAAGGGCGGCCACCTTGTGACGGCCGCCACTTTTCACGGATTCTGTCTGAATATGCTCAAGCGTTATGCTGATTTTCAACGCGGTCTGATGGAAGATGAGCTGCGGTTGGAGGTGCTGGGAATGGCCTTTAAAGCCGTAACCGGCGATAAAAAGGTGCCCAAACGAACCGTGTCAAAACTTGATGGTTGGATCAGCCGTCAAAAGCAGCAATTAAAGTGCCCCGGAGATGAAAATCCGGCGGAGACGGCGGAAACGTTTGATCCGATCTGGCCGGAAGTGTACAAGGTATATGACCAAATGCTCGGTGACCGCGGTCTGGCTGATTTCGAAGATTTGATTTTCATGTGTTTCAGGCTGTTTTTTAAGGATGAGGCTCTGCGTGAACAGGTGCGCCAACAGTATCAATTCATTTTTGTGGATGAGTATCAGGATCTGAACCTGGGCCAATACCAGTTGGTCAAGCTTCTGGCACAACACAGTCATATTTTCGTCATTGGTGATCCGGATCAGTCCATTTACGGCTTCAGGGGGTCGGACAGCCGGTTCTTCAACAGATTTGAACGCGATTTCCCCGGCTGCGAACAGATTGCCCTGCGCCGAAATTACCGGTCCACCCAGACTATCCTGGATGCCTCTTTCCAGGTCATCTGCACCGGCAGCGATGAGGATAATGAACATCGTAAAATTTATACAACCCTGGACGGCACCCAAAAAATTTGTATCCATGAAACGGCCGGTGAAAGCGCAGAAGCCGTTGCCGTGGGAAAGATCATTGAAAAAGGGGTGGGGGGGCTTTCGTTTCTCTCCATGGACAAGGGGTCGGGGTCCGATTCCGGGGCAGACCGGGAATATTCTTTTTCCGATTTTGCCGTGCTCTACCGCACCCGGCAGCAGGCCCAGGCATTTGCCCAGGCCTTTGACAAGGTCGGCATCCCGTTTCAGACCGCAGACCGGGAACAGTGGATCGACATGGAAGGCATTAAAGAGCTGCTTGCCCTGGTGAGAATTTTTCTTGGTCGCAGCAGTGAGGCCGAACGGGAACAGTTTGCTCAATTTAAGGCCAAAATTGATGCCCTTTGCGTTCCCATTGAGACTTCAACTCTGCTGGATACCCTGGGAGACTGGCTGGACATCAAGGCCATGGCCCAAACCGATGAAAAACTTGGGGCGGCATGGCGGCGGCTCAGCACACTGGCAGACCGCTATCCCGCGCCCGGAGGGCTTATGGATGCATTAAGGCTGGACCAGGACCCCGATTTTCTGGACAAAACTGTTGAAAAGGTCTCTTTGATGACCATGCATGCGGCCAAGGGGCTTGAGTTCCCGGTGGTTTTTCTTGCCGGATGCGAAAATTGCACGATCCCCTTTGCCCGGGACGGGAAAACCGTGGACGACCCGGATGAGGAGCGCCGCCTTTTTTATGTGGCCATGACCCGGGCAAAGGAGATGCTCTATTTGACATATGCACGAAAAAGACGCATATTCGGCCGGGAGCAGCAAAGAACCCGGTCCTGTTTCATTGATGATATTGAAAAGGAACTGGCCCGGTATGAAAAGGGAAAACAGCAGGTTAAAAAGCAACCCCCCAAAGAGATTCAATTGGAATTGTTTTAGACTCTGCTTGAAAACATTAACACCAATGCACAAAATATAAATGTAATATGGAAAGAACACCTTATAAAAAATTGGATTTCGATCACGGCCACTGTCTTGAAATTTTTGACGATTCAAGAAAAATCGGGGAGGATGCCTGGGTAGTCATCATGACCGCAATAATGAAGATCCCGGTGGAAACATCACTGTTCAAAGACAAGACGTTGTCTGATCGTGAATTTGATGATATTTTAAATACATTGGGGTCTCCCATTGAATATCGATACCGGCTGGAACGTAATATGATCATGGCCCATGACAAGGATGACGTTCTGGAAAATCTGGTCAATACCTTTCTCGAAAACAGCGGCAAATACGTGGCGAACCCTAAATTCCCGGAAAAACTTGCATTAAAAGCGTACAGGGATCGGGTTGAAAAGGATAAAAAGAGAAAATAGGGCTGTACATCTTTTCCGTCTTTGGGCGGCATTGGTATTGTCTGGCTGCCAGGGTCTGATCTTTCCCTGCACAGCCCCGGCGGATATATACAAGTATATTGATGCCGAGGGGGTGGTGCATTTTACTAATACCCCCACCGACCAGGGATACACCCTTTACCTTAAGGAAAAGATGTACCGGCGGGGACCGGCCCAGTCAAAAAACGCCCAATCAAAAGGTTTTAAGGCCGGACCTGATGTGTACGACAATATTATTCTTAAGGCTGCCGGGACATTTGGGGTGGACCGGGCATTGATTAAAGCTGTGATCCATGCGGAGTCCGGTTTTGATCCCAATGCCGTTTCCAGGAAAGGCGCGCGGGGGCTCATGCAGATTATGCCCAAAAACGATGTCGCCCTAGAGATCTCAAACCCCTTTGATCCCTCCCAGAATATCATGGGCGGCACCCGGTATCTCAAACGGATGCTGACCCGGTATGATGAGAAACTTTCCCTGGCCCTGGCTGCATATAACGCCGGTCCCTCGGCGGTGGATAAATACAATAACATTCCGCCCTATGAAGAGACCCGGACGTATGTACAGCGGGTGATGTCGCTGTACTCACGTTATAAAAGCAGTTAGTGTTTGGACTAAAAATTATCCACCTGCGGCGTTGCAGAAAAATTTGCCAAATTATACGATCGGGCCTCACAACCATGAGGTTGCTCTGGTTACAAATTTTTCTGCGCCTTGCATCTGGGCACCTTGTAGTCCAAACACGAGTTTTCGTTCAGAAATATTTAATCAAGGCTTGATTGATTTTATGAATTCAAGCAGTTGGGGCCGCATTTCCGGGCGTTCAAGGGCATAGGAAAGATTGGCCATTTGAAAACCGACCTTGTCTCCGCAGTCAAACCGGGTGCCTTTGAATTTATATCCAAAGATCGGCTGTTCGGTTAAAAGCGCCTTCATGGCATCCGTGAGCTGGATTTCACCGCCGGCACCGGTCTCTTTTTTTCCAAGATATTCCCAGATTTTCGGGGTCAGGATGTACCGGCCCACAATGGCCAGGTTGGAAGGCGCCTCTTCGGGGTCAGGTTTTTCCACCATGTCATTGATTTTTACCATGTCCTCTTCTATGGGGGATGCGTCCAGAATGCCGTATTTATCGGTCTGATCCTTTTCCACTTCCATGACGGCGGCAATGGACGCCCTGAACCGCTCAAACTTTTCCACCATTTCCGAAAGCACCGGTTTATCAGGGGTCTGGATCATGTCGTCGGCCAGGAGAACTGCAAAGGGTTCGTCCCCTACAATGTCCCTGGCGCACCAGATGGCATGGCCAAGTCCCAGGGGGTCATGCTGGCGGGTATAGACAATCGTTCCGGTGCGGGGAACCAGTTCGTTGACCTGGCGAAGCAGATCCGTTTTCCCCTTGGTTTTGAGCATGGTTTCCAATTCATAGCTGCGGTCAAAGTGGTCTTCCAGTGCCTTTTTCCCCCGGCCCGTGACAAAGATGATCTGTTCAATGCCGGCGTCAAATGCCTCTTCAACAGCATACTGGATAATAGGTTTATCCACTACGGTCAGCATTTCCTTGGCCATGGCCTTGGTCGCCGGGATAAACCGGGTCCCAAGACCTGCCACCGGAAATACCGCTTTTTTTACTTTCATAATGACTCCTTGAATGCTAGATACTATAAAAATCCCTGATGTTCTGGACAGGGGCCGTCAGTGCAGGCCCGAATAGTTTGTTAAAAGCCGGTTTTAAATATAGGGTATCGAAGCGAGATATCATGTGATTGCAGCCGATTTGTCTATTTTTAAAAAGGCTCTGATGGTTGAACGTTTATTCAATCGAAGTTTTTTATGTTCAATCCACTTTGTTTTTTAGATTAGCAAGGGGCGTTGTGTCAAACCCAAAATAAACAATTTGCCCGGGGGGTTGCGGATACTTTCTCTGGTGCCCAGGCTATCCGTTTGACATCATTGCCTATTTCCAGTATGGTATCGGCCTTTATATTGCTTGTTACTAATTGATGAGGAAATAGTTCATGAACGCTGATAATAAGATAGATGAAGCACTGGGTCGGGCGGAAATCCCACCGGAGCAGCTTAGCCTGAAAAGTCGGTTTAAATTTAAATGCCATAAAGGTGTTTCCTGTTTTACCGAGTGCTGCAGGGGCATTGATATTATGCTCACCCCCTACGATATTTTAACCATGCGCAAAAAGCTGGAGTTGGATTCGGAAAAATTTTTGTCCATATTTACCACCCCGCAGCTTCTTGAAAAAGCGGATATGCCTGTGGTGACTCTCAAGCTCCTTGATGATGACCGCAGGTCCTGTCCATTTGTCCAGGACAAAGAGGGGTGCATGGTTTATGAAGACCGACCGACCACATGCCGCTACTATCCCCTGGGTGTTGGATCTTTGAGTTATTCCGGAGAGCAGGCGGATGAGGATAAAGATGAGTTCTTTTTCATGATCAAGGAACCCCATTGTAAGGGTTTTGATGAACCCGAAGAGTGGACCGTCGGAGACTGGCGTGAAGACCAGGGTGTTGATTTGCGCGATGAAGTGAATGAAGGCTGGCTGGACCTCATGGTTCGTAAAAAATCTTTGCCGGCCAGCATGCAGCTGTCCGAACAGGCCAAGCAGATGTTTTTTACGGTATGTTATAATATTGATAAATTTAAACGTTTCGTGTTTGAGTCCTCTTTTCTTACCCGGTACAATATCCCCCAAGAGCGGGTGGCCGAGATTAAAGACAATGATGTGAAATTGCTTCAATTCGGATTTGAATGGCTCAAAGTCACCTTTTTCCAAGCCGGAGAAGATATGTTTGCCCCCAAAGGCAAAAGCGACGACACAACAGCCTCAGAAGAGTAGTTCCGCTTAATTCAGGGATTGTTTCTATAAATTAAACAGGGGTCCGGCAGATAAGATATCTGCCGGACCCCTGTTTGTTTGATGCTATGTACGGTTGTTTGATTTAATATTCATACCACAATGCGTTATGGGCCGCCGAATCATTTAAGCGGGCTTCAATATCCAGATCAAAGAAATCGGCCGCCGGCGCAAAAATTTCAGGATTGTTTGCCTGCACTGTTTTCAACGCAGCAAGGGCTATATCAAATCCTTTTTTAGTCATTTTTCCCAAAGGGGGGCGGCAAGGGCCGCACGGCATGCCAAGGATCTGCATCATGGTTTTCACTGGCAGCGGATTTCTGGCCCGGCATTTGACCGGTCCATACTTGCTTTCCTCTTCAGTGGTGATCACCACAAGTTCCAGCAACGGAGACAATGCGCTCTGAAGGGCAAGGGCCTCCTGGGTTTTACCCTGATTCATCAGTTCGACCATTTGGGTCATGGCTGCGGGTGCAATATTGGACATTACTGAAATAGCACCGCAGGCGCCAATCTGGTCGTCTGACATGACTTGGCAGACCAGGGCATCGTCACCGGAAAAGATATTAAACTTTTCTCCGCAAAGTTTTCGGGTCAGCTTCATGTTGTTCATATTTCCGGTGGCTTCCTTGACGCTTTTTACATTGGCACATGTGTCCGCAAGTATGGCAAGGTCCTGGGGCAGCATCTGGGCGCCGGTGCGGCCGGGTATAATATAAGGGATAATTTCCAGGTCCGGATTTTGCTTTGCCACCACCTCATAATATTCCCGCCGGATCTCGAGGGAGGAGGGACCGTTGTAATAAGGGTCCACAAGAAGCACACCGTCCACGCCCTGTTCAGCAGCATGGGAAGTGCCGGTCAGGGCTTCAGCAGTATTGTTTGAACCGGTGCCGGCGATGCACTTGCATTTACCCTTAGCCTGTTTAGCAGTCAGATCAATAACCAGATTATGTTCTTCCCATTTAAATGTCGGGCTTTCACCAGTGGTACCGGTGGCAAGAATTCCGGTAATCCGGTTTTCAATCTGAAAATCAATGAGCCCGGACAGGCCGTCCCGGTCCAGATCTCCAGCCGGGGTGAACGGGGTGATAAGTGCTGTGTAGCATCCTTGTTCCATAGCTTACAAACTCCTGATGGTTAATTGCGCGGTATGCGCGGATAAAACGTTTAGCCAAAACGTTGTGTCAATTCTTTGAAGGTCGAACGTATTTTAGGTTTCCCCGAAAGATCTTGACACCCGAATAAAAAAATTTATTATATAAAAATTTTGTTTAAACACAATGATAAAGTAATAAAAGAGCCAAAGGAGATATAAATGGCCGACCCCCAAAACAATAGACAATTGCCTAAAAATGCAGACGAGCAGATCGCCAAACTTAGGCAGGCGTTGGTTCATAACCCTGAGTGCGGCACCACCCACTATAATCTTGCGGTGGCCCTGCTTGGAAAACAGGAGTTCGCCGAAGCGGAAAACGTACTACATGATGCCATTGACGCAAGTCCCACCCTGGCGGAGGCCTATGTGCAGCTTGGGGGCATTTGCCTTCAGCGCGGCGATCTTGAAGGCTGCTTTCGTTACAACCAGCGCGCCACCAAGGCCCGGGCCGGTTTTGCAGAAGGCTATGCAAATATGGCCTTTGTTCTGCTGCAGCTGGTGGACGGTAAGAATGAGAAAGACGATGAGGAAAAAGTAGACAAAGCCATTAAAAATTTAAAAAAGGCGATTATACACAATAAGAATTTCATTCAGGCGTTCACGACCTTGGGCACTGCCTATTTCATGAAAGGGCTGGTCGAAGAGGGGGTCAAGGCAAATCTCGAGGCTGTGGCCATAGAACCCAAATTCCCAATTGCCCATAACAACCTGGCCGTGGCCTATCTTGAACTTAAAGATTATAAACGGGCGATTGAGCATTGTGATCTCGCCGTGGATTTGGGTTTTGAGGTCAACCCGGCACTGCTTGAAGAACTTGCCGCACACCGGCAGGCATAATCACACCTGCGATGACAGGTTTTTTATTGACATGCTGAGTTATAAATTCTATATCAGCTATGTTATTTTTGCTTATAGTATCTAAATTTAGGGCGTTTATTTCAACCTAACGCTTTGAAATGATAGGAAAAAGAATATTAATGGAAAGTTTGGAAAAACCTTTTCATTGTTGCATGTAAATCAACTTTTAACGGAGGTAAGTAAATGGCTAAGCATGAAACTCCTTTCCTGGACGAGCTGGAATCCGGCCCGTGGCCTAGCTTTGTTTCTGACCTGAAACAGCAGGCAGAAGTCAGAGCCAAAAACGAAAAAGGCGTTGAATTTCAGATCCCCCAGGATTGTGTAGACGATCTTCTTGGTGTTTTGGAACTCTCTTACAAACATGGACGTACCCATTGGAAACACGGCGGCATCGTTGGCGTATTCGGTTACGGCGGCGGCGTTATCGGTCGTTACTGCGATCAGCCCAAACTGTTCCCTGGTGTAGAACATTTCCACACCATGCGTGTTAACCAGCCTGCCGGCAAATACTACACAACTAGCTACCTGAAAGAGCTGACCGCACTGTGGGACTTCAGAGGTTCCGGAGTTACCAACATGCACGGCGCCACCGGCGACATCATCCTTTTGGGTACCACCACTCCCCAGTTGGAAGAAGTGTTCTGGACACTGACCCACGACATGAACCAGGATTTGGGTGGTTCCGGCTCCAACCTGAGAACCCCTGCTGACTGCCTTGGTCAGTCCAGATGCGAATATGCCTGCTACGACACCAGCGCACTTTGCCATTTCCTGACCAACGAATATCAGGATGAGCTGCATCGTCCGGCATTCCCCTACAAGTTCAAATTCAAACTTGACGGCTGCCCCAACTGCTGTGTTGCTTCCATCGCACGTTCCGACATGTCCTTTATCGGTACCTGGAAAGACGACATCCGCATTGACCAGGATGCTGTTAATAAATATGTTGAAAATGATGCTGCATACCCTGCAAATGCCGGTGCCCACAAAGGCAAAGACTGGGGGCCATTTGACATCCAGAAAGAAGTTATCGACATTTGCCCCACAGGCTGCATGAAGTTTGAAAACAAAAAATTGACCATTGACAATGCCAACTGCACCCGCTGCATGCACTGTATCTGTGTTATGCCCAAAGCCCTGAAAATTGGTAAAGAGACTGGCCTCTCCATTCTCTGCGGTGCCAAGGCTCCGATTCTTGATGGTGCCCAGATGGGTTCTCTGCTGGTTCCCTTTGTTGAAGTCAATCCAGAAAATGATTACGAAGAAATTACCGAAATCATTGAAAACGTATGGGATTGGTGGATGGAAGAAGGCAAAAACCGTGAACGTCTTGGCGAGCTGATTATGCGTCAGGGTTTCCAGAAACTTCTGGAAGTCACCGGCATTGAAGCAATGCCCCAGCATGTTGCCTACCCGAGAACCAACCCCTACATTTTCTGGAAAGAGGACGAAGTAGAGGGCGGCTGGGAACGTGACGTTGACGAATACAGAAAACATCACTTAAGATAAATAAGGGAGATATATAATGGCATTTATTTCTACAGGGTATAATCCCGAGAAACCGATGGAAAATAGAATCACCGACATCGGTCCCAGAGACTTTAACGACTTCTATCCTCCTGTTATCGCAAAGAACAAAGGTAAATGGTCTCATCATGAAATCCTGGAACCCGGCGTACTGGTTCACGTTGCCGATTCCGGAGATGAAGTATATACCGTAAGAGTTGGCGGCGCTCGTCTGATGTCCACAACTCACATCAATGAAATTTGTGAGATTGCCGACAAACATTGTGACGGATATGTTCGTTTTACCACCCGTAACAACGTTGAATTCATGGTTGACTCCAAGGACAAAGTAGAGCCCCTGAAAAACGATCTGGCCTCCAGAAAGTTCCCCGGCGGTTCCTTTAAGTTCCCCATCGGCGGCACCGGTGCCGGCGTAACCAACATCGTTCATACCCAGGGCTGGATTCACTGCCATACCCCTGCTACTGATGCTTCCGGTACCGTAAAGGTTACCATGGACGCTCTGTTTGACGATTTCCAACAGATGAGAATGCCCGCTCAGCTTCGTGTTTCCATGGCTTGCTGCCTGAACATGTGTGGTGCGGTTCACTGCTCTGATATCGCCATCCTCGGTTACCACAGAAAACCGCCAATGCTTGACCATGAATACCTGGACAAGGTTTGCGAAATCCCCTTGGCTGTTTCCGCCTGCCCCACCGCAGCTATCAAACCTGCAAAAAAGGTTCTGGCGAACGGTACTGAAGTAAAATCAGTTGAGGTTAAAAACGAACGCTGCATGTACTGCGGTAACTGCTACACCATGTGCCCCTCCATGCCGCTTGCTGACACCGAAGGTGACGGTATTGTTCTTATGGCTGGTGGTAAAGTGTCCAACCGTATCTCCGATCCGAAATTCTCCAAGGTTGTTGTGGCCTTCCTGCCCAACGAAATGCCCCGCTGGCCGTCCATGACCGACGCCATCAAAAAGATTGTTAACGCCTACTCAAACGGCGCCAACAAATACGAACGTCTGGGTGACTGGGCCGAGAGAATTGGATGGGAAAAATTCTTTGAAGCTTGTGAACTTGACTTCACCCACCACCTGATTGACGATTTCCGTCAGCAGGCTTACATGAGTTGGCGTCAGTCCACTCAGTTCAAATTCTAATTTAAAATTAGAGATTTGAACATTATTTAATATTGGATGGACCGGAGTGCAATTTGTTCTCCGGTTCATCCCTTTCAACCGAAAGGAGTCTAACATGGCAAGCGAACTTTTACAGGATGCAGAAGCAGCCAAGAAAGTTGTTGTTGACTGGCTTACAAAAAAGTCTAAATCAAAGACCAAATTTTATATTAAAGATTTTTATGCTCTTTTCCCCGATGATAAACCCCGGGAAATTAAAAAAGTTATTAATAAAATGGTAGAAACCGAAGTCCTCGAATTCTGGTCTTCCGGATCCACCACTATGTACGGTCTGAAGGGTGCCGGTATCCAGCATGCCTCCGAGGGCGAAGCATAGAAATTTGTTGCGCTTAATTCATGACTGTTAGTTGGGAAAAAGTCCCTGGAGTTGTCATTGCCGGACTCAGGGGTGGTTCAGGCAAGACAATAATATCCCTCGGGATAACTGCCGCATGGAGAGCCCAGAATATAAC
Source organism: uncultured Desulfobacter sp. (assembly GCF_963666145.1). Classification (NCBI taxonomy): domain Bacteria; kingdom Pseudomonadati; phylum Thermodesulfobacteriota; class Desulfobacteria; order Desulfobacterales; family Desulfobacteraceae; genus Desulfobacter; species uncultured Desulfobacter sp. The sequence continues at coordinate 1,752,377 of NZ_OY762614.1, read as the reverse complement.
AGTGGCCCCCTTTAAAAAGGGTCCTGACTATATTGACGCCGGCTGGCTATCACGGGCAGCCGGTCGCCCCTGCTATAATCTTGATACTTACCTGTGCGCCCAGTCCGTCGTTCAAAACTCCTATCATATCCATTCCAAATCCTGTGATGTTTCCTTAGTTGAAGGCAACCGTGGCCTTTTTGACGGCATTGACCTTGAGGGAACCACATCCACAAGTGAACTTGCCAAACTGCTGGATCTGCCGGTTGTTCTGGTACTGGACTGCACGAAATCCACCCGGACCATGGCGGCGGTGCTCATGGGCTGTATGCAGTTTGACCCTGATATTAATATCTGCGGTGTTATTCTCAACCGCCTGGCAGGAAAACGCCACGAGGGAAAAGTTCGGGCCAACATTGAACGGTTCTGCAATATTCCGGTGCTTGGTGCCGTACCAAAGCTAAAGCAGGAAGATTTCCCGGAACGTCATATGGGACTTGTCACGTCCGAGGAACACGGAGAAAGTGATCTCTCTTTGACCCGGGCCAGGCAGGTGGCCTTGGACAATATTGATCTTGATCGGTTGTTCCAGGTTGTCACCTCGTTCAAGAAGGGGCAGGGCTCGCCGATTATTGATGCAGGTTTCGCTCGAAATACTGTTCCGCAAGTAAATACGGCAGACAATTCTCATCCGGCAATGGATAACGACGGTGTTACCATTGGTGTTGTTCGTGATTCGGCATTCCAGTTCTACTATCCGGATAATATTGAAGCCTTGGAAAAGCTAGGGGCCAGGATCGAATTTATCAGTCCTTTGTCCCAGTCTGACATCCCCGAAGTTGATGCCATTTACATGGGCGGAGGTTTTCCTGAAACCCATGCAACACAGTTGTCTGCCAATCAGGAATTCAGGGATAATTTAAAGGCGTTGTCCCGCGGGGGGCTGCCCATTTACGCCGAATGCGGCGGCTTGATTTTTCTTGGGGAAAGTATTTGTCTTGATGACAACGTTTACCCCATGACCGGTATTTTGCCACTACGCTTTGGCCTGTCCAAACTCCCCCAGGGCCATGGATACACTGAAGTTGAAGTCGTCAATGACAATCCGTTTTACGCTTTAGGCGATGTGCTGCGCGGCCACGAATTCCGCTACTCTAAAGTGCTGTCCATTGATTATGATGATACTGACATGGCATTTAGAATGGTCCGGGGTAAGGGGATTCTTGAAAAAAGAGACGGATTTTTCAAAGACAATACCTTTGGCACCTACACCCACATCCATGCCCTTGGTTCCACCGGTTGGGCACCCGCTTTGATTGCCAAAGCCAAGCGCTTTCAAGAATCACGTCAATAAGCCTTGATATATAAAGTAAAAAAATTATGAAGTTAAACCGTATTCAAGTTATGATTTTCAATAAACTCAGCAAAGAAAAAAATCTCGATGCTGACGCGTACATAAAACAATATTCCATGGAATTCATCTGCCTGCAGCGCGATAGTCTCGAGGACCTTAGCGAAGAAGAAGGCGACAATTGGATTCATCGGGCATATCTATTGTCCATGTAATCACACTGGGCGGTCCGACATGACTGCCCGTCTAAAACGCATCAATTTCTCTATAGGTACCCAAGTCTCTCAATTTATTTGTCGGAATTTAGGAGATTGAACATGATAAAAAAATGCCTGTCATCTTGGCTTTTTTCATGATTATTCTTTTCTAAACTTTCAATGTCCAAGCCACATCATCGGAAAAATATTTTGCCATCTTTATTTTTGTAATACTCACATTGATGGTATGAATTACCCACTCATTTCCTAATCTTTTGTTAGCCATCATGCTTTTCTTGACAAAAAGGCTGCCAATATCCTATCATCCTGAAAATTTCGTGTTCAACGGTTGTTTCAATTTTCTATAAACCGCTTAACTATAGTTTTCATTATTTCCATTGATTAAGAAGAGATCTCAGCCTTCTGATCTGAAATTTTCTAACCATGAAAGGAGCGACTGAAAAATGAAAATGCTAAAGGTAAGGCCGGCTTATTTGATGTTAGGGGGAGTGGTCCTCACTTTGGCGGCGGCGATAGGTTGCCAAACCATGCACAACGGATCAAAAAATACGGCGATTCTTGAGACCGCGCAACATGTGCTAACGGCAGAACCTGGAACGCCGGAGGGTGTGCTGCTCATGCAGGCAAGGTACCTTATTGGAGAATTGCCTGGGAAGATGCCCGGCAGTGAAAACGATACCCCGGTACGGGTGGCGTTGGGGAAAAAACTCTATTTTGAAGAAGCACTCTCCATAAACAAGACCCAGTCCTGTAATGATTGTCATCCTATTGATAATATGGGTGCCGGGGCCGATAATCGTAAGACCGGTTTGGGTGCTTTGGGGAAGAACGGTACCCGGAACGATCCGACGACATTGAATGCCGGATTTCAGATAGCCCAGTTTTGGGACGGTCGTTCTCCGGATTTGGCCGATCAAGCCAAAGGTCCGGTGCTCAATCCGGTTGAAATGGGTATGCCCAGTTCGGAAAAGGTTATAGAACGCTTGAAGGCGGCCGGATACGCGAACGAATTCGAAAATGCGTTTCCCGGCCAGGATGATCCGTTGACTTACGACAATTTTAGTGAAGCGGTTGCCGCCTTTGAACGAACACTTATTTCCCGCGGCCGCATCGATCGGTTTATCGCAGGGGACGCGGATGCCCTGACACCGCGTGAAAAAGAAGGGATGCATATATTTATGGATGTGGGCTGCATCCAGTGCCATAGCGGTCCGGTACTTGGCGGGGCAATGTTCCAGAAAATTGGTATTTTTTATGAATATCCCAATTATAACGACAAAGGCCGCTACGATGTAACCAAAAATGACAAGGACCTTTATGTCTTCAAGGTGCCCATGCTTAGAAATACCACGCTCACGCCGCCTTATTTTCATGACGGCGGGGTGGAAACCATTGCAGAAGCGGTGGATCTGATGGGAAACATTCAATTGAACCGTCAACTCACCAAAAAAGAAAACGACCGCTTGATTCGTTTTTTGACGACCCTGGCCGATGAAACAATAACCCGGGCAGATTTGCCCAAGACCGGTGAAACGGTCAACGGGCCACTTGCGCCGGATATGACGACCATCGATGATGACGCCCAGGGCGAACTTGTGCAATACGGCTATGCCCTGGCGACTGATACCTTTCGCATGCTTGGCCGCAGCACCGATGATGCCGGCAAGCACTATGTGGGCAACCATCTGACGTGCACCAATTGCCATCAGGAAGAAGGAACTAAAATGTATGGGTTGTCATGGGTGGGCGTATCCAAGGCCTATCCAAAATATCGCGGCCGAGAGAATCAGGTGCAGGGGCTAAAAAAACGGGTTAACGGCTGTTTTCAGCGCAGCATGAATGGAAAGCCACTGCCCGAGGAGAGCCGGGAAATGAACGCCATCATTGCGTATCTTGACTGGCTTTCCGAAGGGACGCCAAAGGAGACGGCTGTGCTGGGTAACTCACCGTTTACACCCCCTGAGCGCAAGGCCGATCTGGAAACAGGGCGCATGAGGTACGGCACATTCTGTCAATCGTGTCATGGCAGCACCGGCACAGGTTTTGCCGCAAACGATAACTTGGAAGCCGATGCCGGGGCCTTTATTACACCCGCTGTATGGAATGTCGGCAGCTACAACAACGGTGCCGGGGCCAACCGCCTTTTGACCCTTGCGCCCTTTTTACAATCCAATATGCCGCTGGGCACAGAGTGGGATCATCCGGTGCTATCCATGGAAGATGCTTACGATGTCGCAGCTTACGTCAATTCTATGCCCCGTCCCCAGATGGCGAACCTTGAAAAAGATTATCCCGACTTGAGCAAGAAGCCTGTGGATTGCCCCTATCCGCCGTATCCTGACACGTTTTCCCAGGAACAGCATAAATTCGGTCCGTTTCAGCCGATTATTTCCGTCTGGGCAAAGGATAAATAGATAAGGTTCAATTGCATGGTTTCCGGCCATGCCAAGGCGTATATCACATATGCCGAACGTCTGGCCGGAAACCATAAACCAGGATGCAAAATTTCTTTACTATGCCGTAAACGGCTTCATCCAGATACCATGAATATTGCAGTCTGTCGTGGCGATCAGGGCCGTGCCGGGTTTGACGTTTAGATTAAAAGTCGCCTTTGGAACAGATTGCGTTGGATTCAGGTCACAGCGGGTGATCTCAATTCGATTTTCGCTGTAGATCTTAAACGTGCTGATGTGGTGAAATTCTCCCTGGGGGTGCTTGACTTGAACGGTGATGGCGGCAGCGTCACCATCCCGGACAACACTGACCTCGGGGACATGTTTTTCATATTCCATCTCCTTGTACTGCCACCCTCCGTCGATCTTCACATCTTCTTTCCCGTCCTGACTAGCTGCAAGAGGATTTGCGCTAATCGCCGTTACCATTGCCGTTGCGGCCATGTACTGAATTGCTTTTCGTCGATTCATTTTAAAATCCATTTTATTTTTTTATTGATGATTGAAAGTGCTTAGAATACAAAATTACTGATGCATGTTTTCCACAATTGCATCGGTTGTGCATGCAGTCAAGTAATATTCTCGTTTTATAACAGTATTTTTAAGATTTTAAATCGCTTTGAATTTGCAAAAAACGCCCTCGTCTGCGATGAGACGAGGGCGTTTGCACGGGCATTGGTAACGTGTTTGTCGTTTATTTGTGCGTGGGGATTTTAATGGTGCTGATCGTGTATTTGCTTACCGCTTCTTCAACTTCATCCCCTTCGGCCGGCGTTAAAGACAAGGCCAGGTTTGTCACATAAATTGTTTCGTCGGCAATAATAAGGCTGGCAGGAAAGAGCAGTCCGCTGTGGGAGCCATCTTCGTTGACACGTCCGGGCATACCAAGGTTACCATGTACTTTTTCGCTCGGTTCAAGCATTACAATTTTATCCGCCTGATTGGCTGCGACCCACAGGTAGCCGTGCGCATCCATGGCCAAACCGTCCGCGCCGTTGATGCTTTCGGCAAAAACGCTTAATTCTCCAGTGACCATATCAAGGCTTAAAATACGGTCATCGCCGGTATTGGCGATGAACAGCTTAGACTCATCGGCGTTGAGTGCGCCAGTCCGTTTGCGCCAAAAGGGGGAAATCCCGGTGTCGCAAGCAAGCTGTCGTGAATGACAGTTGTAACGGCGCATTGTTCCGTGCAGTTCGCCGCATTTTCAATTTTGAAAACAGCACCTTGAAAAGAATCGGAAATAAACAGTTCGCCCGCCTTGTTAAAGGCCATGGCATTGGGGGCCGCTGCATTATCGCCAAAGTCGAGGGTGTCTTTACTGCCATCGGGGTTATTTACGGTTCTGGGCCCGGGGGCGCCAATGTGAGGAATTGCTGCAACATCCTCAATCGTTGAATCAGCCGAAAAGTTACCGGCAACGCGTTGGATTCTGGATTTGTCACCCACAAGGTCGCCGGTATTGCAGATGTAAACCTTTTCATCGGCTGGATTGAAGGCCAATCCAAGCAATGGTGTTTTGGCAAAATCAATCCGGGCCAAGAGTTTTCCGGTTTTGTCATAGCGTAAGACGGTATTGTTGCCGGCAAAGCTGAATGTACTCACATAGATATCGCCGGTTGATGGGTTTCTGGCAATCCCTTCGGGAAAGGCAAGGCCGTCCGGCAATGTAGCAAAGGGGTGTGCTTGGGTGTGGTCTGCGGTCGTTTTGTGGTGTTGTACGGCACTACATGCCAGTAAAGATACGGATAAAAGAGATACAGATAAGGTCTTCAGAATGAGTTTTCCCAACGTGTTCATTTCGGCCCTCCGTTTGTTGTTTTCCATGACTGCCTCGTTAAGTAATTTTCTTTGGTTCATTCTCTTTTTTTGCCGTTGCCCGGCAATTTTGTTACACCCGTACCCAACTACTATTTTACGGACCGTCGGATCAAGTCAAGAAATTAAAAAATTTTTTTGTCATGGAAATGAGCAGATCGTCTAAATCTCTTGACCATTCAGATAGATCTTAGGGGTTATGGGGCTGTGTTTTTCCAGCATGGCAGAGACCCCGCAGTAGGTTCCCATGGACATGGATACGGCCCGTTTGATTTTTTTTGCGTCTTTGTCATCGCCGGTGATGTGATAAGAGAGGGTGATTTCCTTAAATACCGACGGCTGTTGGTCGGTCAGTTCGGTTTGTGCCGTGATTTCCAGATCCTGGACCTCCACCCGCATTTTACCCAGGATCATGGCCACATCAATGCCGGTACATCCGATCAGGCTGCTTAGAAGAAGGCCTTTGGGGGATGGCCCTTTGCCTTCGCCGCCAACACTTTCAGGGGCATCCAGGGTGTAGGTGTAGCTGTCCTGATTGATCTCAAAGGCCAGTTTTCCGATTTTTTTACCTGATATTTCCATAGATGTTACTCCTTATTGCTTGGGGTTCTGTATTTTTGTTAAAAAATTAAGTTGTAGTGAATGGGAGACTTTTACTCCCTGAACCGGGACATATCCAGATCCAGGCGCTTGATTATTTTTTGAATGGAAGCCCGCTCAAGGCCGCTTCGCCGTGAGGCTTCTGAAATATTTCCCCGGGTCTCTTTGAACAGGCAGGTTAAATATTCACGGGAGAAGATATCCATGGCCTCTTTTTTTGCGTCTTTATAGCACATTCCCCTAACCGCCTCCTGGGATTTTATCGCCGGATCCGCCAGATCATCGTTTACCGTCTGAATTAATTTAAGATCAATGGTTTTCCCATTGGAGAACACCGTTAATCGCCGCATGGTATTCAACAGTTCCCGCACATTTCCCGGCCAGGGCTGCCGGGCAAGATAGGCCAGGGCCGCTGGATCGATCTGCATGGGATCAATGTTCATCTCACGGCAGGTCCGGTTCATGAATTTTCTGGCCAGAACCGGGATATCTTCCCGGCGTTCCCGTAACGGCGGGACCTTCAGGGACAGAACATTCAGCCGGTAATACAGGTCCTGGCGGAAACTGTTGCCCGCTATTTTTTTTTCAAGGTTCTGGTTGGTCAGGGCAATGATTCTGACATCCGTGACTTTGGAGGTGGAGGCACCCACGGGTTTGACCTCCTTATCCTGGAGGAATTTGAGCAGCTTGGCCTGGATGGGAAGGGTAATATCCCCGATCTCATCCATGATCAGGGTACCCTTGTCCGCAGCCATAAAGAATCCCTCCCGGTTGCGTTCCGCCCCGGTGAATGCCCCTTTGACATGGCCGAACAGCTCGCTTTCCAGAAGGGGTTCGGGGATGGCCGGGCAGTTGAGGCAGTGGCAGGCCTGGGATGCCCGCCCCGAGAGCCGGTGAATTTCCCGGGCGATAAACTCTTTCCCCACGCCTGATTCTCCTGTTATCAGGACCGTATAATCAGTCACGGCGATGGCAGAAATTTTTTCCACAAGCTGTTTCATGCGGGGACTGTCCCAGCCCGGCCCCTGCTTCGGAGAGAGTTCGGACACCATTGCCTTGAGCCGTTTGTTCTCCCGGGCCAGTTCATAGTGAGCCACCGCTTTTTCCACGGTATGGAATAAGGCGGTTTGATCCAGGGGCTTGGTCACAAAATCCCAGGCACCGGATTTTAATGCAAGAACCGCCGCCTCCACCGTTGCATAGCCTGTGATCATCACCGCACACAAAAACGGGTTGAGCCCAATGGCTTTTTCCAGAAGTTCGTGGCCGGTCATGCCGGGCATGCGAAGGTCGGAGAGCATTACGCCCACCTCTGTCTCTTCGATCACGGTAAGTGCCTGCTCCCCCGATGATGCCCCTTTGATGGAAAAACGGTCAAATTTTTTTCTGAGCTGACGGATAATTCCGGAAAGAAAATCCTCATCATCATCCACAACCAGGATGCAAAATGCAGTCATATCTATGAATCCTTATCTGACGGCAGGTTATTGGTTTCTATCGTGGGGGAAGTGTCCAAGGGAGCGGGAATGTCTAAACAAAATTTGGTGAGGGGCTTATTTTCAACTTTAATCCGGCCCCCGAGCTCGGTAATAAATCCGTAAATAACAGATAAGCCAAGGCCTGTACCCTTGCCCACCTCCTTGGTGGTGAAAAACGGATCGAAAATAACGGGCAGGATCTCATCACTGATACCCGAACCGTCATCTGCCATGATCATTCGCACCCAGCCCGGCGTTTCAATTCGTGTGGCAATCATAATTTTGCTGCCCGTCTCTTTGAGGGCATCCATGGCATTGAGCCAGAGGTTGGTCAGGATCTGGCCTGCGATGGCGGCATCGCAACCCACCAGGGCCTGTTCCGGGCACAGGGCTGTTTCAATGGTAAGCCCTCTGCCTGCTGCCTGGCTTGAAAACATATCCATTTCCGAAAGGATTACTGCATTGAGATCGCAGATACCGGCCAGGGTCTGGGGCGGCCTGGAAAGGTTCAGAAGGTTTTGAACCACTTTTTTCGCGGTATGGGTATGTTTAAGGATTACCTCCACATCCCGGACCGTTTCTTCATTGGAAACGGCGTCTTTGACCAGATCGGCATAGATTTGAATTACCCCTAACGGGTTATTGATCTCATGGGCAACGCCTGCCGCCATTTTCCCGATGGCAGAAAGGCGTTCGGCCTGCTGCATGCGCGCCAGCATCTCTTTTTCCTGGGTGATCTCCCGGGCATAGAGAACCATGCGCGTGGAACCCTCCTGACCGCCTAAAGGATATAGGTCCACATCAAAATAGCGGTTGTCGGTGGTCTGAATTTCATCTTTCACAGATTGCCGGGTTTGGAGAAGCCGGTCCAGTATTCCGGGGGTATTGTGCGTGCCGGCGCATAAAAACTGCTGCAGGGTTTGTCTCTGATCCATTTTGTTCTCTTGGGGGAGAAGGCGTTTGGCCCCATGGTTGGCCACAATGATGCGGCAGGTCTCATCAATGAGCAGCAGGGGATCGGAAATTCCGTTAAATACCAACTGGAGCATGTCGTGCTGTAACCGGATGTGTAAAAAGGCATAAATATTTTCAATGAGAATGGCCATCTGCTGGCCCAGGGCCAAAAGGATATCCGTATTCAGCTCCCCGGGTGCCGGGGCCTTGTCCCAGATCAGGGTGAGAATCCCCCAGTGGCTCTCCTGGGCCTTGACCGGAATGTAGAGCTGGGTATTGGTAAAAAGCACATTGTCCTGCCATAATAAATCTTTGATCTCATCCTTGAGCACAGGGATCCGGTCCGAGGCTTTCCAGGCAAAAGAATCTTCTGAACTCACCGTGCAGTAGTAAACCGCCTGCTTTGCGTTGTATCGGCTACCGACACTCTCCAACAACCCCTTGATAAGCTGCCGGTTGTCTTTGGCGGTGGCGAACCGGGACAAAAGGCTGACAAAGAGCCGCATATCTGCCAGGTGCCGGGTGGCCTTGGCATCCAGGGCACGGGTGCGTTCTTCCACCATTTTTTCCAAATTCTGGGCATAATCTTCAAGCTCGTTTCTGGCTTCGGACAGGCATCCGGCCAGTTCATCCACACTCTCCATGAGACCTTCGATTTCGTCCTTTCTCCCCAGTCCCTTGATGATGGACAGCTCCCGTTCTCCAGAAAACCGGGTTTCAAAGATCCGGGGCAGCATCTTAAGATTTTTCATGACCAGTTTGTCAAAAAAGAGACTGACCAGGGCCACAAAGAAAAATATGCCCAGTAAATATAGACTTAGATACTGCAAGGTCAGTTCCCTGGCCGGGCTTTTGATCATCTCAACAGGGAAGCCTGCCACCACAACGCCGCCCACCTCGCCCTCCTGGTAATGAAATCCGCTGGTGCTTCCGTAGATATCTATGAGTTCTTCCGGGGCATCCGCCGGATCTCCGTGGCATTGCAGGCAACTTTGGGTATAGGTTACGGGACGGGCGACCAGATGGTATTCCCGGCCGTTGACAAGGGTTGTATCCTCCCAGAATCGCAGGGTTTTATCCTGGTTGAAGGTTTGGATGAGGCCTGCTTCAAATTCGTCGGGGGTGGACGCCGGATTTCTGGGATTTCTTGATACCCTTCGGTAATGGTAGTTTTCGGCGTCTTCGTTGCCCAGGCGCCCCATGATCTGGCGTGAGATATAGGACGAGGACATGGCTTCGAGGATAAAGTCTCCCTTGAGCAGGGTGTCAAACATCCGGGGGCGCAAAACGCTTTTAACATAGCTTTGGACGGCATCGGATTGGGCCAAAAGCATCCTTGATCGCTGGCTGATCTCGGACTGCATGATGGCGTTGTAATGAAAGTACATGATCACACTTATACACAAACCCAGGGCGGTAACAAAAAAAACCAGCCCGAAGATAAATTTCAGCCGCAGGCTGATGTGGCTTTGTTTGACGGGTTTGGGGGGCATAGACCGGCAGCTCCGTTGGATAATAACAACCATGGGCTGATTTGGGTTTGCTTCGTGGTTCAGCCCACAACGAAAGTTGAAAGATCCGTGTCGTATACACAGATTTTCTTGTAAAAAATTAAAGAATTCTACACCAAAAAGCAAGACAGACGGGATGAACTGTATTCCCGACAACCCATAGATGCTAACTTAAGTTTACACTTTAAATTCAATCATGCCCTTCTTTTGCTTATATTTCAATGCGTTGTCTGTGTTTATGATTGCGGCATATCTTTTGCTAATAAACCATTTTAATTGCAAAAGCTGCGTAGCGTGAAACTGGTTTTACGCATTAACGAACACGGTATTAAAAAAAGGAGAATGTTTTGTCTGATAATTCACAGGTTGTAAAAGATGTCGGCAGATGGGAATGGTCTGAAATGTGGAAAAAAGAGGACTGGTGGGCCATCTGGCTTGGGTTTGCCATTCTGGTGGCTGGTATGTTGATCTATTTTCCCCATTCCGGTGACTTTAAAGCCAAATTGTTAGAGGCCGAAGCCGAATATGCCCAGGATGCGAACCGGACCAAAGCATTTAAAACCATTGCCTGGTATAAGCTTTCCGATGCCAAAGCCAAGGTGAAAGCCAACAGCAGCAGTACGGGTAAATGGCTCACTTCAGTCACCAAAAAGACCCATTCCTGGACATCCAATCCCCTGGATGGTTTTTTCATGTCCCAGGAAATGGCGGATGCCAAAAAAGCCAAGGCACAGGAGAAGTACGACGAGGCAAAAATCAAAACCACCGGCCTTTATGCCGTTGCCGTGGCGGCTGAAAAAGCTGCAGAAGTGGCGGGTTTTCAAAGCCAGACCTTAAATGAACTTGCCGAAAAGGCCATTCAGGAATGGCGTAATGTGAAGTTTCTCGAAGGCAAAGCCAAGAAAAAAGTGTCGTCGGCCAAGCCGTATAATCAGGTGTTAAAGCTGATTGGTTTAGGTGTTTTCTTTGCCGTTTTCTTCGGCATCGGCATCAAGGCCATGGGCCAGAGCTTCACCGCTTTTGTCAAAGCATTTCCCTTTATCTTTATCATCGGTATTATTGCGTATCTGGCAAGTTCCCAGGCCACCATGAAACATTACGGCATCGGGTATGCGGCCTGGGCCATTTTCTTTGGAATGCTGATTTCAAATACCGTGGGAACCCCCAAGTGGGTAACTCCGGCCATCCAGACAGAGTATTACATTAAAACCGGTCTGGTGCTGCTGGGTGCTAAAATTCTGTTTGAAAAAATTATCACCATCGGTACGGCAGGTATCTTTGTGGCCTGGGTGGTCACCCCCATTGTGTGGCTGGTTACCTACTGGTTCGGTCAGAAAATTATCCGGATTCCGTCCAAGCGCCTCAATGCGGTTATCTGTTCGGACATGTCCGTGTGCGGTGTCTCTGCTGCCATTGCCACGGCCTCGGCATGTAAGGCCAAAAAAGAGGAACTGACCCTGGCCGTTGGACTTTCCCTGGTATTTACTTCTATCATGATGATTGTCATGCCGGCAGTCATTCATGGATTTTTCCCGGCAGACAAGATGCAGGTGCTGGGCGGTGCCTGGATGGGTGGTACCATTGATGCCACCGGTGCTGTTGCGGCAGCCGGGGCCTTTTTGGGTGAAAAAGCGTTGAATGTGGCGGCTACCATTAAGATGATCCAGAACGTGCTCATCGGTGTGATGGCGTTTTTTGTAGCGCTGTACTTTACCACCAAGGTGGAAGCCGAAGAGACCGGTAACAAGGTCGGTCTCATGGAGATCTGGTATCGGTTCCCGAAATTCGTTATCGGGTTTGTCATGGCCTCGGTGATTTTTTCCGCCATTTATACCGCTTACAACAGCCAGGTGGCAGGCCTTGGCGCCACCATGATCGACCAGGGTACCATCAAGGGCATGAGCGACCTTTTTAGAGGCTGGTTTTTTACCTTGTCTTTTGTCTCCATTGGCCTCGCCACCAACTTCAGAGAACTCAAGGAACATTTTTCCGGTGGCAAGCCGCTCATCCTCTATGTATTTGGTCAGTCGTTTAACCTGTGCCTGACACTGATCATGGCGTACATCGTATTTTACCTGGTATTTCCGGATCTGACCGCTACCATTTAGGGACAAAAAGGAGGCCAATGATGGACGCACAACCCAAATTATCAAAGGCAAAGGCCTGGACTATCCTGCTGTCAACATTTGCGTTTCTGTGGATATTTGCCACGGTGATCGGGCCCTGGGGAGAAAAGCATATCCCGACCTTTGATGCCATTGTGGATACCATTGAAGCAAGGGATATAGACTCGGGCGCCTATTTCTACACTGAAATAGATGCGGGCTTTGACGGGCCCCGGGAACTGGTGGGCGACATCAAGCTCATGGCCCCGGAACGCTACGGCTTCACATTGCCCTTTATCTCGGGCATGACCCTTTGTTTCATTATTTTGGCCATCGGGTTTAAAACCATGCCCATGGAATAAGCGACTCTCACTGTACGGGGGGATACAAGGATCTGTCGGCGCCATTACCCGGCAGGTCCTTTTGTTTTTGTTCAGGGTGTCTCGGCACTGAATGTCCGAAGATGAAATCCCCTGGAACTATACCGGGCTGACTGATATAGTCATGCAGTCAGATCACTGCTGAAAAGAATATTCCGGGGCGACCCCATTGAAAAAAGGTGAAAGTAAATCATTGAGTGTAGCAGAGAAAACGGGCATTGCTGCGTTTGTCCTGGCGGGTGGTTTGTTTGTTTTGGGGGGACCTTTATGGAGTATTTTGCCCCTGGCAGGATTTATTGGGGTATGCCTGGCGGCGCCTTTTGCAACGTGGTTCGGTTTTTTTTTGCCTGTCGTCCGCCGGGGTAGTCGTAAAAAGGCTTGGGTCTCTCTTACCTTTGACGATGGGCCGGACAGCGTGACAACGCCTTTGATCCTGGATATCCTTCAATCTTACCGAGTGCCTGCCACCTTTTTTGTCACAGGGAAAAATGCCCGCCGCCATCCGGATCTCATCGCCCGGATTCTGGCCCAGGGCCACACCATCGGCAACCATACCTATTCGCATGATCCTTTGATTATGCTCAAGTCAAGCCGTCAGCTCAAAGGGGAGATTGTCCAAACCCAGAATATTCTTGGAACCCACGGCATTCGGCCCCTGGTGTTCCGGCCCCCTGTTGGCATTATTAGCCCGAAACTGGGGCCTGTTCTCTCAAAACTTGGAATGAGTGCCGTCAATTTTTCCTGTAGGGCCATGGACCAAGGAAATCGCAGGGTATCCGGGATGGCGTCCAAAATACTGGGCCGGGTGAGGCCAGGTGATATTATTTTGCTGCATGATTTAAAACCCCGCTCTGAAACGCCTGACAACCCGTATATCCGTCAGTTTTTAACCGAACTTGAATGTATCTTGGATGGACTTGAACACCAGAATCTTTATGTTGTTCCGTTATCAGAATTGATCGGGCAACCGGTTATGGAAACCGTGGGCGGGCGCGGGGCGGCTATCTGAATTTTTTGGGGAATGTTTACTAAAGCTGGATGGCGATGGCGGCAATGTCGTCATGGCACTTGAACCGGGGACAGAGCAGGCAGTGGGGATCTTTTTCTTCCAGGTTGCGGATCATCTGTTTCAGCCCGTCCAGGCCTATGTTCAGGTAGGTTTTGACAAGATCTGTGAAATCCTTGCGGGGTTCCGGCTCGGGCTGGGGGATGGACAGCCCGTCGGTGAAAATCAGAACATGGGCCACCCGGTCCAAAGGTTCTTCACCCTGGTTCAGGAAGGCTTCAGCCGCTTTTTCGCCGTTAAGGACGCCATAGGTGATGTTCATACCCGACCGGACTTTTTGGATCTGGCCTGCCAGTTTTCCTCGCATCAGATCTATAACCTGTTGCGGTGCACTTTCGGGGAAACTGTTTGCCTTGCCGGTTTCCGGCAGATGGGTGCGGACCAGATCTTTCCACAGGGCCAGGGTCTCATGGTCATGGTCCTCACGGTCCACCAGAACCCTGTGGTTGCCGTCCTCGTATATGAGAATAATAACGGCATCCCCGCTCTGGACCCATTCCAGGGACCGCTCTTTGAGGCGTACCACCGCCGCACTGGTGCACCAGAGATTTTCTTTTTTTGAGGTATCCACCCCGTTGGAAACCATCTGCTGCATAATCGCATCGTTGGCCTTGCAGGCCAGTTGGTTCAAAGGGAAATGGTTCTTTTTGAATACGGCACCGGCCGTTTGGGAGGCGATGGTGCCCCCGGTCAGGTTTTGGCTGAATTTTTGACGGTTCAGGCTGGTGGCCCCGTCAAAGACTCCGAGGATATTATCCTGGACGATCAAAAAATCTTCGTTTTGGACAGCAGTCCCTTTTTCAAGGATGGTTTCAATCTCTATTTCAGGATAACATTTCAATTCCATTGGGCAATTATAGAAATGGGAATGCTTCTGTCAAAAAGATAATATCAATCTATAGCGTCTAAACGTATTGGTGTTTTATATATAGATTTATGTTTTGGATGGCTGACTGTATTCGAAAACGATTTTTTTTTCCCTGGGCAGTCCGGTTTTAATGAACATTGCTTCATTTTTGTTGCGTGGCTTTTTTTGCTCTGCGCCGGACAATCGAAGTTTTACACCCCTGGGAAGTTCTAAGGAAAAAAACAGGGTGTCGTCCAGGGCCTTTACCGGCACTTTGGGTAGCCAGTCCAACGATACTGTGATTTTGCGTTCACCAACGTGTATCCGGGACTGGGTGGCATTGAGATATTGGGTCAGGCAGGCGGCAAAGTCTTCGGCAAGCACCACCTTATTTTTCTTTGCCTCGTTTTTTATAAAGTCTGACCAGGCGTGGATTACCTCCATGTTTCTATCCGGATCGGGGTGGAGGATATTGGCCCAGTGCAAGGCAAGGACAGGGGCGTTGAAGTTGAATTTTGGCGGTGCCGCCACCCGGTGCCACTTTGTCCGGGATATCCCCCGTTCCATGAGCAGGACGCCTTCTTCCCAGCCAAGCCCCGGTAGTTGGGGGGCAATACGGCAGTCTGCCCGGGAAAAGACCAGGCTGATGTACTGGATACCAAAGGTGCGGGCAATGGCCTGGAAGCTTCTTGCCCCGTTGCCGAAACCGTGGTGCAGGGCAGGGGGGATAAAAATCCGGGGATCGTGGGCCAGGCCGAATGAATTCATGAGCTTGAAAAAGTACTCCAGATGTTTTTTGACCAGGTCCCGGGGACGCATTTTTCCTTGGGTGTCGTGAAACTCGCTGCGATACATCCGGCCTTGGTCCCAGAATTCATGCCCCACCCCATGGACGGCTACTTCCAGGTATTCTTTGCCGTTTTGAATGATGTGCGCCGCCTTTTCTTTGGCTGCCGGGTCTGTAAAAGGCGATTCCCATTGCCCTGCCATCCAGGTGGCAGAGGGTACCTTTCTGAGCAGCCGGGTCTGGTCCCACTCGCAGAGCACAAATCCGGCCGGGATTTTCATGTCCAGGCTGCGGCCTAAAGCGACCAGGGCGGTATAGTCTTCCGGGCAGTGTGGCCTTGGCATACCGGTGCGAAAGGGCCGTCCACTTGCGGAGTCGTCCTGCCCCAGCCACCAGCCCGCATCATCTATGGTGACCAGAAGGGGCATGGGAATGGAGAGCGGCATGGTTCTGTGTTCCTCTCCTATAATGAAATGTATTTTCTGACCCTAGGGCCTGCCAGGTTGGCGACCCCGAGTGGCAGCTTTTTCCAGGAACTGATGGAGAGGGT
Organism: uncultured Desulfobacter sp.; assembly: GCF_963666145.1. Classification (NCBI taxonomy): domain Bacteria; kingdom Pseudomonadati; phylum Thermodesulfobacteriota; class Desulfobacteria; order Desulfobacterales; family Desulfobacteraceae; genus Desulfobacter; species uncultured Desulfobacter sp. The sequence continues at coordinate 1,736,280 of NZ_OY762614.1, read as the reverse complement.
TTCGGCTGGTGCCTTATGGCGTTCCCCTGGCCAGGTGTACCAGGAAAGAGGTGTCTGCCTGGGGCCCCACTGCTGTTTGAACCGAAAGGTGGGCGCGCCTTTGGAGGATCTGCCCATGTCAAAGGTGTCAAGGTTGAGGTCGCAGGCCAGTCGGATCATCTGCCAGTAGAGCAGCATATTGGTGTTCAGGGGGCGGAACTGTCTAAGCGATGACGCCCAGGGGTTGAACAGCCTGTTTTTAAAACGGAAAACAAATCCCGCTGCCGCCGGGGTCCCTTGATGGTAAATCACGCAAATGAATGCCCGGCCCGGGAAGACCGAAAAGATGGTTTTAAAAAAGAGGGGGGAATGGACAGGGGAGCCCAGGTCCCGCATGTTTTGGGCAAAGACCTTGTAAAATGCCGGCAAAAGCGACGGTCCGCCAATGTCCCAGGTCAGCCCGTTTTTTATCCCTTTATTGATCTGGCTTCTGAGTTTGGCGGGAAAGGCCGCCAGCATCTGACGGGGACCGGGAGGCAGGGGAACGGCCAGATCGGTCTTTTCGGTGAAAATTCGGGGATGACGCCCCCCAAGGATCACCCCGGACAGGTCAACATTCGTATCCTGCCTGATGCTTAAACCGGATTTGTCGTTGCAACCCAGTTTTTCCCAAGCTTCTCTTAAAAGAAATCGTCCGCCTTCAGGCGTCTTTGTTAAAAGACCGGCATGGTCGAAAAAAGGGATGGAGATCCATTCAGACGGGTAAAAGGGGCGGTTGAAGACAAACAGGGGAACCATGGCCGAGATCTGCCCTCGGGTTACGGCGGCCAGGTAAACAGATCTGTGCCGGTATACGGACTCAATCACCCTGCGCCAGCCAAAAAGGTGGGTAAAACAAGCGCCGGGGTGTTGCATCACAAACCGGTCCCATTCAACGGGTTGCTCAATGATCTTTAACTGCATGGCTCGGGGCTGGAAAGCGGCTCGGGTTTTGAAAACAGATAGCCCTGAATTATTTTAAGGGGCGTGGTGCTGATTTTTTCAAGCTGCTCTCGGGTTTCAACCCCTTCGGCCACAATGGAATACCCAAAATTTTCGGCAATATTACACAGGGTTTCAAACATGTAAAACGCTTTATCGTCATCAAGGATTTGGTCCACAAAACTTTTATCAAGCTTGATTTCATCGGGGTGGATATTTCTCAGATAGTTCAAAGAGGAGTAGCCTGTACCGAAATCATCAATGGAAACTTTGACAAACAACTGGCGAAGCCTGGTTATAATTTTATTTATTTCCTTATAATCGGCAATAAAAATATCTTCGGTTATTTCAAGGATTAATCGGTGAGGGGGGATTGCATGTTTATTGATTGCCTGTTCTATTTTGCCGGTAAAATCTTTTTCCATGAAACACAAGGGGGAAATGTTAATGGATACGGTCAATTCGGCATCGTATTTCATGGTCAACGATTGATAGTCACCCAGCACTTTGTCGATCATATAGTCCGTGAACTGGGTGATCAGATTGAGCTGATTGATGTACGGGATAAACACATTGGGCGGCACAAATCCCATTTCACTGGAAATCCATCGTGCCAATGCTTCCACACCCACGATCTTTTCAGTGGTGAAATCAACTTTTGCCTGGTAATAGGGGATCAGTTCTTTTTCTAAAATGGCCTTTCCCAGATGCTGGCGCATGGCAAGTTCGTCTTCCACCCGCTCTCTCATGGACCCTTCAAACAGCGTCAGTGATAAATCTTTATTTTCCCTGGCGGTTCGCATGGCTGTGGTCGTCTCTTCGTATAAGGTCTCAAAGGCTTTTTCGGGGCTGTCGTACTCGGCCAGGGCAAGGTATATATCAAGCATCTGATTGTAACCGTTTTCTAGGATATATTGTTTGCTATTATGTCTGATCTCCTCTAATACCTGTGAGATATCATGGGCGGCGACCTCTTCTATCCAGATGGAAAATTCATTGCTGCCGGTTCGCGCCGGATAACAGGTCTTTGTTTTACATTGGCGTAGGTACTTGCCAAATAATCCCAATACCCGGTCTCCCTGATCATACCCAATGGTTAAATTAATCAATCTTAGGCCCATGATGTCCAGTTGAGCCAAATATCCGGATTGGCAGCCGTTGTCTAACCTTTGGGTTACATACTCTTTTAATCCGTTTCGATTGGGAAGCAGTGTCAGGTCATCGTTGTAGGCAAGGTAGGTCAAACGGTTATTCTTTATGGTGATTTTGTGTTTTGCCTTTTCAAGGGAAGCGATCATGGTGTTGTAACCATCAATTAATATCTTGGTTTCATCATTATAATTGCCCAGATTGATTGCCTGATAGCGGCCCTGGGTGACATGTTTCATCCCTCTGGCAATATCAAGTATGGGTTTTGTCGCAGATCTGATATAGATCGTGCCGACATAACCGGTGAAAATCACCAATATAACGGTGACAAGTACGATGGTATAAAGAATTTCAGTCGCTTCATTTACAAAATCCAGCTCATACGCCGTTGAAACAACGATCCATTCCCAGTCCGGAGAAAAAGCCGCATAGGAAATTTTTTTGCCGATTTTATCGGAGTGGGGAAGACGCCATGCATAGTAGGTATACCCGCCGCCGTTGAGCGCTGTTTCTATTTGTTCCCTGACAAGATAATGTCCAGCGTTATTGAGGTCAGTGACATCCCAGACGTTTTGGCCTTCCAGGGTGGGGTGCAGCACTTCCAAACCTGTTTTGTCATATATGATAAAGTATCCATGTTCGCTTAAATCGATGTGTTTGTGTAATTGCCGGGTGCCGTCCGGCTTCATGGGGCCGTTTAAAATCGTCTTGATCCGCTCCTGTGCATCGGCTTTGGAAATTAATCCCGCCTGAACTTTTTCGTATTCTGAATGAATCAAGGCCAATGCCTGGACAACCCCGTTTTTGAGCGCAACCTTACCTTTATCTGCGAGTGCCCGTTTGGTGATTTGATAACTTGAAATGCCGATGAGCGATGTCGCGATGATTAATATGAACAGAAAAATTGATATGAGCTTGCGATTAAACGATTTCCGATATTCGTTTATGAATTTCAAGCGGTGCTCCTCATTCCGATATTTGATTTTAGACTATATAATTACCATGATTCGGAGCCATTGGCATAGGCTTTTTATGTGATTGGGTACTGAGAGCGGCATTGGGGATCTGGATTCCCCGACAAAATTGACGATTTCCGGTCGGGAACCGATTCAACAGTTCCGGCAAGTTGGCACATATGTTGGCGATGAATATAATCGCCGAAATACCGTATGTGAAATCAAATTAATAAGTCGTACAATTCATGAACTACTTCCCAAAATTGTTTTTCTGTTTGTATATCCATGATTTTATGTGGCGCCTGTGTGAGGTTGGCATCGCTTATGAAATGAAAATCGCCATCGGCAATCCGGAATAAGAGATCCATTTGGGATGGACGCCTTTTGTGGTGTTTAAAAAATGAGGTGGAGCACCGTCCAAAAGATCATTGTTCGGCAGCTTTCTTGAGCAGGGCCGCTTCAATTTTCTGCATGACTTCTCCGTCACAGGGAAGTTCATGCATGGCCTGGCGCAGGCCCTTGAGATTATTGCTCAGTTTTTCCATGGATGTGCGCACACCCTCCTTTTTCATGCCGAACCCGCCTAAAAGTTTATTGATAAATTCCAGGCTTTCTGCATTGGCCGGGTCCTTGATTTTATCAAATATCGCCCGGTGACGGCGGGCAATGGTATAGTACCGGGTTTCTGAGTGGGGAATGCGGGAGAGCTCTGCGCCGTATCCGTTGACCAGCACCTCGTCCCACTCCCTGATCCGTTCGATTTCAACAGGGTTTGGGCCTAAACAGCTTGGAGAAATATATTCAAGGGAAATTACGTAAAAACCGGCCATGCTGGTGCACATGGTGGCGTTCTCCATTTTTTGCTGCATATAATTTTTTAACTGCTGCCCCTTGACCTGGCCGCCGCTGAATGCTGCCATAAGATCATAGATGCCGCTGTCGTTCATGGGCTGCATCATTCTGGCCACAGGGAGGGCAAACGAACGGTCTTCCTGGGTAATGGTTTTCCAGTCATTGCGGTATAAAGCGTTTAAATATACGGCACCGGGATGGTCCGGTTTAAACGGTCCGTCGCCTACCCGGACTACAAAGGTTTGATGGTCCAGGGCGTCAATCTGCTTTACTTTTATCGCCTCAATGGTTTTCCCGGTCGGGCTTTGGCTGTCCATGATCAGGGTAAACGCCTTGCCCAACTGTTTGATTTCCTGGGTGTTTTGACATGCTGAGATCTCTTTTTTTAAATCCGGCAGAATTTGTTTAAACATCTCTTCTCTCTGGGTCGGAAATCGCCGGTTAAATTCTTTGATTGCCTTTGTGTCGGAAAACTGTGAGAAAAGGGCGTTGTGGCGTTCGTACCATTGCTTTCCTGATGCCAGGGCCTTGCGCGGGGCGTTTTGATCGTCAGCGGTTTGAGGGAATGTGCTTTTTAAATAGCGGTCCACAGGGCCATCCGCCTGTTCATTATAGTAAAGGACGAGTTGTTTTTGATCTTGCGGTGTTAATTTTTTCCAAAGGTTATCTTTTTTTAACCGGGCCAGGTCGTTCAGTGTTTCAAGGTCCTCTGCACGGCGTGTCAGTCGGTCGATTTGGGCCGTCAGTGCCTCGGCTGCACTCTGACTGCAGGTTTGGGAGATTTTATCTTCGGCCATTTTTGTTTCGTTCGGCCACAGGGCCGCCATGACGGTTTTGCCCTCTTTATCCAGCAAATCCAGTCCAGACAAGGTGTTGTCTGAATTGTCCAGATCCCCAAGTGTCCGTTCCAACCATTCGTGGGCCGTATCCAGGGCTTCTCCGGCAATGGCGGCACTGAGATAATTCATTTGAAATCCCTGGTCATCAAACCCTTTGGCCACGGTCATGATATTGCTGCCCCGGGAAAAGGCCGTATCCAGCCGGGTACAGCCGCGTTGAAGTGCCATGCCCAGTTCCCGGCGGTGATCCGGTGCCATGGATAATAATCCGGTTTTAAAATAGGTGCTGAACACGGACGGCCTGAACAGGTTCGCCAATTGAGAAATGCTGTGAAACCTTGCCGCAGACGCCCCGTTTTTTCCAGTTCTCCGGCCCAGGAGAGCAGTTCCTCGGGGCAGGAGTGATCTGCACTTGAGCCTGGAACAGCGCGGGGTGCGCCATGCCTGTTGCCCATCAGCATGCTGCGCTTTTGTTGCAATGTCTTGATCTGCTGGGCCAGCTCCCGTAATTTTGGAATATCTTTTGTTTTTGATGCGGCAAGGATCTGGGCCTGCAGGTCCAGCATCTGCTTTTCCACCGCTGCCAGTTCCGGGTTTTCATTTTCCATCTGTTTGATCTGAAGCTCACGGGCTTTACGGGCCTGGGCCATGAGCAACTCCTGCTGCTTCTGTCTTTCCTGGACACGGGATTGGGCCAGCACTTCCAGCTCTTTTCTTATCCGGTTGGCCGTCTCCTTGTCATGGGCATGGCGGGCGTCTCGAAGCCGGTTCTGGGCGTCCATGATCTGTTCATTAATGACTTGGCTCCGGTTTTGTATGGCTGTCAATTCTGATGCGGCATTCTCCTGGTCTTTCCTGAAGCCGGCAGCTTTATCCCTGGAGACTGCAAAGGGCTGCAGTTCCCTGGGCAGTGTCGGGCCGGCCGTTAAATACACAGGAAGCATGCCGTCTCCGGTTCTTCCTCCATAGATCAGTGCCATCCGATTTTTTTGGGGATTCAGTACCCCAAAAACTTCATATCTTCTGCCTCTGCCGAGCTGATACTGTATCCTGATGAGATTGATTTCATAAAAAAATGTTCCGTTGATTGCTGCCGTCTGGGGTTCAGGCGCTCGTTTGGCACCGATATTTGCCGGTTCAACCGTCAAGGAACCGGACAGGGCGTTATTGGGCGCCGATAGGGTATCGATTTTTAATGTGATCCGGCAGAACTGATTTTCCTCTTGCTGCAGCCCGGTCCAGATGTTGGCGATATCAGTGTTTGGGGTTCCAGCATCAGAGACTGCAGGGAAAAACAGTGAACTGCCACCAAGAAAAAAAGTAAAAGCAGAGAATAGAATGATCTGCCTGAAGATTGAAAATGAACTTGAAGAAATTTTAGTGGTCATGTTTTGCTCAACTAATTGTTAATATTAATTTTTTCTGCAATAAATCGTTGGAGCGGTAATGACCATAAGCCGGAAGGCGAGGATGTGTCAAGAAAGAAAATAACGTTATACAACAAAAGAAAGATTCAGCGTTTTGTGTCTAATCGTCTACATTATGCGTAGGAATGGCGATGGTAAAAAATGTGCCCTCATTCAAAGTGCTTGTACAGCTGATTTGTCCATCCAGCTTTTTGATGACAAGGTTAAAGACCAGGTGCATCCCAAGCCCGGTGCCGCCTGCGCCACGTTTGGTGGTAAAAAAAGGATCAAATATTTTTTTTTGCTGGACTGGTGTCATGCCTTTGCCATTGTCTTCATAGTAAAGCATGATCGAACGGTCTTCGTTTTTTACGGTAATGGTAATGGTCCCCTTTTCCATATCTTCAAATCCGTGGAGTAAAGAATTCATGACAAGGTTGGTCAAAACCTGGGAAAACGCCCCCGGATAACTGTTGATCTCCAAATCGTCCGGCGCATCCACATGGATCGTATGTTGGGTTTTTTTTATGCGTGGATAGAGGCTGAATAAAATTTCATCAATATACTGTTTTATGTTAAAAAATCGTTTTTCATCACTGGACTGGTCCACCGCAATCTGTTTAAATCCTGCCACAAGTTTCGCCGCACGATTAAGATTGGAAAGGGTGACCTGGCAGGATTCTTCACAATCTTCAATGAAATTTTCAAGATCCGTTTTGGTGGCTTCTCCGGCGGTGAATAATTTTTTAAAGGCTCTGGTTGCATCATTGAGATATGAAATGCCGGTGACCCCAATACCAAGTGGGGTGTTTATTTCATGGGCCACGCCTGCCACCAGATCTCCCAGGGCAGCCATCTTTTCCGACTGCACAAGCTGTTTTTCCGTGCGTTTTCTGTCTTCGATCTCCTGCTGGAGTTTCACGGTCTGTTCTTCCAGATTTTTCTGGTATGCCTCATTTTCGGCAATGAGCCTGGCGCGCCCCAGCGCCCGTTCCACCGCCTGGAGCAAAATATCGAGATTGAATAAGGGTTTGACCAGATAATCCCAGGCGCCCAATCGGACGGCGTCAATGGCATCATTTAAAACCCCTGCCCCTGAAACCATGATGATGGGGATCTTTTCAAATTCCGCCTTCACGGTACGGACCACCTCAAGTCCGTTCATTTCAGGCATTTGCAGGTCGCATAAAATAAGGTCCGGCCTGAGTTTCCGGATTTTTTCTATACCGACATGGCCGTTTTCTGCCTGGATCACCTCATAGCCGTTATCTTCAAGGATATCCGCAAAACTGTTGCGGATGACTTTTTCATCATCAATGGTGAGTATCAGCGGCGGGTTGTTTGATACTTTGTTTAGCATCTTGGCCTCTCACGTGTTAATCAATAAACTTATCCCTGATCACCAGAAACTTATCCAGATTTTCAAGAAACAGATCTGTTAATAATGGATCAAAATGTTTACCCCTCTCGCTCTTGAAAAGTGCAATGATTTTATCCAGGGGCCATGCCTCTTTGTAACAGCGTTCACTTCCCAGGGCATCAAACACATCGGCGATGGCGGTTATCCGGCCGTAAATGTGGATATCCGTGCCTTTCTCTCCTTTGGGGTAACCTGTGCCATCCCATTTTTCATGGTGGGTCAACGCGATGATGGCACTGATATTCATTACGGCCAGAGAAGATTGTTTGAGTATTTCGTACCCGCGTTTCGGGTGCGTCTTCACAATCTGCCACTCCTCGGCGTTCAATTTTCCCGGTTTGGTTAAAATGGCATCGGGAATGGCAATTTTGCCGATATCGTGCATGGGTGACGCTGTCTTGATTAATTCGGCCTCGGTTTTATCCAGTCCAACCAGCAGGGCAAGCAACTCTGAATAATGTGCCATGCGTTTGACATGATTTCCGGTCTCCTTGGAACGGGACTCGACAACCTCACCGAGACGGTAGACCATCTCCTTTTGACTGTCGGTGATTGCCTCATTGAGCTGAATATTATCCAGGGTTACAATCAGATTTTCAGTAAAGATGTTAAGCAGACGAATATCAAGATCGGACAGAACCTGATTAATTTGGGCAAAAAACAGAACAATCTGATTTTTATTTGCGCAGTACACAACAAATTTATCTTTCTCAAAAATATTTTTTTGCTCGGTAATGGCAGATGAAATGATATCCCGCTTCCCTTCGGGTAAATCCGTTACGGTGATGCAGCTTGATCCAAGGGGATTCTCCGGAGAATAGACCTCCAGACATTGTTCAAGGAGAACATATCCTGTGACCTTGCAGGAAAAAATAGTGGTATCTTCAATGTTAAGCAGATGGGTTAACTGCTCAACCGTAACGCGTATGAATTCGGCCAGCGCCACCCTTGAAGAAATCCCCCTTGACGCCACAATGAGTTTTTCCAGGCCTTTGCGGCTTCTTTCCAGGGTAATAATATCGCGATAGGATCTTAAGGTGGCGTACATCAGGGTAAACAACTTGTTCGCTGTAAGTTCGGTTTTGGTCTTGTAGCCATTGATATCATAGTTCTGGATGACTTCGCGTTCCGGTGCCTGTCCCGGCTGGCCGGTTCTTAAAACAATCCGGCTGGTTTTATTATTGAGATCTTCCCGGATTTTTTTGACCAGCTTTAATCCTGCATGTTCGGATTCCATGACCACATCAAGTAACACGATGGCGGTATCGGGATGCTCAATCAGATATTCGAGGGCCTGTGCCGCAGAGTACGCATGGAACAGCTGTAGATTTTTGTTGTCAAAAATGAAATTTTTGAGTGCCAGTGTTGTTACCTGGTGAACGCCTTCTTCATCATCCACGACCAGAATTTTCCATGGTGAAGACCTGCCGTCACTTTTCAGGATCGTGTCTTCTTTTTTTAGTATAAGTTTATCCATCATATATAAAGTTACCCTCAAATCTTGAAAAGATTTAGTACTTCCGGTGCAAATTCATTTATTTCCGAGACCTTTGCTTCCAGGGCCTCGTCGTCATTCAGCCCAAGCTGTGCCAACGGTTTTTTGCCTATGGCCTTTCTATACTCTGCCGATGGTCCCTGGTCTTGCTCAATGATGTCACATGCCAGTCTGGTGGCGATATGGATAATGCAGCAGGAGAAAAAATAAGGATTTGCGGTGTCTGGCTCATGCTGACAACTGACAGGGACGACAATCTCATCGGGCAGGTGCCAGGATTTCAGCAATGCGCCGCTGATCTCTGCCACTGTAAACCCGAGCACCTCTTTTTCCCGCTGCCAGTGAAATTGTCCTTTATTCGGAGCCCCTATGGCTGTTAATGCAATCTGCGGGGCATGTTTTACCACAGCCAATGTCCCGATATTACTCAGCAGCCCTGCAACAAAAAGGGCCTCACTGCCCTGTGATTTGTTCGGATTTAAGGATTTGGCATAGATCGCGGAATAGACAGCCTTTTTCCAAAGCGTTTTCATTTCAATGAAGCTTCCGCCAACGGTTTGAATGATGGCGGCAGCGGTTGTTGCCAGTGCTAAACTATAGAGTTGCGAGGCGCCGATCAGGGGAATGGCTTCAGCAACGGAAGAAATTTTTCGTGGAAAATAGTAGAGGGGGCTGTTCACTATTTTCAATAATCTTGCGGTCAGTGCCGGATCTTTAGAGATCAGCCCGGCAAGATCCTCGTTTGATGACGCCGGATCCGCCACGAGCCGTTTAATCTGCATACAGATATCCGGCAGTGTTAATAATGACCCGGCATTTTCTATAATATCATTGATTTCAATTAAATGAGCCAAAAGCGTTCCTTACTTTAAGATACATCATTGATATCGTCCCTGTGAAATGTATAGGAGGGACCGGTTTGTCCGAAATTATGCCATCAAGGCAAAAAGGGAAAGTTGCCTGGCTATTTATCTGTATTTTTTATTATTTTAGCTGATCAAAGTTTGATATCTCCATTGTATTCGCGAAATTTGGACCATGGCGACAGACATCACAGATTTGATCGCGGGGCAAAATTCTGCGGGATTCAGGTCAAAGATGTCATAAATCTGATTATTAGGGAACTTGTTGTTAAATGTATTCTATGATCTTAGGATAGTCACTTGCTTTTTGTCAACCCAAGTCTGAAAGTTGATTTTGGACATACCGAACCAAAACTTTTTGAAGCGCGTAGGAAAGAGCATCTCAAAGCCCTGGCTCTCTTATTGAAACAGCGAGAATGAACCGCCTTTCACTACCCTGAATTTCAGGGGGTAAGATTATCCGGGTTGCGCCAGCACAGGGGGTCTGATGCCAGAATATCACCGGTAATCTGAAAGGCGGCGCCCCGGCATCCGTAACAGGTGTCGTTCTTTTCACAGGTGCTACAGTATCCCTTGATGGTCTGCCGGTGATTTTTCAACAGACGAAGATCCTGTGAGCGCTCTAAAATATCCTTCAAGCTGGTTTTGCGTATGTTGCCTATGGATTTTGTGATGCCCACACAGGGCTGGATATTGCCGATGGAGGTGACGGTGCAGGAGAACTGGTGCCGCATGCACTGATTGCCCATGAGCGGCGGCTGAGGCTCCCATTCAATGCCGTAGCGTTTTTGGTCAAGGGCACAGATCTCTTCAAACACCTCTTTAAGTTCCAGGGGATTGAGTTCCAGTGCCGGATTGTTTTTTGCCTGGCCCTGGGGGGTAATGATTTCAAAATAGGGCGCCATGTTGTTGTCCCTGATCCAGGTCCACATCCGGGTCAGCTCATCCCTGTTCTGGCGGCAGATAATGGTGCTCAGGGCAAGAAACGCGTCTTTAGCCGGATAGCCCGCCCCTTTAAGGTTGTCCAGGGCGTTGCGGATAATTTTAAACGCCCCTTTTTTGCCGGCCAGGGTATCCTGTCTGGCCTCATCAAAGGAGTTCATTTTCAGGACAACCCTTACCCCGGCATCGTGAAGTTCCCCGGCAAACTCTCGGGTGATGCCGGTGCCGTTGGTGAACATCTCTATTTCCAGACCGTGGAGCCCTAAAAATTGAATGACCTCCCGGATGTGGGGATAGATACTGGGTTCGCCGCCCAACAGAATAATTTTTCCTGCCCCAAGTGCTTTGGCCTGTAAAATGACCTCAAAGATTTCGTCCAGGGAGAGTTCATTGTCATAATATGAATCATGGGGCACGTAACAATAGCTGCATCGAAAATTGCAGCGCAGGCTCAGTTCAATCTCCATGGAGAGAAGTCGGTTGCCCGATACGGCATCATCAATTTTTTGTTTGGAGAATTCAAAATTTCCGGCACAACCAATGTTATGACTGGTACAGATATTCATGGGGACACCTTTGCGACAAACCAGACGGTTTCAGGATTGTTTCCCGATACTTTGGTATATTTCATTTTAAAATCCGCCTGGTTGATAAAATCTGTGAGCTCTTGCACAGACAGGTAATGGGGAACCACCCCCTTTAGTTTCAGTTTCAACGCTTCAATGGGCCAGGCCAGTGTTGCTTTCTCGGACGGAGGGATAATTGCCCGGATAATGAGCGATCCGCCGGGGGCCATGGCCGGCCTGATTTTGTTTAAGGTTTGCCTGAATTCATCGGGTGTTAAAAAATGGCTCATATCCAGCATCAGGGCCAGGTGAACCGCTCCGGCAACCGCAGGGATATTCGGGGCGCCGGCCAGGTCGATGTCCCCCTGATCTGAGATAGCCATGGTACTGATCCGCTGGCTTTCGGGATCGGGTTCTATGCCGAATATGCGGGCATGGGGGAACCGCTCAAGAAGAAAACAGGCCGGGACCCCTAACCCTGTGCCGATGTCCATGATCCGGGAAACACTCGCCTGGTCCGGCAGGAGGTCGGGTAGTTCTTTGAACATGGGGTCCAGTTTCAGTTTAAACCGGGCGAACATTCTGGGATATGTCTCGGCCGTTCGGTACCTGGCAAGAATCCGGGATGTGAGGGAGGCACCCGGTTTCTGGGGCATCGTTGACGGCACCGTTGATAAAATAAAATACCGGCGCAGCAGGGGCGGCAGGATCAAAAAGGCCCCGGCAAGGCAGAAACCGATGCCCAGAAGCGAGGCAATACCGGCGCTTTGCAGCAGCGAATGCTCGGCCAGGCCCATCACCCCGAATCCGATCATGGTGGAAACGCCTGCCATGAATACGGCCAGGCGGATCAGTTCAACCGAGGGGTGGGATTCGTCTCGATAGCGCTGGTAAGCGCGTACAAAGAACAAGGAGAAGTCAATGCCGATGCCGAATACGATGATGGAGAGCATCAATGCGGGGATATCCAGGTTGTGACCTAAAAGCTTCATGGTGCCCAGGGTGCCGATAAAGGCAAAGAAGACCGGCAGCATGGTGATGAGGGTCAGTTTGATGTCCAGAAAAAAGGCGAACAGCAAAATCAGGACCGACCCTGCAATGATGAAAAACATTTTGGCAAAGGTTGAATACAAAATGGCGCCCAGGGTGTCGGAAAACAGCTGGGGTTCAAACACGGTGGCACCCTTGCTGAATTCCTCATAAAACGTCTTTTCATCCACATCCGGGTTGCGCATCAGGCTTGTGGTCCATACCCATTGGCCGTTGACTGATTTTGATTGGGATATGCCCATCATGGGATAGAGGGCCTGGGGAATAGTTACCGGTCCGGCCGGGAGATCAGTGGGAGCAAGCAATTCTAAAAACGGGTCAAAGGCTTCGCTGGTAAAACCGAGGTGTTCAGCCTCCAGGCCTAAATTTTGTTTTAGGGCATCGACCCGGTATTTGGTCCAAAATTGGACCCAGGCTTCATAATTTTTTTGTTTTTTTGTTTTTCCCGGAAATATCATTGAAAGGGTGGTGCCCGAAGCCGGAACCCCTTGGGTCTGAACGGCGGACACTTTATCGGCAAGCCGGTCGCTTAACTCCTGAAGTGCCTGGACCGAGTCTGCCGTCAGCATGAGATGGGATTTGCCTGTGAATCCTTTGCCCCAGGTCTCATAGAATTTTGCATCCGCATCTTGGGTTTCCCTGCTCACGGTGCTCATGGCGGAGAGATCCACATGGAAGACCGGCCAGGCAAACCACACCAGGCCCAATGTTAGAGATAGGGCAAACCAGGCACCCCCGTTGCCAGGGATGATCAGGGCATTGACCAATCGCTGCAGGGGAAGTGTCCGGGGTTTTGCCGGTTTAAGCATGGGTACGATCTTGGGGAACAGGGAATGAATAAATATAAAGGAGAACCCCATGCCAAGCGCCGTAAATTTTCCAAGTTCTTCAAGGATTTTAAAGTCGCTCATCCCCAAAGCCAGAAACGCGCATACCGTGGTCAGGGTGGCCACCAGGCCCACGGCCCGTACTTCCGTGGACGCCTGCCTGCCCGATGTTTTTCGGGGCTGGTCCAGAAAGAGCAGATAGGTGATGCCGTGGTCGATGGTGATGGAGATGATGGCCCCGCCAAATCCCAGAACGATCAGAGAGATGCTGTCATATAACAGGGAATAGGTAAACAGGCCTGCAATGGTGCCGAACATGGCAGGCACCAGGGCCAGAAGCCCGATCCACGGCCGGGGAAAGGCCAGGAAGAGTAAGATAATGATTGCCGCTGTGGCAATAAAAATGGCCGTCTGCACATCGTGTTTGATGATTCTTTCATTGTCATAGGCGGCCCTGAATGCGCCCACTGAAGTGAGAAGGGGGTGTTCTCCGGGTTGGGAGAACTGTGTCCGGGCCCGGGCCTGGATATCACGGATCAGGTCCATGGCCCGGGCGGCAAATTTTGAGTCCGTACCCGACCCTTTGGGGGTGGCCATGATCATGCAGTGCTGGGAATCCTGGGACAGGAGTCTGCCTTTGTAAATGTTGAAGTGATCCACCGGGGCCAGGGATTTAAGCCTTGCCAGCACAATGTTTTTCAACCCCAGGGGATCAACGGCGATATATTCGGATGTGCCCACCTCATCAAGACTCAATAGCCCATTATAGGTCTGTGACAGAGTTTCTCGGACGGCATCCTGTGTGAGTAATGGAGCAACCTGGCTCTCCAGCTGGGTGCGGGTGAATTGAACGGGCAGGGTCTTGACCACCAGGGTCATCAGTTCGGGCATGATCTCCTGGTAGTGGTCCATGCCCACACTGCTGAACAGGCCGGAGTCCGAAAGCTGTTTTTCCACCATGGCGGCAAATTTTACCAAGCGGTCCGGATCACGGGTGCCAAGGCCTGCACTGATAACGACCCGGTCCTGGATGGGATGGTGGTCAAAAAAGTAAAGGGCATCCCGGATCACCGGGTTGTGCGTCGGCAGCGATGCCGTGATGTCGGTTTCAACGTGAAGTCTTTGGAAGCTGACAAAGAGCATGAATGCCGCAGCAAGGATCGTGATGATCAACAGGCCGATGTTCAGTTGTTTGTCTTTTTTTTGTGAACTTACCATATACACACCGCAAGAATTGAGAGGAGCAGCAAATGAGCGAGAATGACCATCAGTCGGTGGGCGTGGAAAAATTCGGTGGCCAGCTGGATGAATCCAAGGCCGCCAAAACAGCGCCGGATCCGGTCCAGGCCAAGGCAGGCGTCATTGTCCGTGGCCGCATCGCTCTGGAAGGCAAAAAAGGGCGCTGTGCCCAAATAGTCGTCACCCAGGGTTTTAAGCATCGTGTCATAGGGTATCCCGCACCAGGATTGCTTTAGGATCTTTTTCCCAAAGGCGCGGTTGACTGCATAGGCATGGGCCAATGCCTGGTATCGGATTTTTTTGATTCCGGGCGTGTCAGTCTTTGAACTGCCTGTGATCAGACATCCCAAGAATAGCAGGGTCCAGTTGCTGCGGGTTGACAGAAAATTGACGGCAGCCTTAAAAATTCTTGGATGATACCTGCGAAACACCACGTCATCTTCAAAGACCACCCAGCGTTGTGCCCCGGCATCTATGGCCTTTTTCATGCACAGCAGATGGGAGGCAAAGATCCCCCGGCAGGGATCGGTGTGATCTTTATCTACCAGGACAAACTCCACACGTTTCTCAATGCCCATGCGTGAAAATTCAATGCTGGCACGCTCCCGGCGGTTGGTCCGCTCCCGAAGTGAGATGCAGTAGAGCCTGTCAAAAAAGCCCCAGGGATTTTCAGGAACAGAGCTCATGGGGTTTCATTCGCTTTTTTCGACGTGTCCTTGCTTTGATTTTTGTTTACAAGGGCAAACAGGTTGTTTCGATGGTTGAGTACGATAAACCCCATACATGCAATGACCCCGGCAATGCCGATCAAATCGGCTCCCGGGGTCCGGGCAAGTCCCATGCCGAGAATCGCTGTCAGTACCATGGAGCCTGCAAAGGCGTGCCGGAAAAAAAGATACCCAACACACCAACCGGCCAAAGCCGGCGCCGTAAACAGTGGAGTGAAAAACAGGGAAAAACCAATGAAATGGGCAACGCCTTTGCCTCCTTGGAACCTGTGAAAACATGGGAAACGGTTGCCAAGCAGCAGAAAAAATCCCACCCAGAGGGCTGCGGGTACGGACAAAAACCGGGATGCAGCCGCTGCGATCAGAAACGCCTTGCCCAGATCAATTATGAGAACCAAACCGGCCCATTTCCAACCCAGTATCCTGTACACATTACTTGTGCCTGCATTTTTACTGTACAGGGTCCGGGGATCTTGTTGTCTCCGCAGCTTGAGGAGAAGAATGGACGCGTTTACAGAACCTGCAACATAGGCCAGCAGACAAAAGGATGTGAACATCATCGGAAACCCTCCCTGATCCATGCTGGCGGGGTGACGGTTCCGCCGCTGACATCCCGCATCATTACCCCGGATACGGCTTCACACAAATTTCCCTGGTCATCCATAATCCATATGTCGAATCCTAACGTCCCGCGGGTTTGATACTGGGGGATAACCCGGGCCGTATATTCTTTGTTTTCCTCCGTGGGCATGTAAATCACCCTTTTGTCAAATCCAACCGGAAAGGCCACAATGCCGAAAAACCGCTGGCTCCAGACACACCCGGCGTGGAATGCCCCGTCCAGGGGAAACCCTGATCCCAGAACGGTTTTAAAAGAATCCTTGGGATCATCCGGCAGAGCGTTTACCGTTGCACATGCGCCGGACCGGGACAGCTGTACGTCGCCTTGGATGGAGTGAAATGCCGGTTTGAACGGCACAAGTTCCCGGTAAATGCTGTGGGCTGTTACCTTAAACATGGGTGTGTCGCTTTCTTCTATTCGAGGCAGCGAGACGTTTGGGCTCGGGTTTGATTCGGCGCTGAATGTTGCCGTGCAGTGCTCTTTGATGCGGGTCATGGCACCATTTTTTGTGGAAAACCGGGTGGCAAGGGAGAGTGAAACCTGCCTGTCGTTGATGGGGCGGATGTTACACAGGGCTTCAATGGTTCGTTGATCAGGCTCAAGCACAAGAAATTTATTGAACCGGGCATCGGTAATGTGCCGCGGATCAAGGTTAGAGGATATAAGGTCGCTCTCCTTCATTGCTCCGGCCAGAACCTTCAACGCCTCCACAGCCGGAAACACCGCCTTGCCTGCAAAGCAATGATCCATGAAGTGGGGATAAACGTTAATGGTCAACGGCACCTGGGTAACGGAGTTGTCCATATCAGGTTCTGCTTGGCGGTTCGACAAATTTTGAACTCAGGTTTTCCCCTTTTTCATACCCCATCACCCATACGGCCAGATAGGTATCCACATAATCCAGCCAGGCCTTGAAGGTCTCAGGATCTGTGGCATGCCTGAAAAGCCTTGCCGTGACAACGGCGCTGCCCGCCGCGTAGTGGCGGCAATCCGCACAGTCCGTATCCGGCACACAGCAGGCTGCGCTCCTGTCCCAGGTCAAATCCGCCCGGTATTGTTTGAATGTTTTGCCCAGTCCCACATCTTCATGGGGGTTCATTCTCGGATAGGAACATTGGAACAGATCATGCAGCCCCAGTTCGTGGGTGTGGGCAACGATGTTATAGTGGGAAAAGAGCAGGTGCTTTGGATAGGTCTCCAGCATCTCCAGCATGACATCCCGGATCTTTGCCAGGGTCTCTGGGGTGTGCCTCAGATCACCATGATATCCCACCGGCGCGGAAAACATATTAAAGGTGAACGGGCAGTTGTGTTCCGCAAGGATGGGGGCCACATCCCGTATCTGGTCAATGTTGCTGCTGGTAAAGGTATAGACAAACACCGCCCTGGGATCGGCTTTATAATTTTTGATCTGGCGTTCAAGCATGTGGTCGGCCCGGCGGACGGCTTGGCTTGTTTGGTCATTGCCCCACACGGAGATGTGAATCCTGTATCCTATGGTCTCGGGGATGAACTTTAACCCATTGGAGGCGATGGCGCCCAAGGGAATTTCCCGGTGGCAGGTCTGCAAAAGTTCAGGCACCAGAGCAGGTTCCGCCCCTGCCAGTACAACAAAGGTGATGCCCCGTTCCTTTTCTTTGACCATCAGCTGCCGCCACAATTCAGGGTCGTTATTCTCGGTGACAAACTGCTTGTCGCCTTCGTAAAAATAACAGCCTTCACACCGGATATTACAGCGGTTGGTCATGTCATAGGTGGATTCCCTGAGGAAAAAATATTTTTTAACCCGCTGCCATCGGCTGCGAATCACCGGGTCGGCCAGGATGTCTGAGAATTTCCAATGTGTCTGCATAGAAGGATTTATAGTTTGTTGTTGATGTATTCGGCAATCAGTCGGACGTTTGTCAGTTTGGGATAGTCATCCTCGTCAATGCGGATGCCGTATTCATCCTGGATCACCAGGGCCACGGTGGCAAGGTCCATACTGTCGATTCCCACTTCATCCACAAGGTCCATCTCGGGATCAAATGTTTGGGGTGTTACATCTTCAATCATAAGTTCATCAATGATAATTCGGGCCACATTGATAATAACATCGTCAATGGTTTTTACGTTGCTCATTTTTTGGTTATTCTCCCTTTTAATGAAAATCTGTGCAACAAGCCGCACGGATCTTTCGGCGTTCGTTCCGGATTGAATCCGGGTGTCCATAGACCAGATCTTCCATGGCGGTTACATCGTGCACGCGTTTCTTAACATATTCCTGACAGGATATCCATTTCAGGATTCCCGGGTCAAGGGAAATCGCATAGTAATAAAAAAAGGCAGTGCCCTTTTGAACACTGCCTTTTTGATCCGAATCGAAGCTGAAAATGTTATGTTTTATCAATCAATTTGGTCCATGGGATATCCTGCACCCTTCCAGGCAAAAATCCCACCTGCGTACCGATATACGTTTTTATATCCTAATTTCTTAGCCCAGGCCGCACCGTTATGGCTTCTCGTACATTTTACAAAGCCGCAGTAAATGACAATGACTTTATCTTTATCCGGCCCCAGTAATTTTTCATAGTCCGCTTGGGTTTTCTCGGCGGTTTCCTTGGTATCCCACTCATTCATGTCAGGGATGGGAAATAAAAACTGCACAGCACCCGGTACGTGATTTTTTTTGTAGCTGTCTTCGTAGGGCATGGTGTCTACGATGACCATCTCTTTGCCTGAATCCATCCATTTTTTGAGTTCATCCGTGGTTACCAGATCATAGCCGCCCCTTTGAACTTCCCTGACTAGTTTAACTGCACCGGTTTCCTTTTCCACTTCTTTTTCAAACTTATCATCAAACAATGCAAAGGCCGGCGTGGCAAATCCGATCATTACACATGCCACAACCAACAGCGTAAAAATTTGTCTTACATTTTTCATAATAAACTCTCCCTGGTTTTTAATTGTTTTAATAATTCAAGGTACTGCATGATGGATTTTGGTTGAATATTATTCCATTTTCGCCAGCCAAAAGCAAACACTACCTGGAGCACCATAAAAAGGTCCCTGTAGAACGCCTCTCTTAAACCATGAAACGCTTTGGCTTCAGGATCTCCCGGACTGAAACAGCCGCAGTCCACATCAAGCCCCATGGCCATTCCGTATCCGAGAATGAGCAAAAACAGAATCAACAATCCTAAAATTGCGGTGAGGCTGCCTCTGATATCAAACAAAATGCCGATCCCGGCAATGACCTCAAAGGCAGGC
Source organism: uncultured Desulfobacter sp. (assembly GCF_963666145.1). Classification (NCBI taxonomy): domain Bacteria; kingdom Pseudomonadati; phylum Thermodesulfobacteriota; class Desulfobacteria; order Desulfobacterales; family Desulfobacteraceae; genus Desulfobacter; species uncultured Desulfobacter sp. The sequence continues at coordinate 1,717,117 of NZ_OY762614.1, read as the reverse complement.
AGCAGAATCGCCACCGGCAGTAACATTATCTCCGGGAGAATACCGTAGGCGTCTATCAGGGTGGCAAAGATTTCCGGCTCAATCAGTTTTGTGGAACCTGCATAGATAAAAACCGTTCCCAAAACCCATCGGCATAAAACATATATCCAACTTGGAATTTTCATTAATCTAAAAATTGAACACCTTTGTTACATTTCAATCCAATTGATAATACAGGTGTTTTTTTAATAGTCAATTTGAATCTTTTTTCAATGTGTTTAAGATAAGGGGAACGTGGCCGCTGTTTTTTATCTGCGAACTCCCTGGCTTTTTTTGAAAACAGCATTGAATAACAGACGATGAAAAAAGGTATAAAATGCAAATCAATACAGCGACATCAAAGCAGATCGTTCTTGTAGTCATAGCTTTGATGCTATTCCTGCTTCCCGGCTTAAAATTGCCGTATCTCGATCAAAAGGCAGATACCTATTTTGCCGGCGCCATTACCAAAGCGACACTCACCTATAGTGTTTGCCGAGTTGTTAACGCATCCGTCTCCGTTATAAAAGAATCCCAGGTTCAGATAGAACCGGCCGGCCTTGGCGTGTCACTGGCAGCCGGTCAAGTGCTTGATCCGCTGGATGATATGACGGAGCGGGCATCCGATATACTGGTCACAGCAATCGTTTCTCTTGGGATACAGAAAATCGCGTATGAATTAAGCGTGGCATTTGCCCCCGTCCTGATGGCCGTTTTTCTGATCGCCTTTGTCATGCTCACCTTTTTAAAGAATATACGCGCAAAAATAATAAGAGAGCTTCTTTTAAAGTCCATCTTTTTGATTGCGGTCGGTCGCCTGTGCCTGCCGACCGCCGCAATTATCAGCACTTACTTAAATGAAAATTATTTTTCGCCGGAGATCACCAACGTCAAAGATGAACTCGCCATGAGTTCCCCTGCCATGGAAAGCTTAAAGGATATGCGCATGCCTGAAATCGATGGCGTTCTGGGAACTGTAAAAAACGGTTTCAACTTTGTGGGTGAGAAAACGTCTGATTTAAAAACGGCCCTAAAAGAGATGATTCAGAACATGGAAAATATGATATCCAATCTCCTCAAGCTGTCCTATTTGTATGTGGCCCTGTTCGTCATCCAGGTCGTCCTGCTGCCGGTTGGGATTTTTTGGCTTCTGTTACGCATCACCAACACATTCTTTGAAACAAAAACAAGCTATAAGTAAAAGGTCCATACGGTCGCTACCAGAATGGCGATATAGATTACAGCCAGGATACCGCCGATTTTAATATAGTCCCGGGTTCGGTATCCACCGGGACCCATGTAGAGGGCATTGACCTGGTGTGTGGGTAGAATGAATGAGTTGGAAACCCCGAGGCCCACCACAATGGCTGCCACGCGGGGATCAACACCGATCTGTCCTGCAATGGAAATGCCCAGGGGCACGAGCAGTGTGCAGGCCCCCACATTTGAAATCACTGTGGTAAATGCGCAGCTCAGTATGGCCAGAATAACCAGCATGATCAAGGGGGACATGAACGGTCCCATCACGGTTATAATGCCACCTGCAATCCATTCGGCCGTGCCGGTCTGGTCCACGGCCATGCCCAGTGGGATGAGGCCGCCCAAAAGAAAGACTGTGCGCCAGTCAACCGCTTTGTACGCTTCGTTGATGGTGATCACCTTGCTGATAATCATGCCCACGGCACCCAGCATGAGGCAGACCGACAGGGGAATCGGATTGTACGGCTTATTCTGGAAATAAAAACTCGACAGGAGCATTAGAAAAAGTGCAAAGCCAAAGCAGAACAGCGCCTTTTTTGAATTCTCCGGTTTGTGAAACTCCTCTTCAAAGGGGGTGATGATGATCAGGTTCTGGTGGAGTTCTTCCAGCGCATGAAACCGCTCCCAGGTCCCGTGAAGTAGAACCGCGTCACCGGCCTGGAGCGGTCGGTCCGCAAGCTCTTGGTAATAGGTCTTCCCGGACTGGTGGATGGCAAGGGGATTGACACCGAAGGTTTCCCGGAAACGGATCTGTTTGAGGGGTTTTCCGATCAGGATGGACCTGGGCGAGACCACGCCCTCCACGAGTCCGGCCAGGGAAGGATTAAACATGTTGTCATTAAAGCATTTAGGCTCTTCTCTGTACACGAGGCCGTACTTTTCCACAAACGCCATGACTGCTTTTTCAGGGCCGTACACACACAGAATGTATCCCTGCCGGATACTGTGCGCGGGAAGGGGGGCGATTTCGCATGCCCCCGCACTTTTTGAGGCAGCTACAATATTGACCTTAAAACGCCTGCGGATATCTGTTACGGTCAGGGGAAGCTGCCCCGCATCAAAGTCCTCCGGCACCATAATTTCAAAGGGGCCCTGAATATCCGGATAGGCATCAAGCAATCCGCTTTTACCGTTGCTGTCACCATTTTTTGATTCCGCGGGCAGGTCATCCAGGGGAAGCCTGGAAAGAAGTTTAAGTCCGACGGTTGAAAGATAAGCGATGCCGCCGACAACCAGGCAGATGCCGATGGGGGTTAACTCCAGAAAACCGAATTTCGGCATGCCGTCCGGCAGGATATCGTTCAGCAGGATCAAGGGGCTTGTGCCGATCATGGTGAGGGTGCCGCCAAGAATCGCAGCCATGCCGATGGGCATGAGAATTCTGGAGATGGAAATTTTCAATCGGTAAGATGCCGCCATCCTGATTCCCGGCAGAAACAGAACGGCCGCGCCTGTATTCTGCATCACACTTGAAATCACGGCGATCAGGCTGGAAAAAAGCACCGTCAGGCGTGTCGGACTTTTACCGACCATCTTGAGCAGGGGCTGGATCATCCGGCTTACCAATCCGGCGCGGTTCAATCCGTAGCTGATGATCATTACCCCGATAATCGCCATCACCGCATTGCTGCTGATCCCCCTGAAGGTATCCTCGGGCTTGAGCAGGCCCAATTCCGGAAGCAGGACCATCATTGCCATGGCAACCACATCCACACGCACCCATTCAACGATGAAAAGCAGCACGGCCGCGGCGATGACCAGCAGCATCAGCAGCTTGGTGCCAAGATGGGTGTCCACGTCAACCGGCAAATAAACGGCCCCCATATCACGGAATGCGCCTTCGCCTTTGTCCTTCAGGGTTAATTTGCCGTAAATTTCCAGCCAGAGCCGGTATTTGCCCGCACTGGTGTGTTTTTTTATCTGATAGGCCACTTTCGCAGTCAAGGGTTTTCCCGGGGCACCAGACCCCGGATGGAACTTGACCATAATATGGTGACGCGGTCGTTCCGGGTAGGCCGGGTCCAGAAATTCAATCGCGCTCTCCTCCGGAGAGGCAAGCCAGACCACAAGAGGTGTTTGGGAATTTGGATTCCATGTCGCTTCCGGGCTTCCCGTCCCGGGATGCTGCCGTAACCGGGCCTGGAGTTCAATGGTGCCGGTTTCACCCGTAATCATCGGTTTGTTCGTCTGGATATGAACATCTATATACTTGGGAGCCCGGGGGTCTTTTACGGAATCCGCCGGCGGGTCACCTGATTTATCAGAGTCATGCCCGGGTTCTGAAAACAAAAATTGAGGGATAAAAATGAAAAGAACAAAGAGGGAAAAAATAATCATGACAGATTTTCCTTTTATTTTTTTCACGCGAAACCCTTGGGATGCTAATGTGTTGAGTTCAATTTTCGGACAGCGTTTTATTGTTCTGGCATTTGCCCTCTAATAAAAAAATTAGGATAAAGGAATCAGCCATAGCGGTTGGTTTAATTCAGGGATATCCAAGTGCCCATATCAACAAGCATAGGGAAATAATCCGCAGCGTGTCAACTGATTCCTTTTTTTCATGAATTCATAGCGGACTTGAATCGTAGAACGTATCCGCAACGATTTTCCTATCCGGTGACCAATAACAAAAGTAGGCAACGCCGTTTCAATATTGGCTTAGGCGAACATAAATACCATTATTGCGGGGTTTTGTTTTTCTATATTGCCGGCCTCTTGAGGGAGTGCCTGTAGCCATTTATTTTTGTATAAAATATAACGCTGCAAATCGACCGCGCGTTTTTTGCGTTGGCTAAATTTGCCTTGTTCGGTGCTGTTCTCATTTTTCCAGGATACGAACAGTATCTTTCTCCCCTTCACCAAGCAGAGAGAACACGACGGATTTTGCAGGGACATCCCCTTCATTATTGAATTTAACGCTTCTACCATCCGCTGGCTCGTAGAATACATCTCCTACTTTAAGGTGTTGGGGTTGCTCCCCTCAATTTCAAAAGCAATTTTTCCTTCTGTGACAACCCCCATCGTTGGGCATGGATGCAAATGCAAAGGGGCATCTATACCAACATTCATAGTGACTTCCTAAATATCGATTTTTTCGACATTCTTGCGTTCAGCAATTACCTCTGACATCATTCTCTTCTCATAACTGGCTTATTCATGGTCATTACTCTCTTCTTTGCATTAAAATGTCGGCAAAACCGATAGAATTATTAGGATACCCCTTCTGTATTTAATAGTATCTCCATTATCCTGATTGCCGCCTCAGTGGCAAGGAAGAAATTGGAATCCTGGATTTTGATTTTTGCCCAGGAGCTACTTTGATCTGTTATTGGTAATGAGAGCTGGATTTTACATAATCCGTATAGAACCGGTCACCACTTTTGTTTCTCTCCATTATTCGGTGACTAATTAAACTGCATCAGCAATTTGAAGCGCATAGTGCAGCTTCCCCCCTCATGTCGGCATAATGAAATAAAACAGAAGCAGTAGATCGAGAATCTGAGATGCCAAAAAATGTGTTGTCAATATATGTAAAGTTTTGTATATTTATCTAAATTTTGGGTAAATTTTGTTATAAAATCGGAGGAAATGAATTGAGCTTGAATCGGAAAATAACGATTATTATTGGAGTTCCCGTCTTTTCACTCTTTATATTGATTGCTTTTGGGCACTGGGCTCTGGAAAATTTGACGAAAAATTTACGACATATTGTAAATGACCAATTTGTAGTACTGGTTGAGAAGCAAATAACCCCGCTCATTGCAAACGAAATGTTACCCTTAATCAATGATGACATTGTCCGACTCAGAAACCTTCAAAATAGTATTAAACTGATGGTTGAGGCAGAGCGTGATCTAACTCAAGCCGTTATTGCCGAAAAAATGTCCCTTGTTGCCAGTGAACCCGAGGAAATAGAAGCTGCTAAAAAAGCCAGTTCGCAAAACATTCAACAGGCTGCGGAGAGAATGAAACAAGCGTCTGCGAGTTTCGAAACTGAGGAAATTCAAAATATTTTTTCAAATTATCTGAAGGCAATAGAAGTTTGGACACAGAAAACCCAATATGTGGCAAAGCTGGCCAATACACCTGGGAAATCGCGATTTGCACGTAAGGCGAGTGAAAAGGGATCTGCTTTTAAGGCCTTTAGTGCGGTAAGAGTCATTATCGGGCAACTCCAGGATCTTCAAGAAAAACGTATTCAAGATGCCATTGTGGAGGTCAATGCTAAAAAAACGAGAATCAATGCTGAAGAAGATAAAATAGAAAATAAAAAAGAAGATGTTTTCAATATCAGCGCGGCTGTATATCAACATGCGTCGTACATGAAAACACTTTTTAGCGCTGTTGGCCTGTTTGCTTCCTTTGTTGCGATTATTTTAGCTTTGATGCTTGCCCGTTCGATAAATAGATCAATAAATGACGTTGTTGCAGGACTCAAGGATGCGGCGGAAGGTGAAGGTGATTTAACTAAACGCCTTGCGGTGAAAAGTAAGGATGAAATCGGCAGCCTGGCCAAGTGGTTTAATACTTTTGTTCAAAAGCTTCATGGTATTATTATGGATCTTGCTGGAAATTCAGAAAAGCTTCACACCTCTTCCAGCGAACTTTTTGCCATTTCAAAAAAAATGAGTGACGGCGCGGATAAAATGTCTGCCAAATCCGGAACGGTTGCCGCGGCAGCAGAAGAGATGAGTTCAAATCTGTCTTCTGTGGCTGCAGCAGCCGAGCAGTCGTCAGCCAATATCAACATGGTCTCTTCTGCTGCTGAGGAAATGAATTCAACCATTAACGAAATTGCCCAAAATACCGGAAAAACTAGAATTTCAAGTAATCAGGCAGTGGATAGGACAAAAAAAGCATCTGAAAATATAGATCAGTTACGCAAATCTGCTCAAAAAATTGGAAAGGTGGTGGAAACCATTACTGAAATTTCAGAGCAGACCAACTTACTGGCGTTAAATGCAACTATTGAAGCGGCTCGATCCGGGGAAGCAGGCAAAGGATTTGCTGTCGTGGCAGGTGAGATCAAGACGCTGGCGAGACAAACAGCAGAAGCCACCATGGAAATTAAACAACGAATTGAAACTATACAAGATTCAACGAACCATACGGTTTCTGAAATCGGAGAGATTTCCCATGCCATAAGGATCGTCAATGAGATGATCGACACGGTTGCTGCTTCTGTGGAAGAGCAGTCGGCCACAACCAAAGAAATCGCCTCCAATGTTATCCAGGCTGCCCAGGGAATTCAGGACATGACAGAGAATGTGTCCCAGACCTCGGCAGTGGCAAGTGAAATTGCCAAAGAAATTGCCGAGGTAAACCAGGCAGCAAGCGAGATGTCGGCCAACAGCACGCAGGTAAATGCCAGTGCCGGTGGTTTAAGTCAATTGTCAGAGCAACTTAAAAAAAATATTGATCAGTTTAAAATTTAACAGACGGTTATCAAATCAGGTAAAAGACAATCTGGAACAGAAAAGGAACAATCAATTGTCGTCCCCATAGTTCAATAACTTCAGTGAGTCATATAATTATTTTCAACCAATTAAGGAGAATGCAAATGAAAAAAAAAATTAGTCGAAAGATTTGGTTTCTTCTCGCTTCCTGTTTATTAACAATGGTGATAGCGAGTAATGGGTTTGCGAACGATACAGGAAAAGTGAGACTTTCCGTGTTGTGTGATGATACTGCCGCTTCGGACACATTTGTTACTGAGCATGGCGTATCAATCTTCGTTGAACTGGCTAATGGCCATCACTGGCTTGTCGATACCGGCACCACGGATATTTTCATGCAAAATGCCAAACGCATGGACATCAGCCTGGACAACCTTACTGGGATCGCCATTAGTCATGGGCATGATGATCATACCGGAGGGTTGACATTCTACCCGCGTCTCAAAGGGAAACCACCTGTTTTCGGTCATCCTTATATCTGGCATAAACAGTACGGCATAAAAAAAGATAAACCGGTTCGGATTTGTGGTATGCCCTATCTTGCCAGACAATATGCGAACCCTGTATTCCAGCCCCGAAATTACGTATCCCAACTGGATGAAGATATGTATTTTTTTACTGATATCCCCCGGGAACCAGGAAGCTATGTGCCGACACAGGGAAAGTTTCAAAATGAGGACGGCACCGGACCTTGCCCTATTATTGATGACGCTACGATAGCTATTAGGACCCCCCAGGGCATCGTGGCAATCTTCGGATGTGGGCATGCCGGATACATCAATATTCTGAAAGCTATCCATAAAAAATTCCCCAATGATAAATTGCTTGCCGTGGTCGGTGGACTTCATCTGAAGAGCGCTGATGATGAGGTTCTTGCAAAAGCTGTTGCATATACGGATACAATCAAAGCTAATGATTTTACATTTTATGGGGGGCATTGTACCGGCAGCAACGCCATTAAATATTTTACAGAAGCCTATGGTGATAAGGTAGTTAGACCATTGGGTTCTGGACGTGTGATTAAATTTTGAGATTGCTATTTAGAAACGTACAGTTGAGTCAATTGTTCCCAAACGACTGAAAAGTTTTTTACGAAAACAGACATAAATAAAGGAGAAATTATGAAAAAAATGTTAACGATGGTTGTTCTTGGTGTCTTCTTTGCTACATCATTTGCAGTTGCAATGGAAAATCCAGCCGTAGGTAAAATGATTGATAAAGTAATTAAAGATCTTAATGCAGATCCGGGAGGCTCTGAGAAAATAAAAGCCTTTGCCGTGGAAAAGCTTGTCCCATTTTGCACAAATACGGTGTTCGTGGAAGCGGTAAAATCGCACAATGCCCAGAATATATCCCTGGAACAAATCAAGAAAATCGACAAAGAGTGGATGGAAGCCGAGGAAGAGCTTCCGATTATGACAGCGCTCTTGGAGAATCCTTGCGGCAAGGAACTTAAAGGCTTGGCTGAGGCAGAGCTGGCCGTTTCCAAAGGTTTTGTTTTTGACAATCAGGGTGCGACAGTAGGGTCTTTTGGAATTCCTAACGATTATTGGCAGGGCGATGAGGGGAAATTTAAGCGTACAGTTAAAGATCATAGCATCGAAATCGGACCAATTAAGTTCGATAAAGCCGAAAATGCGCAGCTTCAGCATTTGGCGTTTCCTGTCATTGACGAAGCTGGAAACGTTGTAGGCGGGTTTCTTATTGGGATCTTTTTAGAAAAATTATAAGTATTGCTCAGTACTCTTGTTTTTTCATAATCTTGTGCAGGCGATGCCCAATTCCACGATTCACAGCGGCTGCAACCGCCGTGGATCGTGGAAGCCAATTATCGCTGCGTATTTTGTGGTTTTAGCTGAACGATCTGTTGACTAAAATTTTTCTGACGGTAACGGATCAGAGGGACTTGTGTAGGCAATCAATGAAATAGATTGGATCAAGCCATTTTGCGCTATCTTTGGAATGCTTATTTTGAAAAAATAGCAAAAAAACGGACATCGCTTTTCAATAGTCATTCACAAGTCACGGCTTCTGTTTACAAAGCCGTCATCTCATTATTTTTTCTATAGAAAGTCTTTCAACCAACATAAACGGTTATCAATGGCATGATATATTTAAATAAGTAAAAATGGATTTGTCGATCTAATGAATATTTTTGTAGCTCGTCAACCTGTATTCACTTTAGATAAAAAAATTTTTGGTTATGAACTTTTATTCAGGCTCAGCCTGGATAATGTATTCCCATATATCGACGGGTCTACAGCCACATCCGGAGTGTTGTCAAATACTTTTTTCTCCTTTGGAATCAATGAAGTTCTTGCTGGCAAACCCGGAATGATCAACTTCACCCGGAATCTATTGCTCAAGCAGATCCCCATGCTTTTTCCGAAGGAGCATATTATTATTGAAATTTTAGAAGATATTGACCCTGACCCTGAAATCATTGACACATTAAAAATGCTTAAAACAAAAGGGTTTAGAATTGCTCTATATGATTTTGTTTATGATCGAAAATTTAATGGAATGATTCTGCTGTGCGATATGATCAAGTTTGATATCATAGCCACACCCCTGGATAGTCTGGCTCCGGTTCTCAAATTTCTGGAAAATAAACTCAAACATATCATACCACTGTGTGAAAAGGTGGAAACCTACGAAGAGTTTGAACAAGCCAAAGCAATGGGGTTCCAACTTTTCCAGGGATATTTTTTTGCAAAACCAGAAGTTTTGTCACGTAGAAGCCTTTCTTCCAATCAGGTCTCTAACTTAAAACTATTAAATGAAATTTCAAAGCCGGAACCAGCGTTAGACGCTATTGAAAACATGATTAAAAAAGATATGGATATATCTTTCAAACTATTGGCATTTATTAATTCTGCATATTTTAAGCGGCTCACTGCCGTAGATACGATCAAGGATGCCATCATATTTTTGGGTCTTCAGAAATTAAAAAAATTTATCACAGTATTAGTGGTATCGAATATAAATCCAGGTAAGCCCGATGAGTTGATCCGATTTTCGATAATCAAGGCTCGAATGTGCGAACAATGCGCGCATATTATAAAAACCCGGTTTACTCCGGACGAATTGTTCACTGTAGGGCTGTTTTCAAACATAGATTCCATTTTGGATATACCCATGGAAGATATTCTTGAAAAAATTAACCTGTCGGAAAAAATCAAGAATGCTCTTTTAGGCCAAGATCTGATGTTCAGACGGCTCAACGACCTAATCATAAACTTCAAACGGGGAAACTGGGACTACGTAACATTTAAAGGCGAAGATTCCCAATTGATTCAAAAGCTGCCCACTTTTTATATGAACGCCATAAAAATGGCAGATACCTTTCTTGCCCCGACCTGAATTCTGAAGAATAATAACACCGAATGGCATTTAGGTCGAAGCTTAACCCAAGTTTTCGATTATAAATTTTAACTTACTGTAATCACGGAAATTATTGTTTTTCATCCATTGATTATGGCACTACTTTTGTTTAAAAATATTTTTAATCACCGGTCCTGGATATAGACTTATCTCCAAAGCTTTATAAATTTCTTGTTGTCTGGGTTCTGGCCGTGTGCTTTTTCTGATATGAACGGTTTGACCATCCTTGCATTGCATTGAAACTGTCACCCGGTTTTGGCCTTCGAGCTGATTTCTCAATTGAGACCAACTACTGTTAATCTGTGATTGTTTCAGTCGATATCGAACGCTATGAACCAAATGGTACGCCAGAACACTTATAAAAAGATGCCCGGTGACACGTTCGGTCACCTGATGGAATACCGGCCGAATGCCCAATTCCGATTTCAATGAACGAAATACGGCTTCCAGGTCAGTCAACATTGTGTACGTCTGCCACAGCGTTTTCTCGTCCAAATCTTTATGGGATGTTCTCAAACAATATACGCCCGGCAGATCATTGCGGTTATCCTGGTCGGTTTGGCGTTGCCAGGTTAGTTTAGTAGCGTTGTCGGTTTGCTCATCTTTGACGACATTGATTTGGTATTGACCGGAGACCCTTGAATACCGTTGCTTAAGGCGTCCAATTTTTTCCAACACCTTATGGTATTTTTTCATGCGTCGTGGGATATGAAGACCTGAGGCCAAATACGTGAGTGCCTCCTCAAAGCCTGATGTAAAACGGTCCTGGATGGCCCGCTCTTTTGCTTCACGCTTTTCAGAGTGGCAGAACAACTGCACCTCATTGCTTTCAGGGTCAATCACCTTTTGCACCTTTACGGTACCGTTTTTATCCTGTTTGACCACTACCGACTCTTCCTCGGCAAATTCCCTGTGCCGTCGTCGGCTGACAACGATATATGGATATTCCTTTTCATTAATCCACTTGATATTCTCTTCGGATGCAATCCCTGCATCCATAACAATTGTGGCTTTGGAAGCATCAAACATGTCATGTGATTTTCGTCCGGCGTCCATAGTACTGATTATGTTAGCCAGGGTACCGGCTTCACTGATATTGCCCTCAAATACTTTGCTGCATTTTGGGAAACCACTGCTGTCCAACACCAGGGCTAAGGTTACCAGCGGGCAATCTGATCGCTTTTCTTTCGAATGACCACGCTTTCCAAGCTTGTTACGCTTACTTTGACCTTCGAAATAGGTATTGGTCAAATCATACAACGTGATGGTCTCCTGGAACCCAAACAGCTTCTTCTCCTGTAAATATAGATGCCTCTCTATTGCATCCTTATTTTTTAGAAGTTGATCAGATGCTGAATACATTTTGTATAAATTCATCTTGCCGAAATCATACTCTATTAACTCGCCCAACCCTGAAATATCCTGAAGCCAATGAAGCGTTGCCCGTTCACTGGCCGGTCGGCACATACGGCCAATAATGCTACCGGTAGCCGCAGCTAACTGTGGGCCATTGAACCCAAACTTTTTTAGATGCTCTCCCAAGCCCAGGGCGTTAAACGCTTCTAATGCCACATGCTCACAGCTGATGCTACGAGGCCGGATTACTTCCATGCTGTCAATATCCACCTGGCAATAATCAGGCTCTGTCGGCTCAGAAGTTTTCTTCTTAGCCTGTATAAGTTGAGCAGCATAGTTTTGCGCCAGTTCCTCAACTTCTTGAGGCGCCTCAAATAGTGGCTCTTGACCGCTTATTATTTCTTGAATCCGTGAGGCCAGTTCCGACCACTGTTCTCTTGGCAATGAGAAGGCCGAACCCAGATTAAGCAGGGTATGCTGGCGTACCCCTTTGACGGTACGTTCAGACTCAACCAGCCTGTAGGTATAATATTGTGTGCCGTCTTTCCGGCTTTTGATAGTCGTCCTTCGTATATACATGGAACTGATTATGCGCACATTTACAATGGGAAAGCAACTATTATTTAATTTTATGGCACTACATTCATGGTGATTAAAAACTCTTCGGGTAACATGCTGTATTTATAGAAACCAATTTTTCGTAGGGCCATAAAAACTAAAGATTAATAGGCGTTTTGTCATTTTTTTTCGAAAAGATGGGTTAACAATTCTCCGTTGAAAAAATAGGTCCTTAAAACAAAGTGGCAATTCTGAGATGATATCGGTTGTATCGCTGCTCTCTATAATTCAGCCCACATGACCTTGGTCCGATAAATATTGCGTTTATGAAAATTGATGTCAAATGACGAGATTCAAATATTGTAACGGGTATTTCGTTGGCGACTGATAAAATACTGTAACGCTAATACGGACCAATGCCCCTGGCTTTCAGCCAGACCTTAATGCGGGATAGGCGGGGTAGGGCGCATTCCCATTTTCCCGGTCATGCCGCCGGCATTGGATTGTGCGTGGTTGCCATGAGTTTCAAACAATCCCAACGCCCTGCTTTAAAGTATGATCGTAGCATAATCATTTTTTCTGCATTTTCCCGATACCAAAAAGTGCATGGACCTTTCAGACGTAAATTCACCACCCTACGAATTGAACTTTCAATAGCACCGCTGCCAATAGGTAAATTCAACGCTTTTACAGTTGGGAAATCAAGCCGTCTTTCATTGCGCACAAAATAATCCCGTTCCGTCTTAATAGCCTTACTGTTTCTGCCTCGACAAAGTGTCTGGACGGCCTGTACTACGTCAGCGGCTTTTCCTTTCAGCAGGAAGCCCCGCTGTTTTGACACCCAGCGTTTGCGCTCCTTGGATGACCAGGTCTTCTTTAGGGCTGATACTTTACCCAAATGCTCCACGGCATGGTAAAAATCAAGAAGTTCATATACTCGCTGAGGAGCCAAACCCAATGCTTTGATCAGTCCGGGGATCCGGTTCCAAATCCAATGTGCTCCATCTGCAACAAACAGTATTTTATCGGACTTCTGGATATGAAGGGCGTTCAAATACCCCTTTAACAGGAGGAATATGCCATCCGGACCGCTGAAACTGCCATCAATAAATGGTGAGAAGCTTTTTTCTTGTTTTCCCTGGGCATCCACCACATAAATAATCAAAAGTTTGGGTTCTCGCCACGCCCCACGAAATCGGGTTCTATTTTTTGGGGTTTTGGGACCTCTTTTCTTCTCTCTTAACCGTGTGCGTCCACCATCGGTGCTTATAACCACCCGTCGCCCTTCAAGTGAATCTCTCTCATTTAGTGGGATTCGCCCCGCTTGTTGCTCGGCTCGGGCCCGTTCTGCGTAACGATAGGTGAGTTTACGGATAACCTTTATATCCAACACCATACCATGATCACAAAGCACTTGACGGACTTCTTCAAAAGAACTCAATAAGGCCGACCAGGCACTCACCATAGAAGCCAAAGCTGGTGAGCAGCGATCATGGATTCCAAGAAGGATTAAACCGGCGTAGGCACCTTTATATCTTTTTCGATTTCGACGGTCACAGGATCGCCGATAATATCGAACACGAACATCAACAGAACTACCTGTACAACACTGAATCGAAACGGTCTCAAGCCCTTCGCTTTTCATCCGGCCCGGCCAGCTGGACATCAATTCTTTTTCTTGATCGACCTGATCATAGGAATTTAATGAGCCCTGGATGCTTTTTTTAAAAGCAAGGCACTCAGTCGATTCGTATACCCAAGTATTTCACGTTCTACCTGCTCCAATTCTTGAGCATTGCGAACCAACCTCGGATCGTCTTCCAGTTCTTTCAGGCAAGCATAGACTTCCTCAACAGTATTGCAATCTTCAGCTTTTTTCATCAGCACAGTCCATTTTTATAGTCGTCTCAGCGAACAGAAACTATCACGTTTTTTGTTCTCAAAGATAGGCTTTTTTCAAACCGGGAAAATGGGAATGCGCCCGGCGGGGTATTGATTCATTTCATAAGCGAGGTACGGCTGCGGGATAATGTCGCCAAAGTCCGTTACAATATTTTGCCAGAAGGGGCGTTACACTAAGTGCTTATTACCAGTCAAATTAAGTAAAAGAAAGAAAATTTAAGTGTTTAGTTCGTGTTGACTTTGTCTATAAAGACTCACCCAAGCCCATTTGAAAACCGTCTTCAATAACAGAAGTATTGCTGGTAATCTGTTTTATAAACCACATGAGTCGTACGAAATTTATATTAATCTGCCGGAAAGTTACATGGGAGTGCCCTGTCCCAGGGGACCCGCACTCTGATTAATGCAGATATCAATAAATCCTGTGCAGACAATCTTTTGGTCGGTCGTAAGCTGATATTCAAAACGATTTGGACTTTTTTTTCCTGGTTTTACCAAAACTGAAATGGGGTTGTCCGGTCGGATCAACTGCTTAAATCGGACCCGCTTGAACCCGTCAAGTTTCAGGCCCGGCCCCATTGTCCGCTGCATCAGGTCAAAAATCATGTTCATCTGGGCAATGCCCGGAACAATGGGGTTGTCCGGGAAATGCCCGTCAAACCAGGGTGAGCCGGATTTAACGATGAACTGAGCTGTAATCACCGAGTCTTGGGTTATATTGATTTCAGTGAGCTCATATCCGGCACCGCTTAGGCCTGCCATGTCTGCGGCCGGAATCATGATCCGGATTTGCCGTGTTCATTAACATACTTGGCCAGAGAATCCAGGCTCGCAAATACGGTTTCTCCCAGCTCTTTGTTGTCGATGACAACTCCGTAATCGTTTTCCAGCATCATGACCATCTCCAGGACATCAATGGAATCAAGTCCCAAGGGGCCCCCGATCAGCTGGTCCTGTTCATTGATATCCTCCGGGGTAACATCCGTCAGTCCCAATGTGTCGACAATTTTTTCCTTCAGTTCCGAAATCAGTTTTTCCATATATCATCCAATATAATACGCTTTATGTTTTTTAGGTGCATGAGGGAACTTCATGTTTGGACTAATCGTTGCCCATATGCAAGGCGCAGAAAAATTTGCAACCGGAGCATACTAAAGTATGTGAGGATTGTAATTTTTCTGCAACGCCGCAGATGGGTTGCGTTAGTTCAAAGACCCTCGAAAGTGTTCATCTCTTCCTGCTCTTTCAATACATCTTTATAAATACCGTCCCAGCCCTTCCGCTTAAGCACCCTGGCATGCTGCTGCTGCATGATGGGTTTCAACATATATGTCCAGATGCCGGTCCATAATTTGCCGGTTCCTCTGGCCCTGGACGACGGGTCCCACCAGCCCAGCACGGTCTGGCGGTGATACCAGAACAGGTATTGTAGTTTTTCGGCACTCAGGTGCCGGGTTTTGACATTGGCCCACAGGCCGTTATATTTTTTCAGATCCTGGGGATTGGTGATCAGTCCCTGGGTCATCAGCTGTTCGCGCATGCCTGTTTTGGGATAGGGGGTCAAAATCTGGCAATAGGCGGCATCGGCATTGATATCCTTTAAAAACTGGTAATTTTCAATGATGGCTTTTTCATCATCATCGGGAAATCCGAATATCAGGCCGCCGATGACCATCAGGCCGTGTTTCTGGCACAGGGCCACAGCCTTTCTTGAATATTCCACAATGTTGCCTTTGCCTGCCGCGGCAAGATTGGTCTTTGAGACATTTTCAATGCCTAAAAATACGGACTTAAACCCGGCCTGGGCCATTTTCTTGATCATCTCCTCATTGGTGGCCATGGTCAGACTGTCTGCCTGAACCACCAGTTTCAGGTGCCGGTATCCCCGCCTGATGATGGCGTCACACAGCCGCATGACCCTGTCCGTATCCAGAACCAGATTGTCGTCCACAATAAAGGCCAGGTGGGTCTTTTTATTGTAGTAGATGTCATCAAGGTCGGCGATGACCCGTTCAATGGGGTAGGTTCTGAAGGTCCGGCCGTACATGTGCTTCATGCTGCAGAAGTTGCAGGTGCGGGTGCAGCCCCTTGAGGTTTCCAGTACCTCGGCCTTCATGTTCATCACATGATACCCCCAGGTCAGCCGGCGCTTGTCCCGGATGGGCGGTTTTATCTGGGACAGGTCCTGCAGCTCCCCCATGGGATTGGTGACGAATCTCTCCCCATCTTTATAGGTTAAAGAGGGGATGTCCTGAAATTTATCCCGGCCGTCCAGGGCTTCCACCAACCGTTGAAACGGAATCTCTCCCTCTCCCTGGATAATGAAATCGATCAGTTCGCCTTCCGGCGATTCCGTAATCTCCCGGGTCATCAGGGTGGCATGGTAGCCGCCCACCACAATTTTGGTACTGGGCCGGATATCTTTGACCAACCGGATAATCCGGCAGCAGGTGTCCCATTGCCAGGACATGGCCGAAAGCCCCACGATATCCGGCGCAAGTTTTGTGATCTGTTTTGTCAGGTAGGCGCGGATGGACCGGCGTTTCCGGATCAGGTCAATGATTGTGACCTCATGCCGTTCGTGGATATTGCCGCCGATGCTGGCAATGCCGAGGTTGGGGAAATGGACCGCTTCCTGGTGAATGACCAGGGGCGCCACATCGGGCATGGACATCAGAAGCACTTTCATAACAGATTCTCCTTGGAAATCATTTTGATGGAAAAGGCTTTCATATCTGTCTCTTTGGGTCAGGTCTTCGGGTAAAAATGCCATTCCCCAGGTGCCCGGTCCCATGTGAACCCCTGAGGTCAAGGACAAGGGGACAAGGGAAACGTCTGCCCGGGGACAGGCACGGCGTATGTGGGGCATGACCGAGGCTGCCACCCATGCCCTGTTGTCGGAATATTCCAGAAGAATCCTTGGTGACGCGGTTTTTTCAAATTCACGTTCAAGCCGGTTGACGGCATAGCGGATTTGGCCGTCACTGTTTCTGACGGTGGCAAGTTTGCGGGCGCCGGTTTCAGTCGGGCTGATGACCGGCCGGATGCTGAGCATGTCTCCGGCCACACTGCCCGTTTTGGACATCCTGCCGCCCATGGCCAGGTATTTGAGCTGGTTGAGGAACAGCAGTTCGTCGCAGGCCTTGATAATTTTTAACGCATGGGCCGTGAGGTCCTCAAGAGTCTTCAGGGTTCCGGCAGCCAGGGCAACGGTTTCGGCAATAAGGCCGAGCCTGCCCGATGCCGCACCGGTATCCACAACCCGCATTTGTTCCGAAAACCCGTTGTTCGCGATCCATTGGACGGCAACGTCATAGTTACCTGTATACACGGATCCCACGCACAGGTAAAGGACCTGGTCGAATTGCGCCAAGGCCCTTCTGAAGGTTTCGTGACGCTGGAATACCGACGCCTGGGCGGTCATAATCCGTTTGCCCTGGGTCATGTCTGCATAGATTCGGGCCGGGTCTGCCAGGGTTTCAGGGCACCCGCCGTCATCGGTGACAATGAAACTGTCCATGAGGGTGATGCCAAGCTCGGCTGCCCGTTCAAGGGTGATGGAGCCTGCCGCATCGGTGATGATGCCCACAGTGTTTGGTGTGGATGGGTGGGGTGCCGTCTGTGGTTGGGTCATGATCGGTTCGGCATCCCAGGCCGTAATCGATCCGAATTCAGCGACCTTTTGCTTGAGCGCATCCTGATCCCGGGTGTGTACATGGATTTTCAGGGACCGGTCCGTGTGTGCCGTAACAATACTGTCACCAAGGGTCTTGATCAATGTGTCCGGGGTGTCGGCGCCTTGATCCACCCGTACCTGTAAATCCACGCAAAAGGCCGGTTCCGAAGTGTCCGTGTAGCCGGTCGCCACACAGAGTTGATCCTTGAAGCTATCCATGACCGGGATACATTGATCCTGGCGGTCCTCAAGGGCTTTGAGAAATCCTTCCAGAAATAGAAACATGCCCAACGCCCCGGCATCCACAACACCTGCTTTCTGCAGGGCAGGCAGCCGGGTGGTGGTTTGGAGCACACTTTGCCTGAGTCGCTCGGTCAGTTCATCGGTATCAAAATATGCGTCATGGAGTTTGCTGTCATGGGCATTTTCATCAAAAAAACGGGCCTGGCTTTCAAACAGGTCCAGCATGGTGCCGGGGCTGGGATCAGCCACGGCCTTCATGGCCATGTCTAAGCCCTGTCTGGCTGCGTTGGGAAAAGATGCGGGCCCTGGATGGGACAAAAAGCCGGAAAAAAAGGCCGCTGCGATGTTGCCTGAATTGCCGACGGCCGACATTGACAACTTGTGAATCAGTGCGTCAAAGACGCCGTTTGGAGTCGTTTTACCGTTACCATTGCCGGGTCCAATCCCTTTAAAGGGCGCCAGGCTGATCTTCATATTTTTGCCGGTATCTGAATCATGGACCGGAAAGACATTGACCTGGTCCAGCAGATCCGCCCAGGCCACAATCCTTTCGTAACCGACGGCAAGGGCGTTGATAATAGGTTGTGTGTCAGTGCATGCAAAAGGGTCTTTTGCCATGACATCATACCAGAAGTGCTGAGGTGATATCCTCGGGGATTCTGAACAACAGCGTCATTTCGGGTACGCGCACCGCCACCTGTTCGCTTTTGCCCCGGGCACAGATCTGCCCTGTCTCTTTGAGCCGGATTTCAAAATCAATGCCGATTTTGTATTCAGCCTCGGTTACGGTGGCTCTGCAGATGAATTCGTCATGGAATTTTAAAGGGGCAATATGTTTGATGGATGAGCGGCTTACCGGAAAACTGACCCCTTTTGCAAAGGAGTATTCATACAGGTCAACGCCTGCGGCCTTAAACAGATCGAACCGGGTCACATCAAAGTATTTATAATAGTTGCCGTGCCACATCACATGCATGGGGTCCATGTCGTGGAAGGGCACTTTGTGCGCCGTTTCAAAATGCTTGTAAACCGCTTTTTCTTCTTTTGTTTTTTTTACCATGGAATGAACTGATAGAGTTTGGCGAACATTTCATACACCGTTATCCAGTTTTGCAGATCTTCGGTGGTGTTCATGTGGGCCCGTTTATTGACCATGACCCAGCTCATATGGGCGGCCCCGTCTTTGCAGGTCTTGCAGTCCCGGGTTTCGGATGTGCAGCAGCGGTGCATGGTTTTAAGGTCCGAGGCCCAGCGAATGAAGTTGGTCAGCCGTTTGGGATTATTTTTTCTATCGTCCAGGGGCTGGGTGACCGACGGACACTCCGGCCATCCAAAGGGCCGGCCCAGCATGGTGCCTGTGGTGATGATCTTGTGGTAGTATTTTGCCGAGACCACTGTATCGGGGTAACGGTCCAGCAACTCGTCCATCTCCTGGCGCACATTCGAAAGCTCCTGGTTTGTCCAGCTGAATCCGTCCACGCCTTCGTCGTTGGACAGCAGCTGCATATGCACTTTGACGCCGACATTCCGGATTTTCTGGACGATGGGCTCAATGTGCCCCACAAGTCTGGGGGTAATGGTCAAGAGATAATACACATGGGGATCGCCTTCGTAGTGGCGGCTGGATGTGGCAAAGGTGTCTTTTCCCCGTAATGTCGTTTCGTCGTCACTGCTGCCCCACAGGGAAATGCCCACCATCATATCGGGAAAACGTTCCCGGGGGACTTTGATCAGCCCGTTGGTGGCCATAAAGGTGGGCATGCGGTCATAAAACGCCTCGACCCGGTCCAGGCAGAGGGTGGGTTCTCCGCCGATGAGAATGGCAAGGTTGACGCCACGTTCCTTTTCCCGGTCAATAAAGCCTTCCCATTCTGAAAGATCCATCTGCTCTTTTGCCGCCTCGTGTTCACCGGATGAAAAGAAGAAGCAGCCTTTGCAGCGCAGGTTACACCGGTTGGTTACATCATAGATGGAACTTCGTATGTTGAGCTTGGAGATGGCTTTATATCGTGCATACCACTCTGGGTCCAAAAGAGAACTAACTGTTTTCATAAGACAGCTTCCTTGCCTTGCCTGTGTTGGTTTTTAAAGATAGATAATATAATAGAATGATACACCGTAAACAAGATTAAAATAAAAATGGGATGAACATCTTTGATCTGCTGCAATACTCGGTGTAGGCGTTTCCAAAAAATATTTGATTTTCTTTTTCTTCCACTTTGGCTGCGGCAATAAGAAATAATGTCGTTGCTACACTGATGGTTAACGTTAAGGGGGAGATGTGCTTTAAAAACGCCCCCCAGTTCAACAGCAGCAGCGATGTATACATGGGATGGCGGATAAACCGGTACAAGCCTGTATCAACAATATGCGCCGTATTTTCAAAATTAAAATTTTCAGGCATATCATTGCGTCGGTTGTGGCCTCCCAGGGTGCGAAGCAGTCTCACTGCGAACAAAACAAAAACAATGGAGCAGATGAGCAATGCCCAGGAAAGGATTTGCCGCGGTGAAAAAGGATCGTTGAACCAGTAGGGTTGATTCAATGCCAGCAGGGCGGTAATGCCTTCAAAGGCAAAGAATCGGTAAAAGCCGTGGCTGCGGTAATTTTTCAGGGGGTGCCGGGAAATCCACACCAGAATCAGGCTGATGATAATAAAAAGAATGAAATTCATAAGAGTTCCTTATGGGGTCGGGGATCTAAAATTTGCCTGGGGGCATCACCTCAACGGCGGTGAGGTACCGGCCAAGGCCTAAAAGAAGTATGCCCCGGCCTTGAAGGTCTATGTGTTGTCCCGGGGCATTGCGGTCAGGTAATTTGTTGTTTTCCACGGCATTCACGGCCAGAACGGTGGCAACCGCCGGGGCTGTGGCAAACTGCCCGGTTTGCCGGCGGTAATCCAGGATGGGGATGGATGATGACAATGCGTTGGACAGCGCGTTCGTCAAGGCGTTTCCCCGGACGGCACATGCCCGGGGGATACCTGCAATGACGGCACCATATCTGTCGTTGAAATCCGGCAGTGCGTCAATGAGAGCTGCCAGGGCTTCTGCGGGGTCAAGGCCATCGTCATTTTTTACGAACAGTCGTGGGGTTACTGTGGGTTTGCCGAGAATTGTTCCCGGGCTAAGTATCAATGCGCCGCCGCCGTCGGTAGCCTGGTCTTCTGCGACCACGGACGAGTCAAATCTGAAAGAGAGATCCGGATGGTGCTCATCTCCGCCCATGACCATCATGGGAGCAGTGTCTTTTTGCCCCAGCGTTGCGGCTGTCCACAGTGCCTGTTCAAAGGACGCATCCCCGCCGGTGGTGGCGATGTTTGCCTCTTTTGCACCCAGTTCCATGGCCACATGGCCCAGGGCGGCGTTGTGGACCGAGCCTACAAAATCAATGGGGCTGGAGGATTTTTCATTGCCTTTGAAAAGCCGTGTGAGAAAGTCCCAGGTTTCAGACAGTGACCCCCATCCGGTGCCCCCGATGATCGCTGCCGGCGTTATATCGGACGGCGTATCTTTTTTTGCCAGGACTGCCAGGGCCACCATCAGGCGGGAGAATCGTTTCATGCGCCGTACTTTTTTCAAGGTGAGCAGGTCCGTCAAGATTTTGTCTGGGATCATGCCTGCCAGGGATTCACCCGTATTAAATGCATCCAGGGTTTCGGCGGTGGTGCCGGCACCTGTTACACAGGCGTAGCCAAGAACCGACATGGGAGTCATTTGGGGTTTTTCAAACTCTTTCACGCCCCTGCTGCAGGTTTTGGAACTCTGGGCGTCTGCTTCTGATATCACAATCGCCGCATTATTTCCGCCAAATCCAAAGGTATTGGATAACACCCTGTGAACGGGCTGCTGTTTGGGGCTTGGCACCGGAATAAAATTTAGTTCCGGGTCTGGAGAACTGAACCCGGTATTGCCGGGAATGATCCCTTTGGATACGGCAATGGCTGAAATCACCGCCTCAATGGCCCCGGCAGCGGCCATGGGGTGGCCTGTGGCGCCTTTCACCGAGGATGCTGCGGGTTTGTTGGCGGCAAAAAGCCGGTTCACGGCCATGGCCTCGGCTTTGTCGTTCGCCTCGGTGCCTGTGCCGTGAAGGCTGATATAATCAATCTGTTCAGGCGTTACCCCGGCGTCATCCATGGCCTTTGCCATGGCTTCATACGCCCCGTTTCCTTCGGGATGCGGGGCTGATGCGTGGTAGGCATCACAGGAGAGGCCGCCGCCGGACAGTACTGCAATGGGATATTCAGGCCTCTGGGCGACAAGCATCAGCAGGCCGGCCCCTTCGGCAACACTCATGCCGGCCCGCTTTGCATCAAAGGGCCGGGCCCCGGCAGGGTCAACCACCTGCAGGGACTGAAATCCAAAGCAGGTCATCCGGCACAACGCATCCGCCCCCCCGGCCAGAACGGTTTGGGCCTGGCCCGACCGGATCATCTCCAACGCAATGGTCAGGGCTGCATTCCCCGAAGAGCAGGCTGTGGACACGGTGATGGCGGGACCTGTGCAGGCCATAAGATCGGCAATCTCCTCTGCTACCGTGCCCAGGCCATGGTGCCGAAAAAGATTTGGATCGGTTGCTTCGGCCTTGAGCAGGGTTTCACAGGTCAGCATGCCCCCGGTGGTGGCCCCTAAAACAACGGCATCCGGGACCAGGCAGCATTGCTCCATGATCTGACCGGCAGCAATCCGGGCAAGTTCGTGGGTTCGGGGAAGCGTATCTTTAATTGTCCCCGGAACCATACCCACCTTGGGAAAATCCGGCCGGTTGAGTTGAAAAAAATCCACGGAAGCCAGGCCGGATTCGCCACGTTTAAGGGCCTGGTAAGTGCTGTCCGTCCCTGTCCCTAAAGCGGATATAATTCCCATTGCAGCAATATAGGCACCTGATGCCATGCGTTACTCCTATCGTCCGGATTGTAAGCTCCACCTGACTCCGTTGAAAAACTTTTTTCTCGGAATATCATTTCAGGCTCACCAATGGAAGCACATTATAAAATTTAGGTTTGTTTTTAAAGATACATTCAGTGCAAGTCATGGTTTAGTTTCATTTGAACTTTTTCGGCGATTTGTTGCTTGCAGGTGATTCGAGGCTAACACCTAATAAATTATAATAAAAAAGGGCTCTATTTGTGACAATTCAAAATCTGGAATACATGATCTGAACTAAATATTCTTCAAATGATTTTCTCTTGACAAAGAACTCCTTCATATTCTAATCAAATCCCGTTAATTTGATATTATCGATTTTATTACTATTCCCAAAAGGAGAAATGAATTATTCATGAAAAACCTATTCGCTGTTCTAATAACGGTCTTGCTTCTGGTACTGTCCGGCTGCGTCTCCTCAAGTCAAACAGATACGCCATCGACTTCTCAGAACTCCACTGAAGATAGAAGAGAGGTTACGGGGAGAAACGATTGGTCTGGCTATATTCAGGGACAGCCTATAACAGGAAGCAAATTCAATAAGCTTGAAATCGGTATGGGCAGCAAAGAGGTCATGGATATTACAGGCCCTCCGACAGACCAGGCAACCTACATTTCCGGTAAGGCGTTCATCCCATTTTACTTTGGTTCCGGCCAGTCGCAGTCATGCTTCTACTACAAAAACATGGGCCGATTAGTATTTGCAAGCGATGCCGGTTTTGGTGGGAACATGTTTCTAATCGGAATTGAATATGATGCCGGTGAACGCGGCTACCAATAGATGAAAATCAAAGATGTCCCCCAGGATCCCGGTATTTTAGATGATTATGGCCGTGAGATATGTTATGCCGTGGATAAGAACGGCAATTACAGCCTGGCCCAGAGTATTGGATGGGATCCGAAAAATGTTGCCAACAAACAGGCATGGCAGGTCATTGAAAAAAAAATCAACAAGGCCCGTGAAGATATTCTTGAAGGCAAACTCAGCCCCATCGGCTTTTATATGGCATGCCACCAGATGGATATCAGGCTTCTTGCCCAGTATATGGGATTGTATTGCTGGCAGGTGAGACGCCATCTTAAACCGGCCGTATTCAAAAAATTAAAACCGGGTGTTCTGGAAAAGTACGCCGCACTGTTCAATGTGTCCGTGGATGGATTAAAGACGCTGTCGGACAAGTCTGCTTCCCCCACAAAATAAAGATTAAAAATGAGAATTGATTTTACACATACCCAGTCGGCACATTGTGAATGCGGGGTGACTGCCAACCTGATCAACCATGCCGTACCGGCCGGGGAGCCGCAACTTTCAGAAGCCCTGGCATTCGGCATCGGGCAGGGCATTTTTTTTGGATACTTGCCGTTTATCAAGGTCAATGAACTGCCGCTGACAACCTTTCGGTGTCCGGTGGGCAAGATATTTAAAAGTGTGACCCGGGCTTTGGGCATCCGGGTCAAATGGCAGAAATTTGCAAGTGTTCCCAAGGCCATGGATGCCCTGGACCGGGAGCTTGAAAAGGGCCATCCCGTGGGGTGCCGGACCGGCGGGTACTGGCTGCCGTATTTTCCCCCGGCACTGAGATTCCACTTTAACATGCACAACATTGTGGTGATCGGCAAAGAGGGGGATAACTATATCATCAGTGATCCTGTTTTTCCTGATGTGGTGGAATGCCCGGCCAAGGATCTGGCCCTGGCGCGTTTCGCCAAAGGCGCATTGGCACCCAAAGGCAGCATGTACCGGATCACCGGGGTCCCCGACAAAATTGATTTAAAACCCGCCTTGTTAACCGGACTCAAAGGTGCGGCAAAAAGCATGGTGAAAACGCCGGTACCGTTTTTGGGCACCCGGGGGATTCGTTTCTTGGGCAAGTGCGTTGAGCGGTGGCCCCAGAAATTCGGCGATGAAAAGACTGTGCTCCTTTTGGGGCAGCTCATTCGGATGCAAGAGGAGATCGGCACCGGCGGCGGGGGGTTTCGCTTTATGTATTCGGCGTTTCTTCAGCAGGCCGCAGGGATTTTGGATGACCCGCGGCTGACCACCATGGCTGAACAGATGACCGCGTCCGGGGATCAGTGGCGCAGATTTGCCGTAAAGGCTGCAAGACATTGTAAAGGCAGGGCGTCCCAGGACGACTCGGTACAGGCCATGCGTGAGGTTCTCAACGTCTGCGCGGACATTGAAACCCGCACCTTTAGGGAAATTTTATCCATTGCCGGCTGATTTTTCCCAATCCGTTCTTGAGGTCCGCGGCCTTGGAAAACGTTATCCAGGCAGTTCAAAAGACGTTTTGAACAACCTGAACTTAAGGGTTGAACAAGGCCGGATTTTCGGCCTGTTGGGACCCAACGGCGCCGGAAAAACCACCACCATCTCAATTTTGTCCACCCTGATAAAACCCTCCCGGGGCAGTGTGCGGATCTGCGGTGAGGACGCCTTGAAATATCCGTCTAAAGTCAGGCCTCTTATCAGCTTGATCCCCCAGGAGATCGCGTTGTTTCCAAAGCTCACAGGCCGGGAAAATATGGATTATTTCGGTAGATTGTTTGGGCTTAAAAAAACGGAACTGGAATCAAAAATCCCTGAAACCCTGGCGCTCTTTGATCTGGATGAGTTTGCCGATCAGCTCATCGCAACATGTTCCGGCGGCATCCAGCGCAGGTTCAATATTGCCTGCGGCATCCTGCATGATCCGGCCCTGATTTTTCTGGACGAACCCACCGTGGGCATGGATGTTCACTCGCGCAACGCACTGCTTGATCGGATTCAGCAGTTAAGTCTTAGGGGCAGCACCCTGATCTACACGACCCATTACATGGAAGAGGCCGAAAAAATCTGTTCCCAGGTTTTGATCATGGATAAGGGGCTCTGCCTTGCCCAGGGTGCCACCAAGGATCTGATCGGCGGCACCGGCAAATACCGCGATCTCAATGAGCTGTTTTTAAAGACCACAGGGAAAGATGTTTAATGGGACTTTTGGTCGCCACATTAAAAAAAGAGCTGCTGCTGCTGATCCGGGACCGGGTAGGGCTGGTGCTCCTGTTTGTCATGCCTGCCGTGCTGGTGACCATTGTCTGTCTTGTGCAGGAAAAAGTGCTGAATCCCACCACCCATGTTCTGGTGGTTGATAACGATAAAAATGAGATCGGAAAAATTATTTTTAAGGGGTTAAAGGGCTCGGACAATATTATCGCCGTAAAGGGTCAAGATGTCGGCTGCGACACCGAGGCCAAGGCAAAGTCCCTGGTGAATCAGGGACAGTATCAGTTCAGCATTATCATCCCCCAGGGCAGTACCGACTTTGCCTTTAACCAGGCCCGGCTGTTTGCCCTTGGAAAGGCCGGTTCCGCCGACACCAACGGCAAGCAGATCACCGTATATTTTGACCCGTCGGTCCAGGGGGGATTTCGGTCTGCGGTGCTGAGTGCCGTGTCTAAGGTGGTGCTGTGCCTGGAGTACGAAATAAAGTTGCGCCAAGCCGTTTTTCCCACGGACAGGCCGCCGGACACGTCTCTTTCTGCCCCGTGGTTTGATATTAAGGAAGCCTGGGCCACGGAGTTCGGTTTCATTAAAATGCCGACATCTGTTCAGCAGAATGTGCCGGCCTGGGCCTTGTTCGGGATTTTTTTTATCTGTGTGCCCCTGGCCGGAAGCATGATCCAGGAGCGTGACAATAAAACCCTGGATCGGTTAAAAACCATGCCTGTTCCGGGATTTATATTTATTTTTGGAAAAATTGCCGCTTACATCTGTGTCTGTCTGATTCAGTTTTTCTTTGTCTTTTTGATCGGTAAATTTATGTTTCCAATGCTGGGACTGCCCGCCTTTGTGGTGGACGGTCCATGGATCGCCGTGTTCATTATCATTGCCGCGTGTGCTGTGGCCGCGGCAAATTACGGCATCATGCTCGGCCAGCTCGCAGGCTCCTATGAACAGGCCCTTGTGATCGGGCCCACGACCATTGTGATTGCAGCCGCCCTTGGCGGAATCATTGTGCCGGTGTACCTGATGCCCGCGCCCATGCAGTTTATCAGTAACTTCTCCCCCATGGCCTGGGCCCTGGACGCATTCTACGATATCCTGTTGCGGGGAAAACAGATTAAAGCTGTGTTGCCCGAAGCAGGATTTCTGGTGTTGTTTGGCCTTGCCGCCTCAGGTGTTGCCCATCTCTCTTTTAAATACAAAAAATAAGGTAAAATATAATGCTGGAAAAAGAGCTGTTAACATCCATTGTCGACCTATGTAATGTGCAGGAGGATATTCCCGACGACGTTCCTTTGGATGCGCCTCTGGTGGGGCCGGACTCCCTGTTTGGACTTGATTCCCTGGATGCGGTTGAAATTGT
Organism: uncultured Desulfobacter sp.; assembly: GCF_963666145.1. Taxonomy (NCBI): domain Bacteria; kingdom Pseudomonadati; phylum Thermodesulfobacteriota; class Desulfobacteria; order Desulfobacterales; family Desulfobacteraceae; genus Desulfobacter; species uncultured Desulfobacter sp. Next base: position 1,689,990 of record NZ_OY762614.1, on the reverse strand, counting down.
TGTCATGGTCCAGGATGTTTATGGGGTGCGCATAGACACCCAGGACCAGGCGCGGGAAATTTTAGCCACTGTTAAATCATTGGCCGATTATATCCGGGAAAAGGGCGGAGCCGCCTGAGTTTTCAGCGAACGATATTATTCAGCGAACGATATTATTCAGCAACGTTTTGGCTTACCAGAAAATTCCAACCTTCGCAATAAAAGTCATAAATGGTTTCCTGTCTATTCCGGGTTGACCGGCGGTTTTGCGATTAAGCACAAAAGGCCGGCCATGATCAGGAGAATGGTGAAGGTGGAAAACGGAATCCAGTAATTATGGAACAGGTCAAAAAAGATCGCTGCTGAGACCGGCCCTGCAGCATTTGCCGCCATCCGGAAAGGCCCGGCAATGCCAAGCACGGTGCCCGAAGATCTTCTGCCGTAAAATTCAGTCCACAGCAGAAAGATCAGCGGCAGAACCCCGCCCCGGATGATGCCGTACACAACGGCAAAGACGAACATATATGCCGGTTTCCTGACTGCCCAGAAAACTGAAAAAAAGAGAAGGCCGATGGTGATCAACACCCCGCCCATCAGTATCTTAACGGATATTTTTTCTGCCAGGAAACCGAACAATACCCCGCCTAGGGCAGCGCAAACCGATAAAACGGTGATAACCAGCACGGCCGTGGTTGCCGGTACCCCCTGGTCCGTCATAAATGGGAACAGGTGGAAATTAGACCCGGCCCCAACCAGATAAATCACACACATCACAAATATGAGCTGCCAGAATGAAACCGTGCGAAACGCGGTTTGCCGGGTCCACACCGGTTCATTTTCCAGATTATAGCGGGCCGCCTTGATTGACGCATCCGGTTTGTCTTCGTCTGTGTCTGAATTTTCTTCCGGTTCTCTGCCGTCCGGCAGCAATCCAACATCTTCGGGTCTTCGTTTCAGAAAAATCAGACTGGGCAGGGCCGAAAACGCAAATACAATGATTCCCAAAACCGACCAGGCCGTGCGCCATCCATAGGAAAGAATGATATGCTGTACCAGCAGCGGCAGAAATGCGATGCCGATGCGGCTGCCCAGCTGGGAAATTCCCATGGCCCGTCCCCGTTTTTCAATGAACCAGTTGGAGACACTCACCGTGACCACCAGGGCCAGTAACCCTGAGGCAATCATACGGCCGGTGCCGAAAAACAGGTAGAGCTGCCAAACCGAAGAGAGCTGTGACAGTGCAATAAGCCCCGCACTTAAAATGGTAATTCCCCAGAAAGCCGCTTTTCGTGGGCCATTACGGTCCAGGTAAGGACCAACCAAAGGGGAGAGGATGCCGCCGGACAGGGAGCCCACAGCAATGGAACCTGTGATGATGGAACGATTCCAGCCGAACTCGTCAGCCATGGGTTTAAGGAAGATGGACAGTACATTCTGGAATACACCGGCCTGGGTAAGACCGATCAAAAACGCTACGGCAACAATCGTCCAGCCGTAAAAAATTTTCTTCTGCTGCATGAAACCGCGCTCCTGCAATTTTTTCAGGCAGGGTATAACAGAGAATAAAGATATTAGCAAGCATCTGACTTCAAATCACCTTAACCATTGAAAAATCCAATTCCGGTTGACGGTTAGTATGTGAAACCGGAAATATTTTCTTTTCAAATTTCACATATACGATGTTATATTCAAAGAACCTTCATTTAAAAATTTATTATCCGCCGAACTATTACCGCGTCGATACTGCCGTCACACATTGGTGCCGTTGAACGGGGATTTGCAGTATTTTCCTAATCGGAGATTGTCACAATGTACAGCAATGCTTTTCTATCAGATCTTGAAAAATCATTAGCCGCGTATAAACATATCGAAAAAGAGCAATTAATGATTCTGGATGCCCTTGAGTCCGTCAATGAGATTGACACCCTTGAAGGGTTGATTCCTGCCATTTTAACCTGGATGAAAAAATGGTCTGAGTGTGACGCGGTTGGGATCAGGCTTCAAGACGGCGATGATTATCCGTATTATACGACGTCCGGATTCCCGGAGCGGTTCGTTGAGCTCGAAAGGCATCTGTGCGCTTACGATGAAGACGGGTCTCTGATAAGAGACGATGACGGTAGGCCCATGATCGAGTGCATGTGCGGGAATGTTATACGTGGCAGATTTGATTCATCCAAAAATTTTTTCACGTCTGACGGTACGTTTTGGACCAATTGTACAACCCGGCTGCTGTCCGAAACAACGGATGCGGACCGTCTGGCCCGCGGCCGCCATCGGTGCAGCGGCTTTGGTTATGAATCTGTTGCGTTGATTCCGTTGCGATCCGGTGGACATACCTTTGGCCTGATGCAGTTCAATGATCTTGAGGCCGGAAAATTTTCTGCCAAAACGGTTGCCGCATTTCGGCGGGTGGCTGATCAGGTGGCATCTGCTCTGGCTAAATTAAAAGCTGTGGATTCTCTTAAAAAGACCGAAGAAACATTGCGTCGGCAGAAATATTTTCTAGAAAAGGCACAGGAAATTGGGAAAATTGGAAGCTGGGAGTTGGATCTTGAGCGCAATATCCTGTTTTGGACCGATGAAAACTATAAAATTTTTGGGGTCCCGAAAGATACGGATTTGACCTATGAGCTGTTTTTAGCGTGTGTCCATCCGGATGATCGAGAATTTGTGGGAAATGCATGGAAGGCTGCTTTATCCGGCGCATCTTACGATATTGAACATCGCATCCGCGCCGATGGGATCGATAAATGGGTACGGGAAAAAGCACGGCTTGAATTTGACGATCATGGAAAATGTATCCGCGCCATCGGCGTGACCCAGGACATCACAGAGCGAAAATTTACCGAAAACGCCCTGAAAGCCAGCGAAGAGCGGTTTAAATTTTTATCCGAAGCCACCGTTGAAGGCATTTGTATACACGATAACGGTGTTGTGCTTGATGCCAACAAATCATTTGCAAAAATACTTGGGTATGATTCGGTAGATAAAATTATCGGATCAAAGTTAACTACCAAACATCTGACCTCCGAGAGTTTGAAAAAAGCACAGACATCTATTGATTCCGGTTATCAAGGCGCATATGAAGCTGTTGGGATTAGATGCGACGGGACCCGGGCTCCCGTTGAATTTATAACCAAAAACATATCGTACAGGGGCAAACCGGTAAGGGTTGTTGCGGCACGGGATATCTCGGCACATAAGGCGGCAGAGGAACTGCTAACCTGGAACGTTAAAAGGAATAAAATCCTGTCGGAAACTGCAGCTTGCCTTCTTCAAAGCGTTGACCCCCAGAGCCTGATCAATGAGCTGTGCAAAAAAGTGATGGCATTTCTTGACTGCCAGGTCTTTTTTAATTTTTTGGAAGATCCTGATTCAGGTAAACTTCATTTGAATGCATGTGCCGGTATTTCAGACGAAAAAAGACGCGAGATTGAATGGCTTGATCACGAAACTGCGGTGTGCGGGACTGTTGCCCGAACCGGTCGGTGCATGATCTGTGAGGATATTGCAAACTGTTTTGATCCAGTGACGGAATTGGTTAAATCCTTTGGCATTCAAGCCTATTGCTGCCACCCCTTGGTGATTGAAGATCGTTTGCTTGGTACGCTCGCATTTGGTAAACGGATCGGTTCACGATTCTTGCCCGAAGATATTGAGATGATGAAATCCATAGCCAGTCTTGTGGCCGTCGCTGTGAATCGTATCAAAACAGAAAAAGAGAAGATCAATCTTGAAACCCAGTTAAGACAGGCCCAGAAGGTGGAGGCCATCGGCCGGCTGGCTGGCGGGATTGCCCATGATTTAGACAACATGCTCTGTCCGATTCTCAATTATGCCGAGATACTGGCCGAAGATTTACGCGTTGGAGATCCGCGTCGGGACCAGGCCCTGGAGATTGCCAATGCCGGCGTCCGGGCCCGGGATATGGTCAGGCAGTTGCTGGCATTTTCACGCAAACAGGTCATCGAACTCAAACCCATTGATATCAACCTGGTTGTCCAGGGTATCGAAAAACTTTTGTTGCGTACAATACCCGAGGATATTAAGTTCAAGAAAAATCTTTCCGGTGAAATCCCCCTGGTTTTGGCCGATATCGGGCAGATTGAACAAATTTTGATGAACCTGACGGTAAATTCTGCGGACGCCATGCCTGACGGCGGACTGTTGCTCATTGAAACCGGATTGTCCAATCTGGATGAGGTGTATGCCGGGAACCATCCGGATGTCCGTCCGGGGCTTTATGTCATGCTGTCCGTCAGCGATACCGGTTCGGGTATGGATAAAGATACCCTTGAACACATCTTTGAACCTTTTTTTTCAACTAAGGGAGAGCAGGGGACCGGTCTTGGCCTGGCCACGGTGTACGGCATCGTCAAACAGCACAATGGCAATATCTGGATGTACAGTGAACCCGGGGTGGGAACAACATGTAAAATATATCTGCCCATCGCCAAGGAGATGCCGGAGGAGAAAAAGCCGGGTCAAAAAACAAAAGAAAGCCAAAAAGGCAAAGAGACCATACTGCTTGTCGAAGATAACGAGTTGGTTCGTCATCTGGGGCGGATCATACTTAAGCGGTGGGGGTACAAGGTGCTTGAGGCATCCAATGGCGATGATGCTTTATGCATAATAGCTTCCTATGAAGGTGTAATAGATCTTTTACTCACCGATGTCGTTATGCCGGGTATGAACGGTAAGGAGCTTTTTGAAAAAGCCGTTCAAAAATATCAAAACCTGAAGGTGCTTTTCATGTCTGGATATACCGACGATATTATTGCACACCGCGGCGTGCTTGGTGACGGTATCCAATTCATCCAGAAACCGTTCTCCGTGAACGGTTTGACGGCCAAGGTACGGGAGGTGCTGGATAATAACGGCGCAGCTTAAAGCTGAAACGGCTTATAAGGAGATTTTTACATGACCCGATATATTTCAACCGTTATGGTATTCATTGTCATGGCATGGGCTGCATTTGCCGGGGCACAAACGCTTCCACTCATGCGAATTTCAGTGGAAAATAACGACAGACATGTCCAGACCCAGGCGGTCAAAAGATATGCCGATGAGATCAAGAAAAAGCTCCAGGGCCGTATTGATGTGCGTTTTTTTTCTGATTCCCGTCTATTCAGGGATCGGGATATTATTCAGGCCATGGCCCAGGGCAGGGTTGAAATGGGGGTGCCTGGAACCTGGCATGTTTCAAGGTTTGAGCCGAATGTGCAGATATTTTTGCTTCCGGCTTTCTATGGCCGGTTGGCCCAGGCAAATTACCAGGCGGTTGACGGTGCGGTCGGGCAAACCATTGCCGACCGGTTGGAACATAATTTGAAACTTAAAGTCATCGGAAAGTGGATAGATTTGGGGCACGCGAATCTTTTCAGCGTGAACAAAAAGATTCTTCGCCAGGAAGACATCGCCGGGCTTCGGGTCAGAGTTGCCGGTGGTGAATCCAATAAATTAAGAATTGAGGCCATGGGCGGACTTGCCAGGATCATTCCCTGGCCGGATCTGCCGCAGTATCTGCAGCAGAAGCGGGTGGATGCAATATTGACAAGTTATGAAACGGTTAAAAGTGCGCGCCTGTGGAAAATAGGCGTCAAACATGCCTTTGAAGATCAGGAATATTTTGCCCAATACATTCCATTGGTAAGGCTGTCATTTTGGAATAAGCTGTCTGATGATACCCGGCGTATTCTGACCGATACATGGGAAAACTATGTGGACACCGCCCGTCGGGAAGCCGCCGAATCCCAGCGCAAGGCCAAAAATATTCTTTTGGAAAACGGTGTTGACGTCACGCTTCCCGATCCGGTGAAAATGGAAGCCTGGCGACAAAAAATGCTTTCCAGGCAGGATGAATTTGTAAAAATATTGAAAATCGACCCGGAACTGGTCCGTCAGATTATGAAAATTTTTAAACATGATGCCGGATTTGCCCATGCCAAAGATGAATCATAGAATTTTTCCCATGTCCACAGGTAAATCGTTCGAGATTGCGGTGGCGCTGTTTTGTGCCGTTGTGATTATTTTTACCACGTTGAGCATTTTTTCAATTTTCAGAAACAGGCAAAACTATTTAAATGAAGGGCGGATCAAATCTATCGCCCAGGCACAGCTTCTTGCGGAAAACAGCACCAGCGTCATCTATGCGGTTGACCTGATGCTCCTGCCGCTTCGTTCAGTTATTCAACATCAAAGCAATCTGAACCATTTGCTTTCTATTGACGCCATTAAAATTTTTGAGCCGGAATTAAGGCTTTTGCCTCAAATCAAGGATGTCTTTTTAATGGATTCAAACGGTGATCTTTTATACAGCAGCCAAAGGGCAGGAAAACTTGAAATACCTGCTTTTTCAGACCACCGGGATGCGTGGCTGGAATTTTCCATAGATTCGGTTATTGTTGGAAAAGATAAGGCTGAAATCGTATTAAGCCGGCGAATTGAAAACCAAAACAACGAATTTCTGGGTGTGCTGGGTGCTGTGGTGGACCCCGATTTTTTTTATGATCGTTTCAGTGATTATCTGGATGTGGATATGGAAGCGATTGCACTGGTTGATATCAGCGGCGTCGTTTTGACCGGCTGGTTTAGAGAAACAAATCCCGAAACAAAGTTCATCGGCGCCAACATACAAGATCTGCCGCATTTTGCATCCTTTTCCAAAACACTTTTAAGCCGTGGCGGAAGAGCAACATATGAAGATGGGCAAACCATTGTTTCAACACATCAATTACAAGGCTTTCCGTTTCATGTGGCTGTGTCATACAATCAGAAGAACATTTTAAAAAAATGGCGCAGTGAAGCCGTTCGGGACGCTGTCACCATTTTTTTTACCACCGTGATTGCAGCATTCACCTTAACCTTTGCCCACAGGCATCGGCAACGTCGCAGAATGGCGGAACAAGAACTGTATGCCCACCATGAGCGGCTGGAAAAAACAGTTGCCGAGCGCACGGAACAGTTAACCGAAGCCAATGAGAAACTTATTCAAAAGAATGAGGCGCTGGAGCATGCACTGGCTGAAGTCAAGACATTGAGCGGGCTTCTTCCCATCTGCGCACATTGTAAAAAAATTAGAGATGATAAAGGGTACTGGAATCAATTGGAGGCATATCTGAGTGCGCATTCTGATATCACGCTGAGCCATGGCATCTGTCCCGACTGTATAAAGGAACATTATCCCGATTATGTTAAGTAACAGTGTCCAGATGGGCTGTTTTTTCTTCCAGTCGGCGTTTTGCATCTGCGGATTATTGAAAAGATGGTGCTGAAATTGCACATGGAATTTCCGTAACCCAGGTCCCGGAAATTCCATGCTGACGTTTACTTCAGAACGTCCGTCTTTTAAAAGCCGGCCGCCGAAGTCCCCCCGTCATTATTGTTTAATAAACTCAAGGTTAATCACAATATCTACGGTTTCGTCGATCATCAGATTGCCGCTTTCCAAAACTGCGTTGTAAACGATACCAAAATCTTTTCGGTTGAGTTCAGCCGTGACATGGGCACCTTTGCGGGTGTTGCCCCACGGATCTTTTTCATTGTTCACCAACCCCTCAACGGCAAGTGTGACCGGTTTGCTGACTCCGTGCAAGGTCAAGGTACCTTCGACTTTGTAACGGCCTTCACCCTGGGAGATGATCTTATCAGAGGTATAGGTCATGGTCGGATATGTTTTTACATCAAAAAAATCGGGACTTTTCAAATGTTCATCACGCTGGTCCACCCCTGTATTAATGGATGCCACATCAATGGAGATGTTGACCGACTCTGGTTGCTTGCCTGTTTTGTCAAAGATTAGCTGACCCGTCACCTGGCTGAAACTACCTGTAACACGGCTGATGGCCATGTGCTGAATTGAAAAATCCGCTGAGGTGTGGGCCGGATCCACGTTCCAGGTCTGGGCAAAAACAGAGGTGGTCAATAGTGCGAACGCTGCGATTATATATGTGATCATTTTTTTCATGATGCTGTCTCCTTTGGTTTTGACGAAATGTATGCGCTGTAAATTTGTTTCGTCTTGTACCATAACATATGGTCTGTTATTGTGCATATCAATACCGGATTATTGCCTATGAGGATTGCAAAAATGCACAACAATGTCAGTTGGGATGATTACCGTTATTTTTTGAAAGTTGCCCGTCTGGGAACGCTGACGGCGGCCGGAGAATCCTTAAAAGTAAATCATTCAACGGTGCTGCGCAGGATAAACGCCCTTGAAAAAAAGCTGGAAGCCCGGCTCTTTGAACGATTCAAGTCCGGCTATGTTTTGACTGAAAGCGGCCGGGATATGTTCGATCACATCCAGCACCTTGAAGATGAAATTCTGTCTGTCGAACGAAAAATAAAGGGCAAGGATATCCGGTATGAGGGCAAAATAAAAATTTCCATTACAGATACCCTGGGGCATTTTTGGCTGCCGCCTTTTATTAAAAAATTTAAAATCCAATATCCCGGTATTTTGCTTGATATAGACATCCGGACGGGATTTACAGATTTGACCCGAAGACAGGCCGATATCCTGATCTGTGCTTACAATGATCATCCGGATTACATGATCGGCAAAAAGCTTGCGCCCATAGCGGTTGAACTTTATGCCTCCAGGGAATACATCAATACCTTCGGCAGGCCGGAATCCATCCAGGATCTTGCCGCACACCGGATTCTTATCTTGAATGAAGCGCTTGACGGGGTCGAATTTAATGAATGGTTAAAGCGCCTTGTACCTGCGGCGGCCATTGCCATGAGCTGCAACATGCTGACCGGTTTATACAGCTACGCCCGTCAGGGACTGGGCATCGCGCCCCTTCCCATCTATGTGGGCAACCAGGATTCGTCCCTGGTCAGTGTAATGAAGATCCCCCGGCAGTTTCATCACGACACCTGGATGCTCATCCATCCGGATCTGAGAAATACCCAGAGAATCAAAGCATTCATGGGATTCATGTATGCTCAAACTAAAGAAGGTAAAGGAATTTAAGAGAAGAATTGAAAATGAAATCGCTTGAATATTTTAAAGGATGCCTGATCGGCGGCGCCGTTGGGGACGCTTTGGGCGCACCCATCGAATTTATGTCCATTGGTCAGATCAGGTCTTTGTTTGGAAATGACGGATTGATCGATTATGCCCAAGCTTACGGGCAGATCGGCAGTATTACCGATGATACTCAAATGACATTATTTACCGCTGAAGGGGTGATTCTATCCAGGGTCAGGCCGGACTACCAGGGCGATGCGGGTATCGTTTCGGCAGTATATCATGCCCTTTTACGATGGTTATATACCCAGGAGACCGAGATTCAGGAACATCTCATAAAGGCCTATGGGACCTGTTCAATTATTGATGGCGTGTTGACGGGACATAAAGAGCTCTTTTCACAAAGAGCTCCGGGAAAAAGCTGCTTGTCTGCCTTGCGATCCGGAAAATTGGGCACAATTGATAATCCCGTAAACGACAGTAAAGGGTGCGGCGGGGTTATGCGGATGGCTCCGGTGGGGCTGATGTATGATGATGCAGAAAAAGCATTTCGAATCGGTTGTGAATGCGCGGCACTGACCCACGGCCATCCCACCGGGTACCTGGCATCAGGAACCTTTGCCTCAATTCTTTCCAGATTAATTTCAGGGGAAACGCTTAACACCGCAATCAATGATTCCATTTCGATTTTAAAATGTCACACGAATAATGAAGAGACGTTAAGCGTTATTGATACCGCACTTGAACTGGCGGAGCGCGCAACACCAGGGCCTGATGTCGTATCTAAAATCGGAGAAGGCTGGATTGCTGAGGAAGCCCTTGGCATCAGTATTTATTGCTCACGGGTGGCCGGGGATGATTTCAAAAAGGGAGTTTTGCTGGCAGTCAATCATTCCGGAGATAGTGATTCAACAGGATCCATCACCGGTAATATGCTCGGGGCGCTGTATGGGGTTGATGCCATCCCTGACCATTGGATTCGACATCTTGAGTTGAAACGTCTGATCCAAGAAACCGCTGTCGATCTGTTTGATCAAAAATAATACCAGGACGGCCTGCATGAATATGTTTATTGTTGTATCTCAATCCGTTGGAATTATGTTTTTCATTGGTTTTTTAGGCTTTTTTGTTGCTAAAAGAAAGCTGGTCCCCATAGATGTTTTAGACCTTCTTTCCCCGCTGGTTTTAGAGATTGCGCTTCCTTCTTTAATTTTTTTTCGAATAATCAAGACGTTTAAGCCGGCAAATTTTCCTGGCTGGTATTTATATCCAATCTATTGGATGATTTTTACGATCGCTGCAATACTCATGTCAAATATTTTTAAACGTCTTTTTCAAAAGGAAATCCAAGAAGAGACGAACCTGGCTCTGGTTTTTCAAAACGGCCTTTTCATTCCAATCATCGTCATCACCGAGACATTTGGCGCCGACGCGTCATTGTTAGTTGATTTATTTTTATTCACAATCTTTTATCCGGCATTTTTTTTTAACACCTACCACTTATTTTTCAAAAAAGGTAAACAGAAGTTCAGCCTTAAAAAAACAATCAATTCGGTAATGATCGCAACCGCATTGGGGCTGCTTTTAAAATTTACAAATGGGGATCAGCTGATCCCGGAATTTATTTTAACTGCCTTGAAGATGGTCGGTGGAATGACCATCCCCCTTCTTATGCTTATTATCGGTGGAAATATTTATGTGGATCTTCAAAAGACCGGCAAGGCTGTTTGGAGTGAAATAATTAAATTTATTGTTGTCAAAAATATTTTATTTCCGATGATAGGTTTAGGAATAATTCTATTGTTTAGATTAGAATACAACATCGCATTTATCATTGTGATGCAGGCCGCCACACCGCCTCTCACCGCTTTGCCGATATTTGCCTCAAGGGCCCAGGGAAACCGGGAGATCGTTAATCAATACTTGGTATCCAGCCTTATGTTTACCCTGATATCGCTACCTTTAGTTTTGTTTGTTTTTGATTATTTGTATAATTATTTTGAATAAAGCGGGGCCTGCTTGTTCTCCAGCCTGCGGATATTGTCCGAGACCACCTTTACAATACCTCTCATTGAAACATCGGTAGAACCTGCGACATGGGGTGTTGAAATAATATTATATCCAAAGAGACTGTCATCCGGGGCAGGCGGTTCTTCCCAGAACACATCCAGGCCCGCCCCGGCAACTTGTCCCGAGGCAAGCGCCTTCTCCAGTGCTTCTTTATTTATTACTCCGCCCCTGGACAGGTTTATGATAAACGCCCCTTTTTTCATATAGGAAATTGTATCGCTATTGATTATATCTCTGCTTTCAGCAGTCAGCGGAAGGCTGAGGATCACATAATCGGATTCTTTTAGCATTTTGCACATTTCATCCGGGGGGCCGGCCCAATCGATGCCAAGTTCTTTTTTGGCCCGTTCAGGGGTATTCTGTTTGATGCCCATGATTCGCATATCAAATGTTTTCAGTCTTCTGATCAGCGCCTTTCCGATACCGCCAAGGCCGATGATGCCCGCTGTTTTGCCCTGCAGGGACATTCCCTGGGGTTCTCCCATTTTTTTGTTTGCCATGTTTTGGGCCATGGCGGGAATGTTTCTGGATAACCCGATCATCATATATATTCCCAATTCCGCAACGGAGTCCGCATTGCCTGAAATATCTGTCGGGACATTGCAAACGGGTATATTTTTCTTTTTGGCCGCCTCAATATCTACCCCTTCAAGGCCTGAACCGCATTGTTGTATCAGTTTCAAGCGGTCCGCATTTTCCAGTACCTCCTGGGTTACCGCTGACATGGTCGGAATTAAGACATCAATGCCTTTGAGACTATCTATCTGAAATTTCCCGGTTGCCTTAAAAGTGTGATGGGGTAATTCTGAGCGGATTATATCGAAAAAACCGCCCCAGGAATTTTCGGATGCAGCAAAAAGAATATTCATGTGTCTGATCAGTCCTCTTTTAAATGTTAAACGGTGGAATCATTAACATCATCCCAACCGGCTTGCAAATTCTTTCTTCGATCCGTCTTTAACGGGGTATTGAGGGTGGCAACAATGAAAAGGGTTTCTTTTAAGCGCTTGTTGTGCGGGCTGGGAGCTGATAGGATCTTTTCTTGGATGTGCAAACACAAGGTGATGTTTATGGGAACCTTGGGATGCGTTGTTAACTTATTTTCATGTTTTGTTGTGGGTTGAGTCCGGATATTTAAAGGCCGGATGGGCCCATGGCTGCTATTCTGGAGGTTATATGCAAGTAAAGCTTAATGGCATTGAGTTGGCTTATAATGAAGAAGGAAATGGGCCTGCCGTATTGTTGATTCACGGATTTCCCCTTTGCCGGAAAATGTGGCGTCCCCAGATGCAGGCGTTGGCTGGGGCGGGTTTCCGGGCTGTGGTTCCCGATCTGAGAGGGTTTGGGGAAAGTGAGCCGGGTGCAAAGACCGGTTCTACGGATCTGTTGGCCGATGATTTGATCGCGTTGCTGGATCATTTGGGGATCGAGAAAGCCGTGGTCGGCGGCATGTCCATGGGCGGGTATGTGATGCTCAACTTGCTGGCCCGTTATCCAGAACGCTTTTCCGCCGCCTGTTTTATCGTCACCCGGGCGGATGCCGATGATGAAACCGCCCGGGGCAAGCGCAACCATTTGATCTCGGAAATTCAGGCAGGCCGCCCGGAAGTTGTGCCCAATGCGTTTACCCCGCTTATTTTTGCTGATCAGACGGTTGCCGATCGTCCTGAACTGGTGGAAGAGGTGCGCGGCTGGATGACGGCAACGTCTCCTGCCGGGTTTGTTGTGGGGCTGGAGGCGATTCGGGATCGGGATGATTCATCGGCGTTGCTGCCCCAGCTGAAAATTCCCGCATTGGTCATGGGGGCAACAGAGGATAAGGCGATCCCTTCGGAAAAATCCCAGGAGATGGCCAAGCAAATCCCCGGTGCCCGGCTTTGCATGGTGGCCGATGCCGGTCATATGGTAAATATGGAGCAGTCGGAAGATTTTAATGCCGCGTTAATTGATTTTTTATGTGCTGACTGATGACTTATGTCAGGATACAGGGGCGCTTCGACCGATTTAGATTTTTGAGTCGAAGAGATGTTCCATTACAGGAGTTATGCCATGTCATTGGCTTTTGATTTAGAAAACAATCTTATTAATCTGCGTTCGGCGCAGGTTTTTTCCCCGGAAAGCCGGAGCTGGGGCCACCTGGATGATATTCCGGCAGAACTTGCCCCGGTATCGGAAACGGATGCGGTCACCCAGCTGCAACAACAGAGTGGCCGCTGCCGGGTGCCGGTGGGTATTCTGGGAGGCCGAAAGGCGTCCGAAGAACAGCTTGCAGATGCGCTGGCATTGGGCAAGCTCATTGCCCAGATGGGGTTGACGCTGATCTGCGGCGGGCGCCAGGGGGTGATGGAGGCCGCCTGTAAAGGCGCGTCGGAGGCCGGCGGCATCTGCGTGGGGCTGCTGCCCGATGAAAATCCGGAAAACGCCAATCCCTATGTCACCATCCCCCTGGCCACAGGAATCGGCGTGGCCAGAAACGCAATTCTGACACGGGCCGCCCTTTGCCTTGTGGCCATCGGCGGGGGCTACGGTACCCTTTCAGAGATTGCCTTTGGCCTGCAGTTTGAAAAAGAGGTATTTGGTCTTTCCGGTGCGCCCAATATTCCGGGGATGTTCCCCTGCCGCAGCCCCAAGGAGACTGCCGCCCGCATTGCCCGGGTGGTTTTGAATCTGCCACAATAGCATCTTTTGCGTCTTTGGCCTGCCGGGGTATGAAACCGAATTGAGGAATAAAGCAATGAATGAAGATGATTATCCAAAAGCCGGCTTACAACGGCTTTTTCAAAAAGGTGCTGATCATTTTGTGCTGTTGCATAAAAGTGGAAAAGCCGTTGCCTTTCAATCGGATCAGAACGGCAATGTGAAGATCGCTGATCGTCAAACGGATATTAATTTTACCGAGACAGGCCTTTCATTGCTTGATGACGGATGGAAATGCATTGGGCCTGGGTTGGAATACAGCTGGGTGTTTGAATGATGCAGACGATGGTCTAACAATCATGGGTTGAACAGGCCAGGCATCATCACGCTGTGTGGGCGATGTTTTACGACGCCATCAATATTTTAATTTTGAGTATAGTGTCTTTTTTGACGCTTCAATTGCGTCATTTAACGTATGAATTCCTTTTTTTGCAAGCAGCGGGATAAATTTAAGAAAAATCTGGGCCGTTGCCGAGGCATCCCCGATGGCCGTGTGACGGCCTACAATATCAATTCCTGCAAAGCGGGCGATGGAGACCATATTGTGTTTTTCGACCATCGGATAAACAATCAAGGCAAGCAGGAGGGTATCTAAAACCGGGGCGTCAAATTTAATTTGGGCTTCCGCCTCTTTTCTTGAAAACATCTTCATATCGAATGCGGCATTATGGGCCACCAAAACCGTATCTTCGCAAAATTTATGAAAAATCGGCAACACCTCTTTGATGTCTGGCTTTGCCTTGACCATGTCGTCACTGATGCCGTGAATTCTTTCAGACTCAAGGGGGATGGGCATTTTCGGGTCTATCAGCTGGTCGAACTTTTCCGTCGTCAAAATCCTGCCGCTTACGATTCTGACCGCGCCGATGGAAATGATTTCATCCTTTTTGGTATCGAGCCCGGTGGTTTCCGTATCAAAAACCGTATAAGCGATCTCTTTTAACGGCATCTCATTTAATTGGGTGTCGGATTTTCGTTTTGTAAAAAGATCGAAATCGAAAAAATCGGGCCGCTCATCTGCATCCCGGGCGATGACAATGTTGCGCACCTCCTCCGACTCATTCATTTCAGCCAGGGGAATCATAATTTTGATACCCCTTTCGCTCTTTTCATTAAAACTTAAACTGATTTGCGCCTCATGATAATTCAAGAAATCTTTCAGGGTTAAAAAGAAGTTCTCATCTCTAAAAATATCCCGGTTTTTTTCAGCATTCGGAATATTAAAGAAAAACGCCAGAAAATTTGACTCTTTAAAAAGTGTACAGCTAAACGCTCTTCTAAATGTCTTCTTTTTCAACAGGGTCAAAATGGATAAAAACGCATAGATAAAAGAGTAGGTTTCGATTCTAATCCAGTTGATGTGAGCCGGGAATTCGGGCTTTAACGAAATATTAAGGGTTTCCCCGGCTCTTTTTTGGATCGTCGTTAGGATGTCCCTGTCAGACACCACCAGAAACGGCAGACGCTCTTTTATTTTATCAATATAATTTTTTTCTGATCGCTTTAAATTGTCTTCTATGAGGGTGATTTCCCTTGTGACCGTTTTCTCTTTTTTTATCTTATCGAGATAAGAAAGAATATCGTTGGCGGTACCTTTGAAAATGTTGTCGATTTTGGCATACAGCTCAAAGTCTTTTCCTATGTTGTAGAAAACGACGATGAATCCGGCAAAATTGTCACGTTGATCCGAGATCGGCGAGATGTCCGCCTTGATCAAGACATTGCTGGGGCTTAAGGTGATGAAAGACGACGATGCCGCTGCGTGTTTGTCCGGCTTTTTCACGTTTATTTCATAAAGCGCATTGGTGATGATCTCTCGATCAATGATATTGAAAATAGATCTGCCGATTCCGATGATATGGTTTGGGGCTTCTAAAATTTTGGCCTTTTTGTTGAAAAGATTGATCTGGCCTTCGGTATTGCAGGCAATGATCCCCTGGGGTAGTTCATCCAAAAATGATGCGAGCATATTTTTTTCTATTTGCAACTCGGCTCTTTTTCGGTTGATCTCTTCTTTGATGGTTTTTTTCACATTTTCGTAGTGATCGGCAAAGAGGTTGATGGCCTTTACGATGGTTTGAATTTCGTTTGTTCCTTCCGTGTTTATCCGGTGGGCGCAATTCACAGTTGACATTACGGAAATTTCATCTGGGATTTTGGCCAAGGGAATAAAAAATTTATTCAAGACGATATAGATCGTGTAGCCGACAATCTCAAAAAACATTAGAAAACCGATGAAAAAATAGATTCCGTCCGCCTTTATCATTTCAAATAAAAGATTCTGCTTTGTGGGGGAAAGTTTTAGCCAAAACCCCCCCATGATCAATAAAAAGAAAATAGATGGGAACAGAGTAACGGCGGCTGCAAAACATAAAAATTTATTTTTTTTGTTTAACATCATTTTTTTCTTTTCATGTTGTGATGACGTTTAGAACATAGAACCGTCTTTCGTCAGCCATTTTAGGCAATGATCCGTGAAACATTGCTTTCATGATTGCTTTTTTGTTTGGCATCTGTCCAATGGATTCGATTGTGTCAATTTTAACATAAAAACACATCACCAAACAAATTGAATCCCATTAAATGTAACAAAACGGATGGCGCAGGAATAGAATGGATCGTTTTTTAGGATTTTGGGCTGATATTGTGTTGACCGAGTATAACAACCATGAGCCGGCCTCGATTCAGATAGACCAAGGACGGCCCGTGGCCGTTATAAAAAAAATCATTGGAAATTGACGGTTAGGATCTGCCGCCGCTCCAGTGCAGCCGTGTTTTGAGCACCTTGAAATAGGAGTGGTCATCAAAGGAGATCATTTTCAGTTTGTGACGGCTTTTTTGAATATATATCCTGTCACAGGTTTCCATGTCATATCCCTCCTGGCCGTCCAGGGTTAAAATCATATCCTCGGGACTGCCCTCCAGACAGATTTTCACCCGGGTATGGTCCGGAATGAGCAACGGCCGGTTGGTCAGGGTAAACGGGCAGATCGGGGTCAAAATGGTGGAGCGGACGGCTGGATGAACCACCGGTCCCCCTGCAGCCAGTGAATAGGCTGTGGAGCCCGTGGGTGTGGCCACAATCAGTCCGTCGGCCCGGTAGGTGGTCAGGTAGGCATCATCCAGATAGACTGCACATGAGGCAAGCCTTGACAGGGCTGCCTTATTAATGACCGCGTCATTTAGCACATCCTCATCCACGATGCGTTCACGGTTTCGTACGACCCGGATATTCAGGCGGCTGCGCTCCCGGATTGTGTACTTTCCTTCAAATACTGCCTCAACCGATTTACACAAAAGATCCTCAGTGGTTTCGGCCAGAAATCCCACCTCGCCGAATTTGATACCCATCAAAGGGATGTCCGAATTACCAATATACCGGGCCACGCTTAAGAATGTGCCGTCTCCGCCGAGCACAACAATGCAGATCAGATCGTCGGGGATGGGCGGCGGTGTTGGCGCCTGGGTGTCAATGACCAGGCATCTGTCCCCGAGATGCTGAATTAATTCCTGGGCTTTGTCCTGGGCGTGGTCCTCATCTTTAATTACAAGTCCGATGCGCTGCTTACTCACGTCTTTCCTCTATTTTTTAAGGTTTGAGGTCCGTTTTACCGGACAGGGGGTTAATGTTCTGCCTCGGCCCAATTGGCTCCGGCACCAAAGTTCACCTTCAGGGGTACTTCCAGGGGTGTAACATGTTCCATAACCTGCTTTGCCAGGGTTATGAGTTTGTCTGTTTCCTGCTCAGGCGCTTCAAAAATAATTTCATCATGCACGGATAACAGCATTTTTGAATTCATATTTTCTGTTGCAAGGGCGGTTTGCATCTTGATCATGGCAAGCTTGATCAAGTCTGCGGCACTGCCCTGGATGGGCGTATTCACCGCAGCCCGTTGGGCAAAGTTGCGCAGATTGGTGTTGGACGACCGAATGTCATCAAGCCTGCGTTTTCTGCCGAACAAGGTGGATACCTCGCAGGTCTCCCGGGTCTGCTCGATGGTTTCGTCAATGAATTTTTTTACCCCTGCATAACGCTTGAAATAATTGTCAATGTAAATCCCTGCCATTTTCCGGCTGATGCCCAGTTCATTGGACAGGCGAAATGCGCTCATGCCGTAAATGATGCCGAAATTAATGGCTTTGGCCTGGCTGCGCATCTCATCGGTGACAAGGCCGGGCAGCACCTGGAACACTTCCAGTGCCGTGCGGGCATGGATATCCTCGTCGTTTTGAAAAGATTCAATGAGAATGGGATCCTTGGCGCAATGGGCCAGCAGCCGCAGTTCAATCTGGGAATAATCGGCGGAAATCAGTGTACAGCCGTCTGCCGGAATAAATGCCTGCCGGATTTTTTTGCCTTCGGGTTTGCGAATGGGTATGTTCTGCAGATTGGGGTTGGACGATGACAGGCGGCCGGTCACGGTGATGGTCTGGTTAAAGGAGGTGTGGATGCGCCCGGTATCCGGGTGAACCAGGGACGACAGGGCGTCCACATAGGTGGATTTCAGTTTGCCAAGGGTTCTGTACCGCAACAGCCTTTCGGGCATTTCATGGGCTTCGGCAAGCTGGGTGAGCACTTGAACATCTGTGGAATACCCGGTTTTTTTCTTGGTTTTTTTAACGGCTTTCAGCCCTAACTTTTCAAAGAGAATCACCCCAAGCTGCTGGGATGAATTGATGTTGAATTCCTCTCCTGCAAGCTCGTATATTTTTTCTTCAAGAGATTTTAATTCCTGTTCAAACTCCTGGGACATCTGACTTAGCACATCCGTGTCCACACGGATGCCTGCCATCTCCATTTTTGCCAGCACGCTGATTAACGGCACTTCAATGGTTTCCATCAAAGGGGTCAGCCCCTTGTCCTCGATCTGTGTTTTTAATACCTCATATGCCATGAAGGTCAGATCTGCGTCCTCTGCCGCATAGTCTGCGGCAAGGTCAAGGGGGACCTCCTGGAATCCGATCTGGTCTTTTCCCTTGCCGGTCACCTCTTCGTAGGAGATCATTTTATGGCCGAAAAGATTCATGGCAATGCGGTCCAGACCATGTCCCCGGGTGCCGGGATTGAGCAGGTGGGAGGCAATCATGGTGTCAAACACAATGCCTTTGATCTCAATGCCATACCGGGCCAGAACAATAAAATCATACTTTATGTTTTGACCAACCTTTGAGATCTTGGGATTTTCCAGCAGGGGTTTGAAAATGCGAAGCACCGCTTCTTTTTCAGGCATCTCAATTGCGCTCGCATTGGTGTGCCCCACCGGAATGTAAACCCCGGTGTCTTTTTCATACGAAAAGGAAATACCCACAAGGTCCGCCAGCATGGGGTCAATGCCCGTGGTCTCCGTGTCAATGGCAAATATCCCGTTTTTTTCAAGTGCCGACGCCAGATTTTCCATGTCGGCAATGGTGTGGATCATTTTATACGTTTTTTGGGATGTCTCTGGTTTTTGGGAAAACTCGGTGGCCAGGGCTTTGAATTCAAAGGACTGGAACAGTTCAAAGGCTTTGCGGGTGTCAAATTCCTGGAGCGCAAAATCATCCAATGAATGTTCAACATCCACGTGGCGGTCGATGGCGGCAAGCTCCCGGCTTAGATCGACGATCTCTTTAGAGTCTGCCAGGTTTTCATACAGTTTTTTCTTTTTTTTCAGCTGTTCCAGATTATCGTAAATACCGCTGATGGATCCGTAATCGACAATCAGTTTAACGGCCGTTTTTACGCCCACGCCTTTCACCCCGGGGATGTTGTCTGCCGTGTCTCCGGCAAGGCCTAACACGTCAATGAACTGCTCGGGCTCAATGCCCATGTCCGCTTTGACACCGGACCGGTCTGTGAGGGTGTCCTTCATGGGGTCCCACAGGGTGCATTCATCGGTGATCAACTGGATAAAATCCTTGTCCCCTGTGACCATGACCACCTTGAACCCTTGTTCCTGGGCAATGCGGGCGTAGGTGCCCACAAGATCGTCTGCTTCATATCCCTGTTTTTCGATGATGGGGATGTTCAGTGCCTTGACCACTTCTTTGATATCCGGGATTTGAACGGCCAGTTCTTCGGGCATGGGCGGGCGGTTGGCTTTATAGTCATCAAACATTTTATGACGAAAGGTGGGACCTTTGACATCAAAGAAAACGCCTGCGTATTCCGGGGCTTTATCTTTAATGAGTTTGAGCAGAATCCGGGTGAATCCGAACGTGGCATTGGTGGGATGACCCTGTGAAGTGGCAAGGCTGCGGATGGCATGAAAGGCCCGGTATAAAAATGCGCTGCCGTCGATCAGGTAGATGGTTTTTGGTGCCGCCATGATTACTTTCCTGAAAATTGTTTGTTGAATTATTATTTAATTAGCGGCATATATACTATCTTTTAATGCAAAGGAGAAGTCTTATGTCCGAACAATCCCGGGAGCGTGCCCAGGACGGGAAGTCCCGGCGGCGGCAACGCCGGTCAAAAACTTGTCATTGCTGTGGTGCTCAGGCCATGTTCTGCTGGCAGTGCCGGTGCGGATTTTCCATGTGCCAGTCCTGTATGTATGAAAATCAATGGGGAATGACCTGCAACGGAATTACATGGGAATGCCCCGACTGCGGGGCCCAAAACGGGTACGGCAATCAATAGTGAAGGGAAGAAATAAAACGTTATGGTTGAAAAATTAAAAGTCGGCACACTCATTTCCGGCGGCGGCACCAACCTGCAGGCCATTATTGATGCCTGCTCCCAGGGACGCATTGATGCTCAGATTGTCTTTACCGGCTCGGATGTCGACGGGGTCAAGGGCCTGGAGCGTGCAAAAAAAGCGGGGATTGATACCTTTGTGGTGGATTATGCCCGGATTATTGCCGATTGCCGCAATGTCCCGGATATTGACGCCCTGCTTCCCAAAGATTTTGATCCAGAGGATATTTTAAGGAAACAGCGGCTGGTGGACGTGGAAAAGAACCCCGACAAAGCCTTGTTTTTCATAAAATCCAGGGTCATTGCCGAACGCCGACTGTTAGACCATATTGAATCCTATGACATGGATTTGTTGGTTTTGGCCGGGTTTATGCGGGTGTTTACCCCGTATTTCATTGACCGTATTAATACCGATGCCACGGGCCATCGGATTATGAATATCCATCCGGCACTGTTGCCTTCATTTCCAGGGCTCGACGGATATGGTGATACCTTCCGGTATGGGTGCAAGATCGGCGGCTGTACGGTTCACTATGTTGACTACGGGGAAGACTCAGGACCGATCATCGGCCAGAAGGCATTTGAAATAGCCGACGGGGATACCCTGGCCGATGTTAAGGAAAAAGGATTGAAAAAGGAGTGGGAACTCTATCCGGCCTGCATTCAAAAGTTTGCCCAGGCCCGGTGATCATTAATGGTTTCTATGTCTTGTTTGATCTATGGAATTTGACCAGATTCATTTTTATCAGGCAGGCTATCGGCACAATCAGGCAGAGGTAAGAAAGGTGTCTGCCATTTTTAAGGCGTCCAGGTAAAAAGCGGGCAGTTTTTGAATCAGTTTGGAATCTTTGTCTGCCATAAACCGGCTATGGTTCCACTGTCCCCGTCCAAAGTTTTTGATCAGGTCATTGATCTGGTTAAATATGCGGTTTTTTCCTAAAAGCGCCTCTTTGATCTTTTCTGACAGGCTGATTTTTTCAAGAAGTTCTTTCATGGGCATATCCAAAATGGCATCCATGGTTGAAAACAGACCCACAGTGAACAACTCTTCCGGCGTAAACTGTGTTCTAAGGACATGGGCGCATTGTTCGCACATCCGGGCCTTGATCACCGAGAGCCGGATCAATTCGTTGGGTTTGCCCGGGTTCATACCCGATACCACCACCACATAAATAAATTTCTTCAATTCCTGTAGTCCCAAAAAAGTGATGGCTTCCCTGATCGTGTCCACGGGGGAAAGGCGGTTAAAATAGGCTGAATTGATAAACGTCAAGAGTTTAAAGGAGATGGCCACATCATTTTTGATCATACCCTCTATAATGTCTATGGCTGGTTCTTGTTTTGAAACTTCATTTAACAGCTTCAGATTGCTGACTTGGTTGGCTGCCAGACTTTTGTTTGATATGATCTCAGGTCTTGAAAAGAAATAGCCCTGGAACAGGTCGAATCCCATGGCTTTGGCCTGTTCAAATTCCTGGTGGGTTTCCACTTTTTCACACAGCAATGTAATATGGCCAAGTTCATTTTTCAGGGCGTCAAGAACAGGGGACAGCGTGTCCAGAGGTGTGGCCATGATATCAAACTTTATGATGTCGCACAGTTGAATCATTTCATGGAATTTTTGATCATAAATAAAATCATCCAGGGCGATTCTGAATCCGCGGGATTTAAACTCCTTTAACGCCTCAATGACTTCGGGTTCCGGCTCAATGTCTTCTAAAACCTCAACGATAACATGCTCTTTGGGGAAAAGAAGCGGGGTTTGTTTGACCAGAAGATCCCGGGTAAAATTGATCAGTCCGGGTTTACCGGAAAGGATGTCGTTGATTCCAAAGGAGAAAAATGTATTGGACAATACACCTGATGTTGCCGCAGAGCCGTCGATATCCGGGAACACATTGTCCAGGCTGAGCCTGAATAAAAGTTCATAACCAAAAAGTTTTTTATCCGAAGTAAGTACAGGCTGGCGTGCGACAAAAATATCCATTGGCTCAACAACTCCTTTCTACTCAGGACAAAAGCTTGATCATCAGCGGCAGGGCCGTCATGGTGCCGATGGACGAGCCGAGATTTGTGAACACCACCACCAGCAGAATCCTTGTCACATTATTACGCCAGAATCCTTTAACAGACGTGATATCCTCGGGAATCGCTTCAAGATCACGCACCTTGGGTTTGCGTGCAAAGGCCTCCACAAGACCTGCTACCCAGCCGGCGGCAATCATGGGGTTCAAGGAGGTCAGCGGGGCGGCTACGATGGATGACAAAATGGTATATGGGTGGGCCAGGGCGATAAGTGCGCCGATACCGGCAAATACACCGTTGGCCAGCACCCAGATCCAGATCATGTCGGTTCCCGCGCCTTTACCCTCCATGAGAAATCCGGCAACAAAAAGCATGACGATCAGGCCGGGGATAAGCCATTTCAATATTTTTCCCATTTTGCCGGCCGGGGGCAGGGTGTTGAGGGCGGCAAGGTCTATGGGGGTGTCCGACGCAATATATTTTAGAATGCCCGGCACATGGGCTGCGCCCACAACGGCCACGATTTTTTCTCCCGGGGCACTTCGAATGCTCTCGGCCAGGAATTGGTCTCGTTCGTTGATCAGCACTTCCCCGATCATGGGATGATCTTCTTTGAGTTCTGAAAGCAGGGACTGCAGGATGTCCTGGTGCTTCATCTTTTCAATGTCTGCTTCTTCAATTTCATCGGACTGGCCGAATGACAGCAGTATGGAGAAAATCAATTTGGTTTTTTCCCACACTCCCATGCCCCGCCATATCCGGGAGAGAGTGATCTGGATTTCCCTGTCCGCAGGAACGATGACGGCCCCGGTTTCGTCTGCAGCCTCAAGGGCATTGAGCATCTCCTGGCCGGGTTTTATGCCGAATTTGTCGGCTATTTTTTTCTGGAACGCGGCCAGCAAAAGATTCATAAACAGCATCAAGGCTTTTTTTTCCTTGATGATTTTTACAATATCCATATTCTGCCATCTGTCCTTATCCCGGATGGTGGAAAGGCGGTTGTTGCACAGTTCCACACATACGGTATCAGGCTGTTCTGATTCTATGGTATCCGAAACCAGTTGGGCACTGTGCCGGGATACATGGGCTGTCCCGATAAGAATAATCTGTTTGCCGTCCCGCTCAAGCCTATGAATGTCGTTGTGGTCGGTGGGGTTTTCTGTCATTATGGAATACTGCCTTTGTCCTGAAAAGTTAGAAATATCGTATTATAAGCATTTAGACGCACATGGCAACATAAATTCAGGCCAAAATATTGACCTAATCAAACGGTTCTGGTATTCAGCAATCTTATGAAATCCGCCGACGAACATATACTCAGAGTCACCAAGGAAATTATAGTCAAGTTCATTGAGATGGGCCGGCTGTCGCCTTCCAACGTCCATGAATCTTTTAAGGATGTTTACAAGACCGTCAATGACACCGTGAAAAAGAATCTGGATCCGCCCCAAGATGCCTCATCCGGTTCCCCAAAGTCCTGAAACCGGCACTCCCGGGAGGGTGCAGTCCGCAGTTAAAACCGGTTTAAAAAAAGGGTGGTCCGGCCTGATCTGGCTGATTAAGATTCTTGTGCCTGTCTCCTTTGCAACTGCGTTAATGGTGCACTATCAGCTATTGCACCATCTCGACTTTCTTTTACAGCCCATGATGAGCATGATCCATTTGCCGGCCTCTGCGGCGGTTGTGCTGGTTATCGGAATTTTTACCGGTATTTACGGCACTGTGGCGGCCCTGTCCGTGATGCCGTTTGCCATGCCGCACATGATTTTGATTGCCGTGTTTACCCTGATTTCCCACAACCTGATCCAGGAGAGTCTGGTCCAGGCCAACTCCGGATTGCGGTTTTCAACTGCGGTTGTGTTTCGTCTGGTCATCTCTTTTATCGTCACCATGATCTGCGGGTGGATCATGGGGGTGGACCCAGGCAATGCCGGGGCAGCCGGTGTGCCGGTTGTGCAGTCGTCCGGCGGCCCGCTGTCCGCCATGCTGCTTGACTGGGCCGCAGGTACGGGCTGGCTGTGTTTAAAAATTTTGTGTATTATCATGCCGTTGATGGTGGTCATGGAATTGGCAAGGACCTTTCATGTAATTGAGGCGGTAACGCATATTACAGCGCCTGTTTTACGGTTGCTGGGATTGGACAGATCCTGCGCGCTGCTCTGGATGACCGCAGCAGTCTTTGGTTTGGCTTACGGGGCTGCCGTCATCGTTGAGGAGACAAAAAACAATGCCCATGACCCCCAAATTCTGACCCGGCTTCATCTGTCCATCGGGATCAATCATGCCATGATTGAGGATCCCTCATTGTTTCTGCCTTTGGGGTTGCCTGCACTTTGGTTGTGGATTCCCAGGCTTGTGGCTGCCATGGCCGCGGCCTGGCTGCACATGGGTTTTTCTTCGGCAAGGAGATTTTATGCTGCACGCCCTGGTCATAAAAAACTTTGCGATCATTGAGGATCTGCGCATTGAATTTGGTTCCGGCCTTTCTGTTCTGACAGGGGAAACCGGGGCCGGGAAATCAATTATTATCCAGGCCGTTAATCTGCTTTTGGGATCACGGGCCTCGGCGGATCTGGTGCGCACCGGAAAAGAGAATGCTGAACTGGAAGCCGTGTTTGACATTGCCGCAGATTCCCATGCCGCACAACTCATGGCCGATCAGGATATGGACGTTGATGACGGCCTGATTATCCGGCGGGTGGTTTCTGCCGAAGGTAAAAGTAAAATTTATGTGAATTCCCGCCAGACCACCCTGGATTTTCTAAAGCAGGTGACCCAGAATCTTGCCGGTGTGTCCAGCCAGCATGCCCACCAGGGACTGCTCAACGAAGACCTGCATCTGGATATCCTTGACGAATTTGCCCAGACCTTTGATTTGAGAAACGATGTGACCGCGTTGTACCGGCAGATTGTTCCCCTAAAAAAAGAGATCGCATTACTCAAGGCCGGTAAGGAAAAGGCTGAAAAAGAGCTGGAATTGCTCCAATTCCAGGTGGATGAGATTGAATCCGCCCATCTCCAGCCTGGTGAAGATGAGGAACTGATTCAAAGGCGTGACCAGCTGCAGAATGCCGGACATATTTTTGAGGCCGTCAACGGTGCGGTGCATAATTTATATGACCGGGAGGGCTCGGTGATTGATGAAATTTCAGGCATGTCCGCCAGGTTTGGCAGGTTTTGCGGTACCGATGAAAAACTGGGCGGCCTGGCCCGGCGTTTGGATGAAATTTCCTATGAACTCCAGGATCTTGTCTCGGAGTTAAGATCCTTTGCCTCGGGCATTGATCTGGACCCCCAGTCCCTGGACCAGGTGGACCAGCGCCTGGATCAAATCACAAAACTTAAGCGCAAATACGGGGGCAGCATTGATACCATATTTGAGCAATACCGGAATATGGCAGACAATGTGGCCGATATCCAGGGGATTGAGGGGCGTATCGCGCAACTGGAACAAGCCCAGGAGAAGCTGGTGGACCAGATTCGTCAAAAGGCAAAGGCGTTGTCCATGCGGCGGCAAAAGGAAGCGCTGGCCCTGGCCCGTCTGGCAAAGGCCGAGCTGGCTGCCCTTGAAATGGGCCGGGCCCGGTTTGAGGTGGATTTTTCCACGGAGCCGGGTGTCGATCCTGACGAACTTGTCTCAACGGATAATGAAAAAATATTTGCCACAGGCATGGACCGGGTGCGTTTTTTACTTACCCCAAATCCCGGGGAGGCCCCAAAGCCTTTGGCAAAAATAGCCTCGGGCGGGGAGCTGTCCCGTATTGTCCTGGCCCTTAAAGCCGTGCTCTGCCGGGATCACTCCTTTGAAACCCTGATTTTCGATGAGGTGGATGCCGGTATCGGCGGTGCCACATCGGACAAAGTGGGGCTTAAATTAAAAGAACTGGGCCGGCTTCAGCAGGTGATCTGCATTACCCATCTGGCCCAGATTGCCAGATATGGCAACCACCAGTTCAGGATAACCAAACAGGTGTCAGGGGGCAGAACCGCCACCCGCATCACCCCATTGACCAGTCAGGAAGACCGGATTAAGGAACTGGCCCGTATGATCGGCGGCAGTCAGATTACCGATGCCACCCTTGCCCATGCCAAAGAACTCCTTGATACGGCCGGGGCGTCTTGACAAACGCGATAACTGCTTATATTTGAAGAACTACAAATATAATTAGGAGTAAGTAACGCATGCCGATATATGAATTTAAGTGCAGCAAGTGTGAAGAATTTTTTGAAGTGATTGTCATGGGGTCGCAGGACGACAAAGAAGTCTCCTGCCCAAAATGCAGTTCCAATGAGTTCCAGCGTGTGGTTTCGGCCACCAACTATGCCATGGGCTCGTCAGGAAATGCAGCCCAGGGTGTGCATACCCAGGAGCGCACCTGTTCAAGCGGAACCTGTAAAACCTATACGGTTCCAGGAGTTTAATCTTCAGCCTGATCATGCCCGGGGGCGTTGAAATCATCGCCCACCGCGGGGCCAGGAGTCTGGCCCCGGAAAATACCCTGGCGGCCGCCCGGTTAGCCCACCAACTGGGTGCCCACCGGTGGGAAACAGATGCCGTCCTGACCCGGGACGGTCATGTGGTGCTCTTTCATGATGAATCCCTGACCCGATGCACCAACGCTTCCCAGGTGTTCGGATATGATCCCCAGGCACCAGAAAAAACGGTTTGTCCAGGGCGGCGCGCCATAGACCGATTGGGCAGTCATTCCCTTGATGAATTGAGATTGTTGGACGCAGGCAGCTGGTTTGAACGCATTGACCCTTTTTCAATGGTTGCCGACATTGATCCGCAGATCTTGGCCGGTTTCAACGGGCAACCGATTCCCTCTTTGTACGATGGGCTTGTGCTGACCAAAACGCTCGACTGGTACATCAATGTTGAGCTCAAAGAACATGGTCATGAGCCTGAATCAAATTATCATCCGACCCGGGTACTCTCTGAACTGGCCCGATCCGGTATCGCACCCGGGCGGGTGACCCTCTCCTCTTTTAACCATGATTGGCTTCGCTTTATCCGAAAATCTGCCCCCGAATATGAACTCCAGGCCCTTGTGGGGGCGTATGATGACCAACCCCTGAACTTCGAAGATGCTATATTTACCGGTGCGGAATTTGATGTGCTCAATATAAATGCGTTGCTGGTTCAGCCGTCAGAGATCCAAAGGCTGAAACGTGCCGGCAAACGTATCAATTTGTTCACGGTAAATGATCCAAACGATTACAGGCGCTTTGTTGACGCAGGCATTGATGGGGTGTTTACGGATTTTCCCCAGCGATTTATTTAATGTCATCATAAAATGAGTGAAACGCCTGCACGGTTTTGTGGATATCATTTTTGGAAATATCCAGATGGGTGACCATCCGTAAGTTTGGGTCGCGGTCAATGAGTATCCCCCGGGTTTTCATGTGCGCGGCCAGGGCGTGGGCGTTATCACCGATACCGGCAAACACCATGTTTGTTTGAACGGTCTCGGGATTCACATGCAGGCAGGCAATATCTGCGATACCCCGGGCCAGGTACAGGGCATTGTCGTGATCTATGGCAAGCCGGTCAATATGATGCTCCAGGGCGTAAATGCCTGCGGCCGCCAATATACCTGCCTGCCGCATACCGCCGCCAAGCATCTTGCGCCACTTTGCCGCCTCCTTGATAAACGATGCAGGACCGCACAACACGGATCCCACAGGGGCTCCCAGTCCCTTGGACAGGCAGCAGGAGACCGTATCAAACAGCCGGGCAATTTCTTTGATCTCAATGTTAAGTTTTACTGCGGCATTAAAAATCCGGGCCCCGTCCAGGTGCAGTCCAAGCTGGTGATCCCTGGCAAATCGGCGGGCTTCTTTCAAATAATCCATGGGCAGGACTTTGCCGCCCTGGGTATTTTCCAGACAAAGCAGTCGCGTCCGTGCAAAATGAAAATCATCCGGCTTCATGGCTTTTTCGACCTTTTTAAGATCCAGAGTCCCGTCCGGCTCCAGATCCAACGGCTGGGGTTGGATGCTGCCAAGCACCGCTGCGCCGCCTGCTTCGTACCTATAGGTATGCGCAGTTTGACCGACAATGTATTCATCCCCCCGCCGGCAATGGGTCATCAAGGCCAGTAGATTGGACTGGGTGCCGGAGGTGCAGAAAAGCGCTGCCTGCTTGCCGGTAATTTCGGCGGCCTTTTCTTCAAGCAAATTAACTGTCGGGTCCTCCTTGTACACATCATCGCCCACAGGGGCAGCGATCATGACCTGCCTCATTTTATCGGTGGGTCGGGTTACCGTATCACTTCTCAAATCAATCCACGTCATATTAATGGAATCCTTTAAAAATTTTTTTCCATGTAAAACAAAGAGGGCAACTTAACAGATTTTTATTGTTTTACAAAGGTTTGGGCTAAAAAATGTCATCGGTGCGTTGGTGTGGTTTAAAGAAAAATTGAAATATAATTAAAAAAACGTTTGACATTGATTAGGAAATGAAGGATATTGCTCTGGCTTCACGGGAACAGCCCAACAGTTTTCGACGAAGTTTTTTTTTGAGTAGTAAGTTAGATCTTTGAAAATTGGTCAGTGAAAAAGAAAAGAGCGGGTCAATGACAATATGCTCAAAGCTTAACAGCTTAAAGCATAGACCTTAAAAAGTTTTAGTAAAGGATTATAACTGGAGAGTTTGATCCTGGCTCAGAATGAACGCTGGCGGCGTGCTTAACACATGCAAGTCGAACGAGAAAGGGATTGCTTGCAATCCCGAGTAGAGTGGCGCACGGGTGAGTAACACGTAGATAATCTGCCCCCAAGCCTGGAATAACTATTCGAAAGGGTAGCTAATACCGGATAAAGTCGGTTCACACAAGTGGATTGATGAAAGATTGCCTCTTCTTGAAAGCAATTGTTTGGGGATGAGTTTGCGTACCATTAGCTTGTTGGTGGGGTAAAGGCCTACCAAGGCGACGATGGTTAACTGGTCTGAGAGGATGATCAGTCACACTGGAACTGGAACACGGTCCAGACTCCTACGGGAGGCAGCAGTGAGGAATTTTGCGCAATGGGGGAAACCCTGACGCAGCAACGCCGCGTGAGTGAAGAAGGCCTTTGGGTCGTAAAGCTCTGTCAACTGGGAAGAAGTTACAAATGTTTAATAGATGTTTGTATTGACGGTACCAGTGGAGGAAGCGCCGGCTAACTCCGTGCCAGCAGCCGCGGTAACACGGGGGGCGCAAGCGTTATTCGGAATTATTGGGCGTAAAGGGCGCGCAGGCGGTCTTGTCCGTCAGGTGTGAAAGCTCGGGGCTCAACCCCGGAAGTGCACTTGAAACAGCAAGACTTGAATACGGTAGAGGAGAGAGGAATTCCTGGTGTAGAGGTGAAATTCGTAGATATCAGGAGGAACACCGATGGCGAAGGCATCTCTCTGGGCCGATATTGACGCTGAGGCGCGAAGGCGTGGGTAGCGAACGGGATTAGATACCCCGGTAGTCCACGCAGTAAACGTTGTACACTCGGTGTAGCGGATATTAAAATCTGCTGTGCCCAAGCTAACGCATTAAGTGTACCGCCTGGGAAGTACGGTCG